>JAGDYV010000182.1:0-5919 GCA_049116495.1 Hyphomicrobiaceae bacterium | reverse complement strand
TGCAACGGCGGTGATCCGATGTTTTCAACGTCGCAACGCATCTGGGGTTATGAGACGCCGGATGGATCGTTCTCGCAGTTTGCAAGGGTGCAGGACCGCCAGCTGATGCCGCGCCCGCAGCATCTTACCTGGGAGGAGAGCGCTTGTTATATGCTGA
The DNA here is from genome assembly GCA_049116495.1 of Hyphomicrobiaceae bacterium. GTDB lineage: Bacteria > Pseudomonadota > Alphaproteobacteria > Rhizobiales > Hyphomicrobiaceae > CAJQQK01. Next base: position 5,762 of record JAGDYV010000182.1, on the reverse strand, counting down.
CGCTGGCTACGGCCTATCGGATGCTGTTCGGACATCGCCCGAACACGCTGAAACCGGCGCAGAATGTGTTGGTGTGGGGGGCATCCGGTGGACTTGGGTCGTTTGCGATCCAGCTTTGTGCGACGGCTGGTGCCAATGCCATCGGCGTCGTGTCAGAAGACGACAAACGCGACTTCGTGCGGCAGCTCGGCGCGACCGGCGTGATCAACCGCAAGGAGTTTGATTGCTGGGGCCAGCTGCCACCCGTTAACTCGCCTGAATATGGTGCGTGGCTGAAAGAAATGCGCAAGTTCGGCAAGGCCATTTGGGACATCACCGGCAAGGGCGTGAATGTCGATATCGTGTTCGAGCACCCGGGCGAAGCGACTTTTCCGGTTTCAGTGCAGGTTGTGAAGCGCGGCGGCATGGTCGTGATCTGTGCCGGGACGACCGGGTACAACCTGACACTCGATGCACGGTATCTGTGGATGCACCAAAAGCGCGTGCAAGGTTCGCACTTTGCCAACCTGCTGCAAGCAAGCCAGGCCAATAAGCTGGTGATCGACCGGCGCATCGACCCTTGCATGTCGGAAGTCTTCCCGTGGTCGCAGATACCGAAGGCGCATATGCGTATGCGGCGCAACGAGCATAAGCCGGGTAACATGGCCGTGCTGGTGTCGGCACCTCAGACAGGATTGCGGACTTACGAAGACGTGCTTGAGGCGAGCCAAAACAAGTTCGGCTGAGCGGGGTGAAAGTGGAGCCGCGGTGCTCGGGGCCTTGTGGGCCGTGCGCCTATGTCGTGTCGCGGCGCAGGGCCGCGCCCTGACCGGCGATGCGACCGAAGACGGCGCCGCGCAGGACGGAGGTGGCGCCGGTATAGGTACTGTAATAGATGCCCATCGTTTCGCCCGCCGCATAGAGACCCGGAATCGCTTCGCCGTCGGTGTTGAGGACGCGGGCGTCGGGGGCGACCTTGAGCCCGCCGAACGTGAAGCAGTTGCCACACATGATTGGATAAGCGCGGAACGGCGGCTTGGCGATGCAGCGTGCCCAATTTGACTTTGATGGCGTAAAGTCTGCGGCTGTTGCGAGACCGTCGGTTTCGAGCGGCTTGAAGGCAGATGCATCTGCCGGGCAGGCAGCGTTGTAGGCATCGATCGTGCGGGCAAGAGCGGTGGCGGAGATGCCGATTTGGGCCGCGAGGCCATCCAACTTTTCAGCTGCGAAAGGCGGCACATCCGAGCGCACGCATCGCTGCCAATTGGGGACGTCGTCGATGCCCGAATCAAATACCGCATAGGCGAGACTTTCGGGTTGGGCGTGGATTTCGCGGGTGATGGCCTCATAGGTCGCGTCGACGGTTGCCGGGGCCTCGTCGACGAAGCGCTCGCCGTTGACGTTGACCAGTACGCCATAGTTGAAGATCAACACGATCGGTTCCGGTGCGCCCGAGCGCGGATCGAGCGGTTCGGCGTGGAAGCGGCTATAGTCGCCGCATGGCGCAGCGCCGGCTGCAAGTGCCATGCGGATGCCTTCGCCCTTGTTGTAGTAGCCGCCACGGGCGACGGGGCGCAGATAGCGGGCCTGCGCGCCGAGGTAGTGCACGAGCATCTCGGAATTGCCCTCGAAACCACCGCACGCGAGGATGACAGAGGGGGCGATCAGATCGGTTGTCTGATTACCCTTGCCGGCTGCGATGATACCGACAACAGCGCCGTCCTCGTCATGGATCAAGCCACGGGCAGACGTCTCGTAGCGCACGTCGATGCCGTTTTCTTCGGCCCAGTCGCTGAGGGTTTCAACAAGCGCGAGCCCGCCGCCAATCGGAGCAAGACGCGGGGTGCAGGTGGTGATGAGATAGCTCGGCAGGAAATCGAAACTGAGGCCGAAAGTTTTCAGCCATTGCACTGTTGGACCGGCCTGTTCGGCGAAGGTTGCAATGACATCCGGGTCCGTCATACCGAGGGTCTTGACGATGGCGCTACGGCTCGCAAAATCGCTGGCTGTTTCCTGGACCAAGGATGGATCGAGATGGTGGCCGGCGTTGGCCATAAAGTGCGTCTCGAAATCATCGGCGACCTCATGTTCGCTCTTCATGCGCAGGTAGGCGTCGGTCCAGCGGGTGTTGCCGCCGCGGTCTTCGCGTGGTGCGCGCTCGAGGAGGATGACACGGGCGCCGCCCTGTGCGGCCGTAACGGCGGCCGAGAGGCCGGCAATGCCGCTGCCGACGACGATGACATCGGCTGAGTTTTCAGAGCTTGCTGGGGCCAAGACGCTACCTTTGCAACGATGTGTGGGTTCGCAGCGCACGATAGGCGAAAGTGTTGCCTGTGCGTACCGGCCCGGCGTGCCCAGTGTCGATATCGACGGAGTGATGGCGATGGGGCGCGGCGATGACGTGTCGTCGGCCGCGACAGGCTGCGTCGCCACATCCAGCGATGGCAGACAATGCGCCGGTCTGAGCGCCGCGCTGCATCTCATTCTTCATCGGATTTTCAAGAGTTAATCATGTCAATTCAGGATGTTGGCGACCTCAATCTTTGAGACGGTCAGTAAGGAGTCCTATCTGTGACATACGTCAGGAGTCGTTTCATTGCGGGCATCGTCGCTATCACGGTGTTCGCGTCGCTGGTCGGTTCGGCATTCGCCGAGCGCATCGCAACCCAAGGCCGGTCACTCGGCGGGTTGAGCGACCGGCAATGCGTGCGCAAGGTCGATCGGATCATCGAGCGGGAGCGCCAATCCCCGAACTATGTTCGCACTGTGAGAGCCGACTTCACGCGCAGAGTGTTCTATGAGGACGGCAGCGTCGACTTTGCGTGTTTTCCGGACCAGGTCGTCGTCATCGTGTATTTCGTCAATGCCGGTGAACGGCGCGCGGAGCGTGACCTGCGGAGATTTCTCAAGGCCTTGTAGCAATCGCGGTTCGCGGCACCGGGCGATCAGGCCCCGGTCGGCGGCGATCCGACACAACGATGGTGCGGCGCGGATATCGGATGGTTGATTGACACCGGGGGCGGCGTCGCTCCCTCTTCTGGAGACCAAGTGCGGCGGTGCCCGGGGTGCCGCCGCCTGCAGTTGCCAGGAGCCGACCCATGACTTGGAATGTCCGTGATCTGCCGCAACCGACCGAGGACCTGGACCGGGCCCGGCAAGACATCGATCACTGGGGCTACTGCCTGCTCGAAAATGCGCTACCAGCGGCGCTCAACGACCGTTGCATGGCGCGGCTCGATGAGCAGGCGGCGGCGGAAAAGCAGTTCGGCGAGGCGTTCGAGGATGGCGGCCCGAAGCAGCAGTGGGGTGCGTTCCGCGATGCCGATGGCCGCCTGCGCGCGGACGCGTTCAAGGCCGAGAACGGCGGTATCAACCAGCGCGTGTGGATGCTGGTCAACAAGGGCGCGTGCTTCATCGAGGCGCTCGAGCAGGACCGGGTCAACGAACTGGTCGGCCATGTGCTCGGCGACGAATTCCTCGTCTCGAGCTTCAGCGCGAATATCGCCAAGCCGGGCGGGGTGAAGATGCCGCTGCACACCGACCAGTGGTGGGCGCCGGAGCCGACGCGGGCGATGCGGCGCAATCTGCCGGTCGGGTCGATGACACGCTCGACGTTCGATTGCGACGAGACGATCGATGACGACAACCGCGAGATGATCGCGCCGGCGGCCTGCTCGAACGTGCTCTACATGCTGAACGGCATGACCGAGGAGAACGGCGGGACGCGGATCGTGCCGGGCAGTCACCGCGCCGGCCGGCATCCGGACCCGGAACGCGACAAGGATGTCGAGACCGTTGCTGCTGTCGGCCCGCCGGGCTGCGCGATCATTACGGATGGCCGCGTGTGGCACGGGACCGGGGCGAATATCGGCAATACCGAACGCCACGCGATGATCCTCACCCTTTGCGGGCCGCAGTATCGTGCGCAGGAGAACTACACGGTCGGTACGCGGCCGGAAGTCTTGGCGACACTGTCCGACGAGACCAAGGCGCGGCTCGGCTTCAAGGTGTGGTGGGGGTATGGGCGCACGGGTGATCCGACGGTCGAGTACATCGATCAGGATGCACCGGCGATCGGTGAGATGCGGCCGAACTGAACGGCCGTTCGAGGTGTGATGGAGCGCATGCCGCTTGGCACGCGAAGGCGGCGCTTGCCGTTGGGGCGTGAAGGTGCTCAAAACTGTCGGTGATCCGCTACCAACGCCGAGCCCGTGCCATGCCGAAAGCCCTGACCGCCGAAACCTTTGCCGCGCAAGCCGGCGGTACCGTCGATTCCGAGACCGGCGCGATCACGCCGCCGATCCACATCACGACGACCTATGAGCGCGAGGGTGATCTCGGCTATCCCAAGGAATTCATCTACGGGCGGCCGGACAACGCGACGGTGCGCCAGGCCGAGGGCGTGATCACGGCACTGGAGCAGGGCGAGCGGAGCCTGCTGTTCGGGTCGGGCATGTCGGCGGCGGTGTCACTGTTCCTCAGCCTCGCGAAACCGGCGCACGTGATCGCGCCGAAGGTGATGTACTGGTCGCTGCGCGACTGGCTGGCCAAGGAAGCGCCGAAGTTCGGTATCGAGACGACGTTCGTCGACAGCTCCGACAGCGATCTCATCGCGCGCGCGATCAGGCCGGGCGAAACGCAGCTGGTTTGGCTCGAGACGCCGGCCAATCCGCTGTGGCAGATCGCCGACATCCGCGCCGTCGCTGCGATCGCGAACTGGGCCGGTGCCGTGCTGGCGGTGGATTCGACGTGTGCGACACCGGTGCTGAGCCAGCCGCTGAGGCTCGGCGCCGACGTCGTGATGCATTCGGCGACGAAGTATCTCAACGGGCATTCGGATGTCCTCGCCGGGTCGCTGACATTTGCCGATGGGGCGGGGGAACTGGCGGGCGAGGTGACGCGATTGCGCGGCCAGCACGGCAATATCCTCGGGCCGTTCGAGGCGGCGATGCTCCTGCGCGGCATGCGCACGCTGCATGTGCGGGTCGCGCATCAGTGCCGCAGCGCGGATGCGCTCGCGCGCGCGCTCGCGGCACACGACCAGGTGGCAGACGTGCTGTACCCCGGTCTCGCGACGGCGCCCGGACACGCACTCGCCACCAAGCAGATGAGCGGTGGCTTCGGCGGCATGCTGTCGGTGCGGGTCAAGGGCGGCGAACTGGCTGCGATCGCGACGGCAGCGCGGCTCGAGCTTTGGAAGCGGGCGACGTCGCTCGGCGGCGTCGAGAGCCTGGTCGAGCACCGCGCGAGCATCGAAGGGCCGGACTCGCCGTGCCCGCCCGATCTGTTGCGCCTGTCAGTCGGACTCGAAGCCGTTGATGAGCTGATTGCGGATCTCGATCAGGCGCTTAGCAGCAATAATTAATTCCGCTTTTCGAGCAGGCGGCGGGTGATGACCTGGGCCTGGATCTCGGCGGCGCCCTCGAAGATGTTGAGGATGCGCGCGTCGCACAGCACGCGGCTGATCGGATATTCCAATGCAAAGCCATTACCACCGTGGACCTGGAGTGCGTTGTCGGCGCTTGCCCAGGCGATGCGTGCGCCGAGCAGTTTGGCCATGCCGGCTTCCAAGTCACAGCGCCGGCCTTGATCCTTTTCACGGGCGCTGAAGTAGGTGAGCTGGCGCGCGATCATTATCTCGACGGCCATCATGACCAGTTTGTTGGCAACGCGCGGGAAGGCGTAAATCTCCTTGCCAAACTGCTTGCGCTCAAGCGCATAAGCAAGGCCGAGATCCATGGCGCATTGGGCAACACCGATGGCACGGGCCGCGGTTTGAATGC
>JAGDYV010000181.1:0-20071 GCA_049116495.1 Hyphomicrobiaceae bacterium | reverse complement strand
TCATTGCCGGTGGCGGTAACATCGGGCTTTTCGTTGCGCGTGCGATTGAAGAGCGCGAACACAACGTACGCGTCAAAATGATTGAAAACCGCCGCGACCGTGCCATCCAAATCGCCGAATCCCTACAACGTACCGTTGTCCTGCACGGCGATGCATTGTCTGAAGACCTGCTCCGCGAAGCAGATGTCACGGCCGCCGAGACGCTGGTCGCCGTAACCAACAACGACCAGGCCAACATCCTGACATCCGTGCTCGCCAAACAACTTGGTTGCCGGCGCAGCCTGTGCCTGGTCAATGGCACCGGCTATGCCAACATGGTGCGCTCATTTGGCATCGACGCCCAGGTCAGCCCACGATTGGTGACGGTGTCACGGATCCTACAGTATGTCCGACGTGGCCGGATCCGCGCCGTCCATGAGATCCACAATGGTGCCGCCGAAATCATTGAAGCCGAAGCACTGGAAACGACACGTGTCATTGGCAAACCCATCCGCGCTCTAGAACTTTCGGAAGGCGTTCGTTTTGGTGCTATCGTGCGGCAAGGCAAAATTTTTCGACCGAGCGGTGACACCGAACTGCAACCCCGTGACCGTGCGATCGTGTTTTCGCCATCGAAGAACATTCGGGAGATCGAGCAACTCTTCCGCGTCAGTCCCGACTATTTCTGAGCCGTGCCGAAATCAAGCGCGAGCGACCTGCACTGAAGGAGCTACCAGTTGACCAAAGTCGTCTACGTCAATGGAACCTACCGCCGCTATAGCGATGCCCTGGTCCACGCCGAAGATCGCGGCTTTCAGTTCGGCGATGCCGTCTATGAGGTGTGCGAAGTGCGTGATCGTGCGATCGTCGATGAAACACGGCACCTGGGACGCCTTGAGCGCTCGCTCGGTGAGCTCTCGATTGCGCTGCCGATGAGTACCCGCGCCTGGCAAACCGTCATCCAGGAAGTCATTCGCCGTAATCGTGTCAAAGACGGTATCGTCTATCTGCAAGTGTCGCGCGGTGCCGGCCCGCGCGACTTCCTGTTTGGAGGTGTTGAAACGCCGCCGACCGTTGTCTGCCTCGCGCGGCCCCATTCGCGCACCGGTCAGGACGCGACGGCGGCCAAAGGTGTCGCGATCAAAAGCATGCCGGACATGCGCTGGGGGCGATGCGACATCAAAACGGTGATGCTGTTACCGGCCAGCCTCGCCAAGGAGGATGCCAAGAAATCAGGCGCCCAGGAGGCTTGGTTCATCGGACCGGATGGCAAGGTGCGGGAAGGCGGCTCGAGTAATGCCTGGATCATCACCAAGGATGGCGAGCTTGTCACACCCACTGCGACCAACGAAATTCTGCGCGGCATCACGCGGACAACCTTGATCGATCTGATTGAACGGGACGGACTAAAACTGGTTGAACGCGGCTTTACGATCGAAGAAGCGCAGGCCGCACGTGAGGCATTCATCACGTCGGCAACCAACCTCGTGATGCCTGTCGTCGAGATTGACGGTCGCCCGGTCGGCAATGGCCATCCGGGATCGACCAGCCTGCGGTTGCGGGAATCCTTCCACGAAGTGGCGCAGAAGCGAGAGTTGGGATCGACAGCCGCCGCATAATGGCCATGCATGCCGCTAAAGCATCAGTGGCCGAAATTGTCCAGGCAACCTACAACGGTGAACAAGGCTTACCATATGTGCTATAAGCACCTTTAAGGCGATTATCGTTTGAATTGCGTCGAAGAACCTCGCCTCGCGCATGTCCGTGACATAAATCGAAACGCCGCCGACGAAAAAGAGCGAACAAAAAGACAAAAAACGGATCCCCCCGAAATGCCAGCTGAGCGCCAACAAGGGCTGCAGGATCGATTCCTCAACAAAGTCCGAAAAGACAAAGTTCCACTGACGATCTTTCTGATGAATGGCGTCAAACTTCAGGGTATCGTGACCTGGTTTGACAATTTCTGCGTCCTGCTGCGGCGCGACGGCCATTCCCAGTTGGTCTATAAGCATGCGATTTCAACCATCATGCCGGGACAGCCGGTCAATCTGATGGATGAAGAAGACGCCGAGGAGTAATTTCGCATAGACCACTCAGACGAGAGAGCAAACGGTCGCCCGCGATCGCGGGACGATGCGTCGCGTGATGACCGGGACACCCGCACGTCGAGCTATATCGTGCCGACCAACGGACTGGATGGACGGCAGGGCGGTGTTGCTGGCGCATTTCAAGAGCAGCAGATTGACCGGCCCACAATCAGGTCACTGGTCATTGTCCCGGAATTGACCGGACGTGACAGCGCCGCGGCCGGCGACAATGGCAAACGCAGTGCCATTCAGCACAGCATCAAAGACCGCCTCGAAGAAGCCGTCGGCCTGACACGAGCGATCGAGTTGACCGTCGCTGGAACCGAGATCGTGCGCCTTGCCAATCCGCGACCGGCGACCCTGTTTGGAACCGGCAAAGTCGCCGAACTGGGCGAACGTATCGAAGAATTGGACACCGGCCTCGTCATCATCGATCACGCACTCTCACCGATCCAGCAACGCAACCTAGAGCGCGAATGGAATGCGAAGGTTCTCGATCGTACCGGCCTGATCCTTGAGATTTTCGGACGACGGGCCAGGACGCGAGAAGGCACGCTGCAGGTGGAACTCGCCCACCTGATGTTTCAGCGCAGTCGGCTGGTGCGCAGCTGGACGCACCTGGAGCGCCAGCGCGGTGGTTTTGGCTTCCTCGGCGGACCGGGCGAGACTCAGATCGAGACGGACCGCCGATTGTTGCGCGACCGCATCGAAAAGATCCGCTCAGAATTGGCCAAAGTCACCCGAACGCGAACCTTGCACCGGTCCGGTCGCGCCAAGATCCCATATCCCGTCGTTGCCATCGTCGGCTACACCAATGCCGGCAAGTCGACGTTGTTTAACAAGCTGACGGGTGCCAGCGTGCTGTCGCAGGACCAAGTGTTTGCAACCCTTGACCCCACCATGCGGGAGCTACAACTCAAGAGCGGCCGACGGGTCATCCTGTCCGACACCGTCGGCTTCATTTCAGACCTGCCAACCATGCTGGTTGCTGCCTTCCGGGCCACTTTGGAAGAGGTCGTCGCAGCCGACATCATCCTGCATGTTCGAGACATATCGCATCCCGAAAGCGAAGCTCAGTGCCAGGACGTGGTCCATGTGCTTGACGACTTGCTTGAAGAACCTGCCGCCGACGCCGCGCCGGTTGTCGAAGTCTGGAACAAGATCGATCTCGTCGATCCGGATGATCTCGATGACGTGGAGGCCGCACGCCAACAAGCGATCAACGTTGGGATGCCGCCGATCCTGACATCCGCGGCCACCGGACAGGGCCTCGACGAACTGAGTAACGTCATCGACGACATCATCGGACGTGGCGATGTCACGTTGCGCATCATTGTACCTGCCGCCGCAGGGCGACTGCGTCATTGGTTACACGAGAACGCCACCGTCCTCGACGCCCTGACGTGCGACGACGACAGCGGCTCGAGCGAACTCCAAGTGCGGATTTCGAATGCGAAGCACGGTCAGCTGCTGCATCAGCTGGAAACGCTTGGTCTGGCCGCTGAGCACTGATCGTGCCGAAACGGACGATAAAGATGCTAGTCAGCTGATGGCAGGCGGCGCCGATGGTGTTTGTGAAGTTTGACCGCCGGGCGAAGCCTCCAGCGAAGCCGGCGGTGTCATGCCCATCGAGACATAGACGCTGACCAGCTGGTCAATGCCAAGCTCCGCCGGCTTGATCCAGTCCTGCGGCACATAGACAAGTGCACCTCCAACCGGGACGGGTGCGCTCGGCACAAGAATGCCGACATAGTCCGCCGCACCAAGATTGATCGTTGAACTCGAGGGCATGAGGGCCAGCACGGCCGCGCCGCGGTCACCGCCGAAAAAGCACCAGACGGGCGTCATGTTCTTGATCCCGGCTTGATCCTGCGTGTCGACGACGGACACAAATCGCTTTGAAACTTGATACAGGCTGCCAATGACCGGGATGCTCGACACCAGTCGGTCCATGACACCATGAAACCAGGGTCCAAGACTGGTTTCGACGAGCAACCCGAACAGGAAGACAATAATCAGCACAACAGCCAAGCCAACGGCATAAGGGAGCAGCGCCTTGTCGTCGATGCTCATTCCAATGGACGTCAGGAGACCGCCGATCATGCTGTCGGGGCCGATATATTCAACCGCGAAGCGCACCAGCCAGATAGTCACCGCAATGGTCGCGGTAAGCGGCAGCAGCGCCAACAGGCCGGCCAGAAAAACGCGCACGATCCGTCTCATATTGTGCTCTCCGCCAAGTTCTTCTTGTTCATTGGAACCATCCCCGATGCCCGTCAGGATAGCCGCAAACCAGCCTGCTGCATCAAGGGAATAACGCGCTCGCCGAAGAAATCGAGGTCCGGCAGGAAATCATAGAAGTTGACCTGCACACCATCGCATCCTGCGTCAGCCAACCGCTGGAAGCCCTCGACAACCTGCTCAGGCGTCCCCACGATGTGGACGTTGCCGCCAATAACCCATTGATCGCGCGACGTGCCCCGCCAGGACGATTGATCGCCACCGGCGAACGTCGCATAGAAATTGTCGGCCGCCACCCGGTCTTGATGATCGAGAATGGCCTGATGCTGCGCCCAGGCTTCTGCTTCCGTTTCCCGACAAATAACGTGCGGATTGATAATCGTGTGGACTTCCCGCCCAGCGGTCCGTCCATGCGATTTAATCTTGGCGTTATGAGCCGGCAGCGCCTCACAGGCTCGATCGAGATCCGCCCCGGCCGGACTTGTGATGAAGATCAAATCGGAATGCTTGATCGCATAATCAAGTCCTGCACCCGAAGACGTTGCGTTGACCAGGATGCAACGGCCATTGACCGGCTTTGGCGCAACAAACGCGCCGTTCATCTGCCAATGGTCACCGACAACGTTCACTTCCTCATCCTCCAGCCAAAGCCGTTTCAGGAGCGTGGTGAACTCATCGGCCATTTCATAGCGCGCATCGTGCGCCATCGGCTTCAAGCCAAACATCTCAAATTCGCTGGGTTTGTATCCCGTGACGACGTTGAGCCCCCAGCGACCGCCGCTGATGTTGTCGATCGTTGCGCCGAACTTGGCCAAGTGTAACGGATGCCAGCCATAGAGGACGTGCACGGTTGAAATCAGCACAATGCGTTCAGTCACAGCGGCAAGCCCGGCGGTGACCATCAGTGGATCGGTCGACAGCTCACGGAAGGCCATGTCGCCGCCATAGCCGCCTTTGCCCATCCATTGGGCCAAACCAAACACCAGGTCAAAACCCAGTGCCTCGGCGCGACGCGTGCACTCGGCGTTATAATCGAACGTCCAGGACGTCTCACGCGGCGCGCGCGACGGCGACCAGGCACCTGACTGCAACGGCAGAAACAAGCCGAGCATCAACCGGTTTTGCTTGGCAGCTTCAAGGGCAGGGGAGTGGAACGTGGTGTCCCCGGATATCGTTGTCATGCCGGCCGCCTCTCGCAAAAAAATGATTGCAATCCAACCACTGCGGCGCAGGACTGTCCAGCGACCGCCGGGCCCGCTTTAAATCAGGACTTTTCTTCGCGTTTCGCTTGATTCCAAAGCGCGTCCATCTCTTCGAGTGAGGCATCGTCAGGATCGCGACCAGCGGCCTGCAACAGCTCTTCGATACGGGAGAAGCGCCGACGGAATTTCGTGTTGGTTTGACTGAGCGCGGCCTCCGGCTCAATTTTAAGATGGCGCGCTACGTTGGCCATGACGAACAGTAGATCGCCAAACTCATCGCGCATGGCATCAGCGTCGCCGGCAGCGGCTGCCTCATCGAACTCGGCAAGTTCCTCGCGCATCTTGGCCATGACAGGCCCCAACGACGGCCAGTCAAAACCGACACGGGCTGCGTGCCTCTGCAACTTAACGGCCTGACTAAGTGACGGCAGATTACGGGGCACGTCGTCGAGGCGGCTTTTGGCATTCGATACTGTGAGGCCAAGCCGTTCGCGTTCAGCAATCTTGGCGAGGCGCTCGGCCGTCTTGATGCGCTCCCAGAAGCCGGGCGCCGCACCGGCGTGCCGTTCCTCGGCTGTCCCAAAGACGTGCGGATGGCGACGCACCATTTTTTCTGAAATCGCTGCGACGACATCCTCAAAGTCAAATGCGTCCGTCTCTTCCGCCATGCGTGCGTGATAGACGACCTGAAGCAGAAGGTCGCCCAATTCATCCTTGAGATCCGCGAGATCGCCGCGGGCGATCGCATCGCCAACTTCGTAAGCCTCTTCGATCGTGTAGGGGGCAATGGTCTCAAAGGTCTGAACCTGGTCCCATGGACAACCGGACTGTGGATCACGCAGCGCCGCCATGATGCCAAGCAATGTTTCAAGCGTGTAGGGCCGCGCCGGCGCGCGGGTCATCGGATCGGTCTGCGATGTCACGGATCGTGAAACCGGAGAATCATCATCGGCCGTCATGACAGAGCGGCTCCAAAGCAATCGACGTTCGGCGGCGCGTTGCGTTGCAATCGATCAAATGCACAAATCTCCCGGTCTCAGTCTATACATCTGCAAATTCGCATAATGTATATTATGGAAAATAACCGCTCATCACCCAAATCTTATCAACAACTTAACCGACGTCTATTTTTCGTACTTGGTCGCCACCAGCGCATCAAGCAGACGAACGCCCCAACCTGAAGCCCACGTTCTGCTGATGTCGGTCTTGCCAGACGCCATCGCCACGCCGGCCACATCAAGATGCACCCACGGTGTATCCTTGACGAAACGTTGCAGAAACTGAGCAGCCGTGATCGAACCGGCCAACCGGCCACCGATATTCTTCATGTCGGCATTCGGGGTATCGATCAGTTTGTCATATGCCGGCGCAAGCGGCATACGCCAGACCTTCTCTTTGGTCGCCTCCCCTACCTCTGCGAGTTCGGCGGCGAGCTTGTCATCATTCGAAAACAGACCGGCATGCTCTTTGCCCAGTGCCACCAGGATAGCGCCGGTCAGCGTCGCCAGATTGATCATGAAGCGCGGCTTGAACCGTTCCTGCGCGTACCACAGCAAATCGCACAACACGAGCCGCCCCTCGGCATCGGTATTAATGACCTCGATCGTCTGACCAGACATCGACGTGACAATGTCTCCTGGGCGCTGGGCCTTGGCTGACGGCATGTTCTCGACCAGGCCGACAATGCCGATTGCATTGACCGGCGCCTTGCGACCTGCCAGCGCCGCCATCAGACCTGTGACGCAGGCGGCACCGCCCATATCGCCCTTCATGTCCTCCATTCCACCAGCAGGCTTCATCGAGATGCCGCCGGTGTCGAACACCACGCCCTTGCCAATGAAGCAAAGCGGCTTGGCACGCTTCGACTTCGCGCCGTGCCACTGCATGACAGCCACGCGAGCCGGACGGTCGCTGCCCTGGGCGACCGCGAGCAGCGTGTCCATCTTCAGTTCTTCGAGTGCGGGCACATCGAGAATTTCCACCTCGACACCGAGGTCACGCAGTTTTTCGCACTCTGCTGCGAATTCAATCGGCCCCAATGTATTGGCCGGCTCGTTGACGAGATTGCGCGCAATGCACACCCCGTTTGCCACCGCCTGACGTGCATCGAAGGCAGCCCGCGCAGCGTCCGGCTTGGCCACATGGATGGTCAGTTGCTCCAGTTTGACCGGCGGCTTTTCATCCTCCGAGGCGCCCTTCTTTTTGGTTTTGTACTTGTCAAACGTATAGTGCCGCAGAAGCGCACCCATCGCGATATCCGCGGCCACTTCCTGTGCATCGACGTCCGCCATATCGACGACGATGGCGGCCGCCTTGGTGCGCAACCCGGCGAGCAACCCTGTGGCCTGACCACCTGTATTGATCCAATCGTTCGCCGTTGCCTTTTCAGTGCTGCCAAGCCCGGCGACGAGCAAACGCGCGTCCGGCATCTTGGCCGGCGCCAGAACATCGATGTGCCGCTTCCCCTGCCCTTCGAAGCCGGCGATGTTCGCCGACGACGTAATCTGGCCATCGAGCGCCTTGTCGAGCTTGCGGCCAACCGAGCCAAGCGCCAGATCCTTGCCCGCAAACAGCAGTGTTGTTACAGAAAACTTGGTACTCAGGTCGGCAAACTCAATCGCGAGCGTCAACGGCATCGGGCTGTCCTTTAGTTTTGGCCCACACGATCTGGACCCGGAAAATTATCACCAGTCAACGCGATGCGCTGCGTCGAACTATGCCACCACACAGGTCGCGCATGGCCGCATAAAGATGCGTCGCCTGACGCCGCTATCGCGCCAGACGCCTCTAAACGTGGTGTTGAACGCAAACCTATCCGTTTTGCATTGCAAGACAACCGATTCTTTGATGATTTGCGGGTCTCGGGCCGACGACCCAGTACGTTATCGCCTACCGGACAACTTCAAGCGGTTCGTGCATTGATCGTCGAAATTCCGACACGCTGACATGACAGCGGTAAAATCGTTGGGGCTGGAATTAAGCGCGACTGATCAGCGAGTTGATGATCATCACGCACTGACTTTGGGGACCATCACGCCACGCATGGGCATTTTCGGCCGATACGTCTTGCGTCAGGCCTTCTCGGCTATGGTGCTGATCCTGCTGTCGCTCAGTGGGGTCGTCTGGATTGCGCTCGCACTCAGGCAGCTCAAGCTGGTGACGAGCAAGGGCCAAGACACGTTCACGCTCATCCAGATGACGACATTGGCGCTGCCAGGGCTGATGGCCCTGATTGCACCGGTTGCGCTCTTGATTGCCGCCATTCATGTGATCAATCGCCTTAATAGCGACAGCGAGCTCATCATTCTGTCTGCCTCAGGCGCCAATATCTGGACCCTGGCCCGCCCATTCCTCGTTCTGGCGCTTGGCGTCAGCATCATTTTGACACTGTCGAACCATTTCCTCATGCCGTGGTCGCTGCGCCTGTTGCGCGAGAAAATTGTCGAGGTGCGCTCGGATCTATTGACGCAGGTCCTGCTGCCAGGACGATTTTCGAGCCCGGAACCGAATGTCGTCATCCATATCCGCGACCGTCGTTTCGACGGCACCTTGGAGGGCATCCTGATGCGCGATACGCGCAAGCCGGATGAGCTCATAACTTATCTGGCTGAACGTGGCCGGATCGTCAAACGGTCCTCGGGTTCCAGTTTTCTGATGATGTCCAACGGCCATATTCTGCGCGCCAAAAAAATCAACGAACCACCTGAAATGCTTATATTTTCAAGCTACGGCATCGATTTGGAGCGGTTCGAGGGCAAGCTCCAGAAAAGCTCCTGGCGGCCGCGAGAGCGTTATTTCGACGAACTCGTCAATCCAGATCAAACGGAGTCAGATTATCAGCGCAAGAAGGGTCACTACCGCGCCGAGTTGCATGAGCGCATCACTAGCCCTCTCTACCCGTTCGTGTTTCTTCTGATCATCGTCGCGTTTGTCGGCCAAGCGCAATCGACACGCCAGAACCGCACGCAGATCACGGCCGTTGGCTTTCTCGTCGCCGCCTCGTTCCGTGTTGCCGGCATGGCCACCAACAACATCGTCGTCCTGAACGAGAACGCGGTGCCATTGCTTTACGTCATCCCGATAAGCGGGATAGCGCTGGGGCTGGTGATGATCATGCGGCCAAGATCGCCTGCCCGCGGCCGCAGCTTCACCGAACGGATCAGCGAAACGATCCGTGAGCAGATGGAAACTGCCTGGTTGTTCGTCCGAGGCCGTGGCCCGGAACGCTCTCGAGAATAGACCGGAACGCACACATGGCATTAATCGCAACATTCCTGGATCACTGACCGATCATGAGCACGCAGAAGACATTGGCCCGCTACATATCTCGACGTTTCCTCGTCGCGATTGGGGGTGCCTTTCTGCTCTGCGCCGGTCTCATCTTCATGATCGATTTTGTCGAGATGCTGCGCCAGGCGGGCAAATACGGCGGCGCCAGCCTCTCCATGATCGTCTGGATCACTTTGTTGCGGTTGCCGGCCTATTCCGAGGTGTTGCTCACGTTCGCAGTGCTCGTTGGGAGCATATCAACTTTTGTCAATCTCGCACGCAGCAGCGAACTTGCGGTGATGCGCGCCGGCGGCATGAGCGCCTGGCAGTTTTTGC
The DNA here is from genome assembly GCA_049116495.1 of Hyphomicrobiaceae bacterium. Classification (GTDB taxonomy): domain Bacteria; phylum Pseudomonadota; class Alphaproteobacteria; order Rhizobiales; family Hyphomicrobiaceae; genus CAJQQK01. The sequence goes on along the minus strand of JAGDYV010000181.1, from coordinate 9,957 downwards.
GCCCCGGCATCGTCGTTGCGTTCGTGCTCGGCGTGCTTGCCATCACCCTCTACAACCCGCTGTCGGCCAAGGCGCGCGCCGAAGCGGAACGTCTGCATGCAGAAGTATTTGGCCGTTCGTCAAATTTTCTTAGGCAACAGAGTGGCTTACCGTGGATGCGGCAGGACGGAAATGACGGGCCATCGGTGATCTGGGCGGCCAATGCCACGGATAGTGGTCTCAAATTGACCAGCGTCCGTATCCTGCAGTTCGACACCGACAACAAGTTCGTCGAACGCGTCAACGGCAAGCATGCCCGTCTGCAGGATGGCCATTGGATCGTGGAAAACGGCTGGGTCGTTCGACCTAATGAACCGCCCCAGCATTTCAAGACGTATGCCGTACCGACATATTTGTCTCCCGACCGGGTCCAGGATGCGATGGGATCGGTGCGATCGTTGTCATTCTGGGACCTGCCAACAATCATCGATCTGGCCGAGCGTGCCGGATTGGCATCGGCGCCTTATCATGTCCAGTACCAACTGTTGTTATCCAGACCCTTTTTGCTCGCATTAATGGTTCTTTTAGCAGGCACTGTGTCGTTGAAGTCATTCCGGTCTGGTGGCATCCAGACTATGGTTGTTGTGGGGATATTGGGGGGCATCATTTTCTTTTTGATGGTCGAGGTATCCCGGCAAATCGGAGTGGCTGGATTGGTGGCGCCATGGGTTGCGGTTTGGGTGCCAATTCTGGTCGCATACGCGTTTGCGACGACAATCATCCTTCATCAGGAGGATGGTTGAGACGTTTTGCGTAAGAGGCCGAACCGAGAAATGCAGGGCTTGACCTGGAACAATGCGCGAGCACTGAAGGCCGCAGCCGTACGTGGGCTGCTTGGCTTGACGGTCATTTGCGCGCTGACCACCACGATCTCGGCCCAGCAGACAGACAATAATCTCGAACCGCAGATCTACGGACGGCCGGCCACCAAGCCCGGCGCCACCGGATCTGGCAGTCCGTTTCCGAAAACGCCACAGATCGACCGGGCCCAACCACTCTATTTGCAGGGCGACGAGCTGATTTACGACAATAAGGGTGGCCGCGTGACCGCCCGCGGCAACGTCGAGATCTACTACAACAACTACATCCTAACGGCAGACGAGGTCGTCTACGACCAACGCGCCGGTCAACTGAGCGCGCACGGCAACGTCCTGTTGCGCGAACCAGGTGGCGCCAAGACCACCGCAGAGCGTCTCGTGTTATCGGACGATTTCCGTGATGGCTTCGTGCAGTCACTCAGTTTCGTCGCGCAGGATGACTCGAAAATCACAGCGCGCCGCGCGACCCGCCGCGCCGGCAATATTACCGAGTTCGAGAAGGGCAAGTTCACACCTTGCAAATCGACACCAGGTGCCCCGCCGGCTTGGTGCATTTCCGCCAATCGCGTGATCCACGATCAAGAAGCGCAGGTTATCCGGTACGAAGACGCCGCATTCGAGCTGTTCGGCGTTCCCGTTCTCTATGTGCCGTACTTCGAGCACGCCGATCCAACCGTCAAGCGTAAGTCCGGCTTTCTGTCGCCACGCTTCGGGACGTCTGGTGATCTCGGCTACATTTCAGAGGTCGCCTACTTCTTCAATCTGGCGCCCAATTACGATTTTACGTTCCATCCAACCTACACCAGCAAGCAAGGTATCCTTTGGCAGGGCGAGTTCCGGCATCGCATCGCCGTCGGATCCATTGCCGGGCAGTACCGTGTGAAGCTCGCCGGTATCGATCAGGATATCGACGACTTGCCGGTCTCGAACGCACGTCCCGATCTCGACGGCTGGCGCGGCAGCATCAAAACCTCAGGGAATTTCTCGCTTGCGTCATGGTGGAACTTTGGCTGGGACGCAACGATCGAAAGCGATGACTCGTTCCGACGCTTTTACAAACTCGACAACATTCTGCAAACGGACCGTGTCAACTCGGTTTTCCTGAAAGGTATCGGCGACCGCAGCTATGTCGGCCTCACAGGGTATCACTTTGGCGGCCTGCTTCTCTCGGACCAGGACGTGTCTGAAAGCCAGGTTCATCCGGTTTTTGACTGGAACTACGTTGTCAATGCCCCTGTCATTGGTGGTGAGTTAAGCTGGAACGTCAACGCCCTGAGCTTCTCGCGGGATCAGAGTTTTCAGGACGGCGCCGGCGAAGCCCGAGACGTCAATTCGATCACACACCGCGCGTCAGCGGACATCAACTGGCGCCGCCGTTTCATGGACACCATCGGCATAAGCTATACGCCGTTTGCCAGCCTGCGAGGCGACGCCTCAACGTACAGGGACGTTGTCAATCCGCTCGACGACAACCTCGTCCGGGACAAGACCGTGTTACGCGGTACCGCGGCAGCCGGCATCCTGGCCGCGTATCCTTGGATCAAACATACGGCCAATGCCTCCCACACGATATCGCCCATCGGCCAAATCATTGCGCGCTCCAGCCGTGTCGGCGACCAGAACGCGCTGCCCAACGAAGACGCCCGCAGTCTCGTATTCGATGATACCAATCTGTTCGAAATCGACAAACATTCGGGCTACGACCGCCTCGAAACGGGCACGCGCGCCAATGTCGGGCTGCAGTATACATTCCAACTCAATACCGGCGGCTACGCCCGCATCCTCGCCGGACAGAGCTTTCTGCTTTCAGGGCGCAACAACTACGCCGATATCATCGGCAACGAACCGACCAATGACACCAGCGGCAACCGCAATATCAGCCATACAGGCGATGCCGGCCTGGATACCGCCCGCTCGGACTACGTCATCGGTGGTTATGTTGCACCCACCACCAATCTCCGATTCATTGGTCAAGCGCGGTTCAATGAGACCGATCTCAATCTACGCCGGTCGGACTTCTATGCCACGGCAAGCTACGGCCCGTTCGTTGCGCAAGCCTCCTACTCCTTTACAGCGCCGGACTCGTCCGTTGACGACACCTCGCCACAACAAGATGTCCTTGGCAGCCTCTGGATCCAATTCACGGATCGCTGGTCAATCGGCGGCATGCTGCGCTACGACATCGATGAAAAGGAAATCCGCCAGGATGCATTATCGTTGCGCTACGCCGACGAGTGCTACGTTTTGACGACATCCTACCGCAACACGAACATTATCGATTCCGATAACGGCATCACCAAAGACCAAACGTTCATGGTCCGCTTGGAGTTCAAGCATCTTGGTGGTTTCAACTACAAAACGGATTCGCTTGATTTCAATCAAGCTGTGAACCAGTAACCGGCCGCCCGGCAACACAAACGAAAACAAAGCGCCAAGTCGAGTGATGATCGCCGCCATAATTCGTAATATTGCCGTCTTTTTGGTGGCGATTGTGGATTGAACGAAGAGAATCGTACCAACTGATCAAAAGATGTGTCGATCAGGCAGAAGCAAAGCGATCGGCGCAACGGTCTATTGACCAAGTCACCACTCCAACGGAAATGCGTTCCGCATGCTCGTGACGTACAAACCGCGAACAAAGTTATCGGCAGGACAGCGCCGCACCGCTCTGCTGATCGGTCTGCTGTCAGCGGCCGCCGCCACGATCAGTCAGCCCGCGACAGCACAATTCGGCAACGGCGCCGTTATCGTCACGGTGCCACAAGGCAATGAAACGCCACCTGCAACGAAACGGCAGCCCCCGACGCGGCGCAAAACAACGACGCCGAAGAAGCGACGTGCTGCCGTCAAACGCCGCCGGACCAGACCGGCTGTAAGGCCCTCAACCTCCGCCGACAAGCTAAAGATCGCTGTCCTCGTCAATGACGATCCAATTACACAGTACGAGATCAGTCAACGAGCCTCCTTGCTCGCGGCAAGGTCCGGAATTGGCAAACGCGCCCAAGCCAACTTCAAGAACCTGATCAAGCGCAAGAGTACCAACCAGCGTCTCAGGCAAATCCTCAAAGAGACGATCCAAGCCAACCAAGGCCAGAGCCGCGAAGCCATCCTGGCGAAATTCGAACGCCGAAAAAAGGCCTTTGCCAAAAGCCTGCAACGACAGGCGGTGTCGATGGCGCGCAAGAGCGTGACGCCCGGCCTACGCCGCAATGCAACCCAGGAACTCGTTGAAGAACGCCTCAAACTACAAGCCGCAAAAAAACACAAAGTGCTGATTTCCGACGCGCGGCTTGACAAGGTCATGCGGGGCATCGCCAAGCGTAACAAAGTATCGTATGCCGCCTTCAAACAACGCCTTAAACAGCAGGGCACCGACTACAACGCGATGCGCTCGCGTGTCCGGGCCCAGTTATCCTGGGGTCGCTTGATCAATGCCAAATTCGGCCGATTTGTTGACGTCAATCAAAAGACAATCGACGAGTCCGTCATTGCCGGCAGCGATGCCAGCAAGATCAGCCTGCATCTGCATCGTTTCCTCTTCCGGCTACCAAAGAAGATCGACCAGCGGGTGATCGCCCAGCGCATGGTCGAAGCCGGCCAAGCACGTACGAAGTTTCGTGGCTGTTCGAATTCACGCAGTCTGACGCGGGGCATCAAAGACGTCGCATTCCAGGATATGGGCTTCCGCGTCGCCGCAGCAATCGCAGAACCAACTCGCAGTTTGTTATTGAATGCGCGGGATGGCGAGATGGCCCCGCCCGTAACGATCCGCGAGGGCGTCGCCCTCTATGCGGTGTGCGCGCGCCGGTCCGGTTCGAAAAGCTTTGCCGCACGCGCCGCCGCCGAGAACTCATTGCGCCAGAAGCACACGGCAATCTATGGCCGCAAATATCTCAGTGACCTGCGTCGTGAAGCACACATCGAATACCGCACCCAATGAACCGCCGCGTCAGCTTGGACGGGCTGCCGGCGTTACGGGATGTGATCGACGCGCATGGCCTTTCGGCAAAGAAGAACCTCGGCCAAAATTTTATCCTCGACCTCAATCTGACCGACAAAATCGCCCGCCTGGCCGGGCCTCTGGGCGGTCGCCTCGTCATAGAGGTCGGCCCCGGACCTGGTGGATTGACACGCGCGCTGTTAGCGGGCGGCGCACGACATGTGATCGCCATTGAACGTGACGATCGCTGCCTGCCGGCTCTCGCTGACATCGCCGCGCACTGGCCGGGGCGTCTCAGCGTTCATGCCGCCGACGCGCTGGAAGCGGACTGGAATGCCATCGTCGAACCGGCGCGATCGAACGTGGACGAAAAGGTATTGATCATCGCCAATCTGCCTTACGGCATAGCGACTAAGCTATTGATCCAGTGGCTGGAAACGGAGCCCTGGCCGCCTTGGTTCGATGGCATGGCGCTGATGTTTCAAAAAGAGGTTGCCGAGCGGATTGTCGCAGCACCGGCAACGAAACCGTACGGCCGGCTTGCCATCATCGCCCAATGGCGCTGCCAATGCGACATTGCGATGACGCTCGGGCCTGAGGCCTTTACCCCGCCACCAAAAGTTGCATCCGCAGTCGTGCGTTTCAAACCGCGCGCCGAAATCCAGCCGAACTGCGATGTCATCAAGCTGGGTCAGGTATCCCGAACCCTGTTTGGCCAAAGGCGCAAAATGCTGCGCGCGACGCTGAAGCCTCTGTTTCGCGACCCCGAAGACGTCCTCGCCCGATTGGGGATCGCACCAACCGCGCGCGCAGAAACGTTGTCCGTTGCCGAGATTGCCAACATCGCACTCGAGATGGAACGCTCAAAGTGAGCTCATCACGCGGCGTACAAAGCGCGGCAATCCGCGTTGTCGCTCACGATTATGCCGCTCGGCAATCAAAATGGATTGCAGCGCCAGACTGCTCGCCTCAAGGTCATCGTTGACGATCACGTAGTCGTATTCAGCCCAGTGAGAGATTTCATCGGCAGCCCGCGACATGCGATCAGCAACGACCTGATCACTGTCTTGCGCACGTGCGCGCAGCCGTTCCTCCAGGACCGGTCCGGACGGCGGCAGCACGAACACGCGAACAAGATCTTGCGCCATTGATTCAGCAATCTGTTGCGCGCCCTGCCAATCGATATCGAACAGAAGATCCTGCCCCGCCGCCAAGGCCGCCTCCACGGGTGCTTTTGGCGTCCCGTAGAAATGATTGAAAACGCGCGCCCATTCCAACAAGTCGCCGGCCTGGCGACGTGCCTGAAATTCAGCTTCGTCCACGAAGAAGTAATCTTGGCCGTCAATTTCGTTGGCCCGAGGCGCTCGCGTCGTCAGCGAAACAGATAATGCGATTGACGAATCGCTGGCCAGCAAACGGCTCGCCATCGTTGTCTTACCGGCCCCAGACGGCGACGACAGAACCAGCAAAAGACCGCGCCGCTCGACCGGCGGGCGTTCCTTGTCCGAATTGTCACTCAATGTTCTGCACCTGCTCACGCATCTGCTCGATCGTCGATTTGAGCTCAAGGCCAAGTCTCGTGACCTCGGCATCGTTTGATTTCGAACATAGCGTGTTCGCTTCTCGATTGAACTCCTGTGTCAGAAAATCCAACCGCCGGCCAATCGCGCCGCCAGCAACAAGTAATTCCCGCGCCGCCGCCACATGCGCACGCAGGCGTTGAAGTTCTTCTTCAACATCTGCCTTGGTTGCCAACAAAACCGCTTCCTGGTGGAGGCGCGCAGCGTCGAAACTCCCCGCCTTCTCGTCCACCAATCGCCGGACCGCTTCATCAAGGCGCACCGCGATCGCTTCCGGCGAACGCGCTGGAGACGCTGCAACTTTTTCGACGATCTCAGAAATATCACGCAATTGAAGCTCAACGATTTCGCCAAGACGCCGCCCCTCACCCGCACGGGCCGCCAACAGGGCTTCGAGGCCCTTTGCCAAGTCGGCGAGCTGCGCGGCAATCCGGGCCGCGGCAACATCATCGGGATCTTCAACTTCAACGGTGTCCAGGACGCCGCGGAGGCCGAGCAAGCCTTCGATCGACGGCGGAGGCGCGTCGAGACGTTCACGCAACTCCTCAACAACCGTCAGTATTTGGCTGAGCGCCGCCTCATTGATCACCACCGCCGATCCACTGACCGTGCGTCGCTGATTAAGTTGCAGGCTCACGTTGCCGCGGGTCAGTTGTTTTGCAACGAGTTCACGGGCTGGCAACTCAACGCCATCCGCGCCCGATGGCAGGCGTAGGCGCACATCAAGTCCGCGCCCATTGACGCTCCTAATCTCCCAAAACCAAGTCGCACCCTCATCCGCGCCGTCAACACGCGCGAAACCGGTCATGCTCATAACGCCCATATCGTTGGACCCGATCGCTTGCACACCAAACCGTCGAGCGTCGGTTTTAGAGCGTGTCTGCAGGAAATGGAAGCAAGGCCCATCCATAACGGAAGGGTTGTTGGCAGCTTTATGCCGCTGGCCATCAGCGCGGCGGACGTTTGACCGGCAAAGGCACAATGCTCGCGGCCACGTTGTCGGTCCCACTTGCAACCGTAACGGAGGACGAGCCGGATTTCGTGTTCAACAGTGTCGGCGCCACGTTGCCCGAGGCGGCAGCTTTCTGCTGCTTGGCGCGGTTGGCTTCGCTGGCACGGATACCGCGTTCAATCTTGCGCCAGTTCTTAACGGCGCGTTCGTGGTCTTTCAGCGTTGCTGAAAAGATATGACCGCCGCGTCCATCGGCGACAAAATACAGATCTTTCGTCTCGGCCGGTTGTAGTACCGCTTCAATGGCCCGGCGTCCCGGGTTGCAAATCGGTGTCGGCGGCAAACCATCGATTTGATAGGTATTGTACGCCGTCTTGCGATTGATATCCGATCGGAAAATCTTCGCGCCCCAGGCGACCTTCGGGCCATGCTTGCCATACAAAATAGTCGGATCGGATTGCAGACGGATCCGCCGCCGCAAGCGATTGATGAAGACCCCGGCAATCTTTGCCGGATCGTCGTTGGGGCCACTTTCTTTCTCAACCAGCGAGGCCAGCACCAGCGCTTCGGCCTGATTGCGCAGCGGCAGATCCGGTGCCCGACCTTCCCATTTTGCGTTCAGGAATTTGGTCTGTTCTTTCGCCAACAACGTCAACACCTGTTGGCGTGGCGTGTTGCGCGGCACACGAAACGTTTCGGGCAGAAGAGATCCCTCGGCAGGCACTTGTGAGACGGCACCCGATAGGTTGTCATCTTTCAAAAGCCGGCGGACAATCTCATAACTCGTCAGTCCTTCCGGCATTGTTACGGAATAGAGCAGCGATCGGCCTTCTGTCAGCTTGTCGATGACATCGCGGATGCTGGCGCCTGACTCGATTTCATATTCCCCGGCCTTCATGTGACGACCGGGCCGACCCGAGAACCGCGCGATCGCATTTTGCGACATGACCTGCGCCAAAAAGACGGACTGGCCCGAAATAACGCCCTGTTTTTCGAGTCGTTCCGCAATCATGCGTGAACTGTCGCCAGCGGGGATAATGACGCTCCGCGTCTCCTGCAACGGGCCAGGCGCATGAACCGACTGATGGAACCAGGCGACAACGCCCGCCACCGAAATCATAACAACAAACCCGAGGGTCAGAATGCCACTCAAGAACCGGGTAAATCCCCGCATCCGCTTTGATCCCCTTTTGCGCCGGCGCCCTTTCGGCCGCTTCGGGGCGCGTGTTGGCTCAATTTCTTCCGCAGGACTGCGTGGCGCGTACCCTGGACGCGTATTCCAATGATTGGGCGCGGTATGACGTAGGTTCACAGAACCATCTCACTTTTGACTTGCCCGATGCCCGCTCAATTCATCGATGGGCGTTTCGTACGGCGCCACAAAGACCTAGAATTATGGCAAAACAGGACCATCACGAGCGGTGCACAATATCCAAACGCTGCTTTCTCCACATACCCCAGCCGACGCCATGGCCGCCAGCCATCGGACCAATCGTCGAATTGGATTGACGTCAATCTAAGAGATTCGTCACCGATAGGCGACAATCGGGCATCATCAGCTAACGGCAAACCACCGTTACGATACCTGACGCAAAACAAGAGAAGCGTTGGTTCCGCCAAATCCGAACGAATTCGACAGCACCGTATTGATCTCTTTTTCCTTGGCGGCTTTCGGCACCAGATCAATCGGCGTCTCTACGGATGGATTGTCTAGATTGATCGTTGGTGGCGCGATGTTATCGCGCATTGCCAGAATTGAGAAAATCGCTTCCACGGCACCGGCCGCGCCCAACAAATGGCCAATGGCCGATTTCGTTGATGACATCGTCGCTTGATCCGCGGCATTGCCAAACAAGCGCTGCACCGCCGCCAACTCGATCTCATCGCCCATCGGCGTCGACGTGCCATGCGCATTGACGTAATCGATATCAGCCGCGTTGATATTCGCACGTTTAATGGCAGCACGCATGCATCGTTCAGCCCCGTCACCGTCTTCCGCTGGTGCCGTTATATGATAGGCATCGCCAGACATGCCGTAGCCGACCACTTCAGCGTAAATCTTTGCGCCGCGCGCCTTTGCCCGTTCGTACTCCTCAAGAACGACAACACCCGCGCCCTCACCCATAACAAAGCCGTCGCGCCCCTCATCATAGGGCCGTGAGGCAATGCTTGGCCGGTCATTGTAGTTGGTTGACAGCGCCCGACAGGCCGCGAAGCCGGCAAGCGCGATCCGGCAGATGGGACTTTCAGCGCCGCCCGCGACCATCACCTCAGCATCGCCAAGCGCGACCAGCCGTGCCGCATCGCCGATCGCATGTGCGCCGGTCGAACATGCCGTAACCACCGAGTGGTTCGGCCCCTTCAACCCATGTTTGATGGAAACGTAGCCGGACGCCAGATTGATCAACCGCCCCGGGATAAAAAACGGGCTTACCCGGCGAGGCCCCTTGTCGCGCAACAACAGCGACGTTTCGGCGATACCTTGAAGTCCGCCGATACCTGATCCAATCAGAACACCGATCTCATTGCGATCCGGCACCCCGTCGAACACGCCATCGGCATCGGCAATCGCCTGATCCGCGGCGGCGACCGCATAAATTATGAAATCGTCGACCTTGCGCTGCTCTT
>JAGDYV010000180.1:0-5296 GCA_049116495.1 Hyphomicrobiaceae bacterium | reverse complement strand
CACTTGGCAAGCGGCACGAAGACCGAGTCGTGTACCTTCAATTTCACGGGAAGTTCGACCTTGTCGCCGCCAACGTCGAAACGAATATCTTCGATATCTTTTTGGATCGTGCGCAGCATGGCGGTTGCCGCGTCATCATCAAAGCGTGCAGCCTTGAAGTTGGTCGGTAGGCTGACCTGCAAGACGTTGGCCGGCTCTTCGGGCGGACGGAACGCTTGCGGATCGGGGCTGCACAGCGTCATATTCTTCGGGTCGAAGCTGTCCCAGACAGTTGCGTCGGCATAGCAATGGCGCAGAGTTGAGGCGTCGATGCCGGGCAGACGGGCCAGGTAAGGAAGCGGTGGCATGTTCATAATCGACATGCACGGTTTACCCGACTTCGCGACTTTTTCGAGCAACTCGCGCACGCCTGGCGATTTGTATTGCGGCTCCTGCATCGCCAGGGCAATCAAATCGAAGTCGTTTGGATCGAACGCTTCGGTGCCGCCGGCTTCGACCGAGCCAGGTGCATCGTTGGAATTGATCTCGACCAATCCGTCGCGACCGCGAACCGGCATCTTCACCCGGATACCATCGCTATTGATCAGATCAGCTTCGGCCGGGAGACAGACCAACTTCACGTTGTGGCCAGCAAGCAGCATCTTGATGGCGAGTAGCGACCCATAAGATGCGCCCATTATGAGCGTGTTATATTTCTGCGCCATGACGTATTCGTATCCTCCGATAGTGTTTGCATGTTTTTGGGGGCTTGATGTCAATCAAGTTGGGGCAAGGTGGGGCATGTTGAGGCCAGTTGAGCCAAGTCCGGGCAACAACGAGCGAAATCGAGAGCGTCTGAATTGTTTGATCCAGGGATGCCGTTTTGGATGTGCCGGATAGGGATACGTGATGCGGGCGTGCAACGCCAGTGCCACGGTGTCACCAATGATCAATTTGCCGATGATTGGTCCGTTCGCGGCGCTTTGGCGTTTATCAGTTCGCCGAATTCAACGGATCAGGAGGTGCCGAAATGAGATCATTTTCAAGACGTTTCGTTGTCTCATTGCTGTATTCCTGGAGTTTTTTTATGCTAACAGCGACAGCTGGCGTGACGGAAACGGTGCGTTCGGTGCTGCCCGAAGAGATGCGACAGACCTGCCGCGAAGCGAATAACGGCTGCCAGATTTGTGTCGTTTTGGCGCCATCAAGGGTTGTCCATTGCTCGCTTCCTGGTATCGCCTGCCAACCCAAAGCATGGACATGCCGAGTTCCTGAGGGGGCGGCGCCTGCTGACCCAAAGACCAAATAGCAAGACCTATCGTGGCCTCGGACGCTCGATAAACGAGGAAGAAATAAATGGACTATGTCGATTTTGGCCGCACCGGCTTGCGGGTATCGGTGGCGGGACTTGGGTGCGGGGGCAACAGCAAACTCGGCCTCGGACGCGGCAAGTCAGAGGCTGATGCCGTGCGTATTTTGCGAGCGGCATTTGATTTGGGCGTGAATTTCTTCGATACGGCAGCGGTTTACGGCACTGAAGGCGTTGTCGGTCAAGCAGCGCGCGAAATTGGCCGAGACCGCATGGTGATTTCGACAAAGTCGCTTATTCGTCTGGGCGGTGAGTTGATCAGTCCCGAACGGTTGATCGGTAGTTTGGATCAATCGCTGGGGGCGATCGGGACGGAGACAGTCGATGTCTTCAATCTCCATGCTGTGAAGCCGGCAGATTATGAATATGCACGCGATGTGCTGGCGCCAGTGCTGCTGGAGGCCAAGGCAGCCGGCAAATTACGGCATATCGCAATTACCGAGAGTTCGCCCAATGACCCCGGTCAGAAGATGCTCCAGGTTGCCCTGAAAGACCCGATCTGGGAGGCGGCAATGTTCGCTTTTCATATGATGCATCAAGGTGCGCGTCAGAACGTGTTTCCGCTGACGAAGGCGGGTGGGGTTGGCACGATGCTGATGTTTGTCGTGCGCAATATATTCAGCCAACCGGATGTCTTGCGTGACAACATTGAAGCGCTGGTTGCCAAAGGCGAGGTGCCAGGGGATCTGTTGGCAGATCCTGACCCATTGGGTTTTCTGGTCCATGAAGCTGGAGCGTCAAGCCTGCTTGATGCCGCTTATCGATATGCGCGCCATGAACCGGGGACCGACGTCGTGCTGTTCGGGACCAGCGATGAGCGCCATCTGACGACGAATGTGCGATCTATTTTGCGGCCACCGCTGCCGGAGACGGATCGTGAACGTTTGAAAACGCTATTTGGGCATCTGTCCGGTGTTGGTCTTGATTTACCCGGGCCGCCATCGCGTGGGGCATGAACGCGACCGGACACTTGCCAATCAAGCGAATTGGTAGCACGTTCGGCATCAGAATTGAGAATTTCAATCATTTTGAGCCCGGATCGAACCAGGAGAACCACGATGCAGCAGAAAGTGACATCGGAAGCGGCTAAGGACTATGTCGAAGTCGAATGGCAGGCCCGCGTTGACCTTGCCGCCGCCCACCGCATAGCGGTGATGGAAGGGCTACATGAGGGCATCTTTAACCATCTGACTCTGCGGGTGCCGGGCAAGGACCGTTATTATCAAATCCCGTTTGGCACGCATTGGTCAGAAGTGACGGCAAGCTGCTTTATGGAAGTGGACTATGACGGCGTGACGCAACGCGGTAGCGGCCATCGTGAACAGTCAGCCTACGCGATCCACGCGCCATTGCACCGTGATGTGGAGCACGCCGCCTGTGTGATGCACACCCACATGCCTTATGCGAGCGCGTTGACCCGTCTCGAAGACCCGCGTATCAAGCCGATTGGGCAGACGGAAGTCCTGCTCATGCCGCATATTGCTTATGACATGGATTATACAGGCCCGGCGTTTAATGCCGACGAAGGTTGCCGGCTTGGTGACATTGTTGGTGACAAGACGATCCTGTTCATGGGTAACCATGGCGTGACAACGATCGCGAACTCGGTCGCTGAGGCTTACGACAAGCTCTACTATATCGAGCGCGCCGCGCAGGTGCAGTTGTTTGCCATGTGGACCGGGCAACCGCTCAAGGAATTGTCACCAGAGGTTATCAAGACGACGCAGGAGGGCATCCGAGAGGGTAACAATTTCGAGGGCAAGAAACCTTGTGAATTCCACTTTGCTGCCCTCAAGCGCATTCTTGATCGCAAGGAGCCTGACTACGCGGACTGATGTGTTCCCGTTAGCGCATACGGTCGAGAGCGCCCTGCAAAATGAGAGTGGCCGCCATCTTGTCGACCACCTCAGCGCGGCGCTTGCGACTGCTATCGGCTTCAATGAGCAAGCGCGTGGCGGCCTGTGTTGTCATGCGTTCGTCCCAAAGCAAGATCGGTAACGCCGAGCGTTGATTGAGATTGCGGGCAAAAGCGCGTGTCGCTTGAGCGCGCGGGCCCTCGGTACCGTTGAGGTTGACAGGCAGCCCGAGTACGAACCCCGCAATCTGATGTTCTTCTGTGAAGCGCAGCAGGGCAACGACATCTACCGAGAATTTCTTGCGCCGGATGGTCTCTAGCGACGAGGCAATACTGCGCCGGACATCCGACAGCGCCAGGCCAATCGTTTTGGTGCCCAAGTCCATGCCTAACAAACGGCCTTCCATGCCGAGCCGGGCTGCAAACGCATCGGCGTCATCAAAGGTCTGGCCGGTAGCACATTCTGGATCGGAGTCGGACATTGAAACCTATTAATTGATCCGTGATCACCTATTTTGATAACGGCATGTGCTTGTCGGGCGCGACTTGGCTCGGTAGTTTCGCCAAGAAGATATAGACCCTATCATCTCGTTGAGGCATTCCCCATGAAAATCACCTGGTTTGGCCACTCCACGTTCCGTATTGAAACCGGTAACAGCGTGATCATGATCGATCCGTTTCTGAAAGGAAATCCGTCGTTCAATGAGGCAGGGCTAAGTTTTGACGACGCGATAAAGGGCGTTACCCACGTCGGCCTGACACACGGCCATGATGACCACTTCGCGGACGCGGCAGAAATCTGCAAAACCAACGATGCGATGTTATTTGCGACATATGAGCTCGCGTTGCATGTTGGTTCGGAAAAGATGGAGCCGATGAATACGGGCGGGACGGTCGCCTCCGACGACTTCTCGCTGACACTGACCGATGCGCTGCATTCGTCGTCTTCGAGCGGAACGTATCTTGGCAATCCGAACGGAATTGTCCTCACCACCAAGGAAGGTAAAACGCTTTACCATATGGGCGACACCGACGTGTTCCCGGGCATGGACCTTGTGAATAAGCTTTATAAGCCGGACATTGGGATTGTGCCGATTGGTGACCGTTTCACGATGGGGGCACGGACGGCAGCTTTCGCCTGTACGGAGTACTTCAATTTCGATGTCGTGATTCCGTGTCACTACGGCACGTTCCCGATTCTCGATCAGAAAGCGGACAAATTCGTTGAAGCGATGCAAGGTCAACGCGTCGAGGTCCCAAAAGTTGGCGGCAGCGTCGAGGTTTAGTCGGAGCGAGCGGCTGCGTCTTGCGTGCCGCCTCGGGCCACGATAAGACACCGTTTCGATAGACGCATACGTCCAACACCAATCCGATGTGAGGCAGCATGGAGGTCGACGAGACCACCGTCCGACGGATTGCGCGGCTCGCGCGCATCAAAGTCACCGATGAGGAAGCGAACAGCCTTCAGGGCGAGCTTTCCGGCATATTGCAATGGGTCGAGCAACTCGAGGAAGTCGACACGGAAAATGTCGAGCCAATGACGTGTGTCGTGCCAATCAACCTTAGGCAGCGCGATGATGTCGTGACGGATGGTGAAAAGGCTTCTGATGTCGTGGCCAATGCGCCAATTACTGACGACAATTTTTATGTCGTGCCAACCGTTGTCGAATAAGTGTGGCACCCGCCGTCCGAGCGAGCATCAGACATGACCGAACTAACAAAGCTGACTTTGGCCGAAGCACGTGATGGCCTTGCCAAGGGCGATTTTTCGGCCGTTGAGCTGACTGAGGCGTTTCTCGCAGCGATTGATGCGAGCAATGGCAATCTCAATGCATACATTGCCGTGACGGGTGAGGCGGCTGTTGCGCGCGCCAAAGAAAGCGATGCGCGCATTCAACAGGGGGACGTGCGGCCGCTTGAAGGTCTGCCACTCGGCATCAAGGATTTATTCTCGACAGAAGGTGTGCATACGCAGGCCTGCAGTCATATCCTGGATAGCTTCAAGCCGCGCTACGAGTCGACCGTGACGCAAAACCTCTGGGATGCCGGCGCGATCATGCTCGGCAAGCTCAACATGGATGAGTTTGCGATGG
>JAGDYV010000179.1:0-7273 GCA_049116495.1 Hyphomicrobiaceae bacterium | reverse complement strand
TGCGCACGGCGCTCGACATGATTGCAGAAGAAGGCCTCGATGCCATCTGGGCGCGCCATACGGTGTTTGCAAATGCCGTGCGCGCGGCGGTGTCAGCCTGGTCGACGCCGGACGGACTGTCGTTCAATATCGTTGAGCCGTCGCAACGGTCGAACTCGACGACCACGATCCTGAGCGGCTCAGTTGATAGCGCCAGGCTGCATCAGATCTGTGATGAGAGTGCCGGGCTGATCCTCGGGGTGGGGCTTGGCGAATTGGCATCTCGTTCGTTCCGCATCGGGCATATGGGCCACCTCAATCCGCCGATGGTGCTTGGAACGATTGCGACCGTGGAGAGCGCTTTACTTGCCATGGACGTTCCGCTGGGCGGATCGGGCGCGGCAGCGGCTGCGAAAGTCATCGCTGCAGACTTGCTTTAGCGTCACGTTATGGTTTCTGTCGGGAAGCGACGACTGACCTGGACGAATGCGGCCACTCACTGCAGCGGAAGAATGATGACGCGATCGCGACCAAGTTCCTTGGCCTGGTAGAGCGCGCTGTCGGCGCGGGCGAGGGCTGCGTCGAACTGTTCGTCGCGGCTGTCGATCTGGGTGGCGCCGACGCTGATCGTGATCTGGATGCTTTGGCCATCGGTCTCGAAGAGCTGGTCTTTGGCCGCGTTTCGAATGCGCTCCGCTGTTGAGAAGGCACCGCCGATGCTTGTGTCGGGCAACAGTACAACAAACTCTTCGCCGCCGTAGCGGCAGACCTGATCGAGTGGTCGCAGTTCGCTTTTGATCAATTGGGAAAGGCGCTTGAGCACTTGATCGCCCATCGCGTGACCAAAAGTATCGTTCACGTTCTTGAAGTGATCGACATCGATCATCACGAGAGAATACGTGCCTCGGTCTTGTCTCACCTTGCCATGAGCAGCCTTCAAATCTGAAAGAAACTTGCGCCGATTGCTGATGCCGGTCAGATGATCGGTCACTGACAGGTGCCTGAGCTCCTGCTCCGTCTCTTTGAGTTGGGTGACATCGACGCGCACGCCAACCCGGCCGCCGTCCTTGGTCTTGCGCTCTTCGACGCGGACCCAGCGGCCGTCACCGAGGCGCTGCTCAAGGGCTGTTTGGGGATTTGCATGCTCGGCCATCCGATTCGCAATCCACTCGTCCTCTTTGCCGATGGCATCCCGGTACTGACCGTTTGCGACGCCGCCGCGAATGATTTCCTCAAACGTGGCGCCTTCATAAATGTACTCTTTGCTTAACGGATAGAGCGCTCGATACTGCGCATTGAAAATACGCAAGACATCGTCTTTGTCGTAATAAGCAAACGCATCGGGAATTGCGTCGATGGCGTCGTTCAGGCGCTGCTTCGAGATCGAAAGTTCTTCTTCGACCTTCGTTTGCGCCGTGACATTAACCGCTAGCGCGACAAGCCCGACGACCTCGCCAGAGGCCGACCTGTGCGGCATGTAAGACAGTTCGACGGTTCGGTTTTGTTGATCCGGATAGCTGATCAAGAGGCGTTCTCGGATAACCTTGCCTTGAAGTGCTTGTTCAAGCAACGGCCTGATCTTGTCACTGCTTTCCTGGCCAAAGATTTCGAGTACGTCTTTCCCTATCATGTCTGACTTGCAGCAGTCGTACCAGCGCTCGGCTGTAGCATTCATGAAGCGAACAAAGCCATCGCGATCTATGTAAACCACCAACTCAGGTAGGGCTTCGGTGATTTGGCGAAGCAATTGTTCCTGCTCCAGGACCTCGTTTGCCTTTCGGGCTCTCTCGGTTACATCACGGATGATGCCGAGGTAGCCGATGACGTTTTGATCTTCGTCCCGCAAGGGCGTGCCAATGGTTTCGCCGGTGAATTGCCGACCATGCTTGGTCTTGTATTCAACCTCATACGGTTTCAGCTGTTCTTCGGCGGAGAGATGAAAGCGGGAGCGACCCTGCTTTTTGTATTCGTCATGGCTGCTGTATAATTGGGCGGTTGTCGAGCCATGAATTTCGTCGTGCTCGTAGCCAAACAACTCGCGAAAGCCGGGGTTCGTCATGCGAATGCTACGGTCCGGACGGGTAAAGGCAATCGCGTCGGGCAGACACTTGAAAATGCTCTCGAACAGTCGCGATCGATCACGTTCGGCGTTGAGTGCTTGTTGCAGACGCTCGTTTTCTCTGAGCAACGAGCGCACAAGCGTGTCTTCGGAGACGGTTGAATCTCCGTATGTCAGGCTAGATGGTTTGCTGGCCATATTGAGCTCGTAACGCAACTTACAGGACAGATCTGCTGGCGGCTGGCTTACGCGCGTCGCCAAACTCGATTGGGGAGATGTCATATCCTGATCAAACACACATTATGCGTGCCTCAGCCCGATGATGGTGTGTAGCAGAGGATCGTGAATCTAAGATTGAAGCGGATCGTTCACTGAACTGGCATGCCGTGTTTGCCACGCCAAACACGCTCAGTTGCAGGCGTCAGGCAGGATGGCTGTCTCAAGACGAGACGCTGATGTCGGGCTATCAGGCCGGCAAGCACGCCGCTGATTGGCGCTCCGGTGCGATGACGTCTGGGCGAGGGCGTGAATTGGGTCCATCGGTCATCACTTTCCGGGTCGATCGATTAACCGGTCATAAAGCATAAGCAAACAATGCCTGGAGAAGGCGCAATCTATGCGGGCTGACCGATTGCGAGTTTGACATGAGATTGCCAGACGGGCCGGATCTGCCGCGACTTTTGCAGTGGCAACGCAACCGGCGTTTTGAGTGTCCCGGTGTGGCAGTTTCCAGCGGGAGGTGGCGATCCAGCCAGAGCCGGTAAATCGACACGGTGATGATTGCCGACTGTATCTCGAATACGGCTGGATGCTCGGTGATAGTGACGTCGCGTGATTTTCAAACGATCCGGGAGGAATGCGGCGTGGCGATCGACTACGAGAAGCGTGATGGCGTGGCTTACATCACATTCAACAATCCGGACAAAGCTAATATCCTGGACAAGGAAACGGCGGATCAGATTTCAGATGCCTGGAGCGATTTGTGGGAGGATCGCGATGTTCGTTGCGCCATCTTGACGGGCGCCGGCGATCGCCATTTTTGCGGCGGGCACAACCTGTCTCCACGGCCTGACCTGACCGAGGAAGACCGCGAATACTTGCGCACGAACCGCATTTTCTGGCCGCTTTCAGGTACCGTGCATGGTCAAAAGACCGGCGTCGACGGGCGCATGGGCGATCACTACCCGCGCGTCTGGAAGCCGGTCATTGCCGCTGTGAACGGTTGGGCTGCCGGCGCTGGGCTCTATACGCTTTTGACGTCGACCGATATCCGCATTGCCAGTGCCGAGCATGCACGTTTCAAGTTCGCGCTGCTCTCGCAAGGATGGCTTGGGCATGGGCCGGGCGCCAGCCTTTTGATCCGGCAGTTGCGTTATATCGATGCGATGAAACTGCTGTTGACCGATGAGCCGGTTGATGCCGCCGAGGCTTTGCGTATCGGCCTGGTCAACGAGGTGGTGCCGCACGGTGAGTTGATGGATCGCGCCGAGCAGATAGCGCGCCAGATCGTCAAGTTGCCACCGGTCGCGGTGCGGATGATGAAAGAGTTTGTCGTGCGGTTCGGGGATTTGCCGACCGATCAGGCGTGGCATGTCCAGACCTTGATCAATTCGTTGCTGATCCAAACGACGGCGGACGGTGAAGAAGGTCGTGCTGCGTTCAATGAGAAACGTCCGCCAGACTTTACGGGAGCGCTGCGCCGCCGTGGCGACGCCTGGCCGGAATTGACGGAAGAGGAAGCCAAACGTCTCGATGACGCGTACCGCAGTGGCGATTTTTAGCCGAATACACCGGCTTCTCTCAGGTCTAAGATTTCACTGCGCGAGAGCCCTAGAACATCCTTGAGGACGCGATCGGTATCCGCGCCCATATCGGGCGCGTTTCCAGTTCCGTGGGGAAAGTTGGCAATCCACGGCAGGGCAGGCAGGATGCCTGGACCGTAGGCGCCCCAGAATTCACGCGTTTGCAGATGCGCATCATCAATGAGATCCTGCGTGTCGACGGCTGGTGCTGCCGCGATTCCAACATCGATAAGGTCATTCGCGCTTGCATAGGCGGACCGGGTGCGTGTCCAGCGGCTTACTTCTTCGTCAATGCTCGCCTGGTTGGTGCGACGTTCATCGAGGCGCTGGTTGGCGTGTGGCATGAGGCCTGGAACAAGCTCGCATAACCGCTGCCAGCACGCGTCGGATTGGATGGCGATGCCGACCCATTGGTCTTTGCCAGCGCACGGATAGATGCCATGGGGCGACATGTCGGGGGCACGGTTGCCGAGAGGTCTGGGCGCGGGGCCGAGTTGCGTTTCGAGAAGCGGTTCAGCCATTGTCCACAGCATGGCCTCGATCATCGAGAAGTCGATCCGTGCGCCCTTGCCGCCCGACTGTGTACGATGCCGGATTGCAGCAGCTGTGATGAACGGCAAAAACAGTCCGCACATCGGATCGAGCCAGGCGAAGCCAACACGAGGCGCTTTGTCGGGATGGCGGTTGAGCCCGGCGAAGCCGGCATAGCTTTGCAGCAGCGTGCCGTATGCGACATTGTTGGCTGACGGGCCGGTGCGCCCCATCCCCGACGCCGAGATGTAGATAAGGCCAGGGTTGGCAGCCTTGAGCGTTTCCGCGTCAAGTCCGAGCCGCGCCATGACGCCGGTCGCAAAGTTTTCGACCAGAATGTCGGATTGCGCGACAAGCGCCTTGGCGATGTCGATCGCGCCCGGCTTCTTGAGGTCCAGGACGATGGCTTTCTTGCCCTGACCAAGAACGGTGTGGAGATGAGAGCGACGGGCCGGATCGCCGGCGCCTGGCGCTTCGATCTTGATGACCTCGGCGCCCAATGCCGCGAGGTGCCGGGTTGTCGTGGGACCAGCAATGACCCAGCTGAAATCGAGGATGCGTACGCCCTGCAATGGCGGTGCCGTGTGCCGGTCAGCCGTTGTGTGAGTGGCGTGAGATTTCGGTTCGGTGCTCGTGACATCGAAATGGTATGGCGCGCCAGGAACCTTTATCTGTTGGCCATCGATTTCGATAACGCGATAGAAGTTGCGGTGTCGAAGCTGCTCCGAATGCAAATGCTCGCTTAGCTCGCCGAGCGGAAAGCTCGGTACATGGGCGGCTTGTGCCTGATCGGCGATCCATTGCTTATCGTGCTGGCAACTCCAACTGGACATCAATGCGTGCAGGGCGTCCCAGTTGGCAACACGTTCTGGCTTGCGGGTAAACCGCGGGTCGGTGGCCCAGGGTGGTTCGCCCATAACGGAGAGCCACCGCGTCCACTGGCTTTCTTCGCGGGGGGAGACGGCAACGTAGCCATCTCGTGCAGGCAGGATCGTGACGGTTGCGCCGTTGCCATCCGTTATCCGCAGACGAGACCAGTTGGCGCCGGTCAGACCGCCTTGCGCCAATTCGCCGACCGCCAGGGTCGCCAGTGCTTCCTGGATGGAGACATCGATGATCGCGCCAGGCTGCCGGCTGGCGATTGCAGCCATCGCGGCGCACGCTGCCGTCAAACCGCCGATCATGGCGGACTGCTGCCCGACGGGATGGATGGGCGGCTCTGAGAGATCGTCAACCTGGCCGGTCAAGAGGCGTGCGATGCCGCTTGCACAGAACAAGGTGAGGTCGGTGGCGGGGCGGTTGGCACGCGGACCGGTCTGCCCAAATGGCGAAATCAACGTGATCGGTGCACTTGCATTGAGACGTCTCAGGCTGCCGACATCGTGTCCGCGGTCGAGGAGGGTATTCGGGCTGCCTTCGCAGATGATCGCGTCGGCCGAAGTGATTGCGGCGGTGATGTCGTCGTGCGATTGCTTGCCGTCATCCAGATAACGGGCGAAAGCGCCGGATCGAGAGGCGCCGTGCGCGATGACAGTTGCGCCGGCATCGGCAAATGCGCGGCCGCAGACGGCGGCGGCCAGGCCATCGCCCAATTGCACAACACGAAGTCCTGGCAGCAACGACATATGGGCCTGCTTTGAACGATCGAAGGAGGGCGTCGGAAAGCTGTACCATGCGTCAGTTCACGCAGGCCGACGACCGGGCAAACCGGAATATCGTAGAGCTGATCGTGCGCTCTTCGGAAACTGCGGTTTAGGCGGAGACCTTCAGCATCTCCATGCTTGGCATCAGGCCCAGCAGGTGGCGTGAGTACTCGTGCTTTGGTGCTGCGAACAATTCGTCGGTTTCGGCGATTTCGCAAATCGCGCCGGCGTTCATGACGGCGACCCGCGTGCACATCTGGCGGATCACAGGCAGGTCGTGGCTGATGAACAGCATCGTCAGGCCGAGTTCGTCCTGGAGATCTTTCAGGAGGTTGAGGATCTGGGCCTGGATCGAGACATCGAGCGCGGATGTCGGCTCGTCGCAGATCAGGATGCTGGGGCGTGACGCCAGCGCGCGGGCGATCGAAATGCGTTGGCGCTGGCCACCGGAAAATTCATGCGGATAGCGCAACGCTGCATCGGCACCAAGGCCGACGTGGCCCAACAGGTCGCGCACGATTGTGGCGGTTTGCTGCTCGTTTTCAGAAGTGCCGTAGTAGCGGATCGGTTCCGCGACGATATCGAGGACCTGCATGCGCCCATTGAGCGATGAAAACGGGTCCTGGAAGATCATCTGCAGTTCATGGTGTGCGGATCTTTCCCGGCGGCGGCGGCCGGGTTCGATCTTTTGACCGTTGATCCGCAATTCGCCGCTGTCAGGTTGATACAGCTTGGCGATCAAGCGGGCGACTGTGCTCTTGCCGGAGCCCGATTCACCGACCAGGCCAAACGTTTCGCCGGGTGCCACGGCGAACGAGACATCTTTAACGGCGTTGACGTAGCGACGGTTCTTCTTGAAGAGCGATTTGCGCAGGACGAACGATAAGTTGACGTTCTCCAACTCGATGACGGGCCCGTCCGGCGATACGTCGTAGGCCTGGCCGAGCCAGTGCGTCTTGGTGTCGATGGGGATACTTTTGGCGCCCTCGCCGATATAACTGATGGCCGTGAAGCGATCGAGTTTGATGTCGGCGCGCGGGACGGCTGCGATCAGGGATTGCGTATAGGCATGTTGCGGGTCGCCGAGTATTTCGCGGACCGGACCGCTTTCAACGATCTCTCCGTTGTACATGACGCAAACACGATCGGCGATATTCGCAATGACGCCGATGTCGTGCGTGACGATGATAACGCCGAGTTGGCGTTCTCGGCACAGTGACTTGAGCAGGTCGAGGATCTGCGCCTGGATCGACACGTCG
>JAGDYV010000178.1:0-16648 GCA_049116495.1 Hyphomicrobiaceae bacterium | reverse complement strand
GTGCTCCGACCACATCACGGAAAATATGCCGAGTTCGGTCAACGATGGTTCGCGGCCCATGATGTCGAGTAGGCGCTCGTACTCATCCGGCTTGAGGCCGTGTTCAGCGACGACGTCCGGGGTGATGGCTCGATCAGAGGTCTGCCGCTCAGTCATGCTCGTTCCTATAGATGACAGGCCTGTCTTTGACGGGGCGTCGGCCTTAAGAGCTCGACGCCGCGTGAACCGCCGCGCTCATGCTCTGCAACACGCCGAGCCCGTCACTGCCGCCGAGGGCTGCCTCGAACAAGCGTTCCGGATGCGGCATCATGCCGACGATCCGCCGGCTCTCGTCGCAGATACCAGCGATGTTGCGCTGTGACCCGTTCGGATTGGCGCATGCAGACAGTGTACCGTCCGGATCACAGTAGCGCACAACAATGCGATCATCATCTTCGAGACGGTCGAGTACTTTCTGCTCGGCAAAATAATTCCCGTCGTGGTGGGCGACGGGGATCCGAAGGACGTCTCCCACGGCATAGGCGCGGGTGAACGGTGTATCGGGTTGCTCGACTTTGACATGGACGTCGCGGCAGACGTAACGCAGCGAGGCGTTACGCATCAGAACGCCCGGCAGCAAGCCGGTTTCACAAAGGATCTGGAAGCCATTGCAGATGCCAAGCACCGGCGTCCCGGCCTTGGCCCGCGCAATGACACTTGCCATGATCGGTGATTTCGCCGCCATGGCGCCGGGCCGGAGATAGTCGCCGTAGGAAAACCCGCCCGGTAGAACAATCAGATCGGTTGCGGCCAACTCGGTGTTGCCGTGCCAGGCCATCGTCACGTCGGCGCCCGTCGCGCGTTCCAAGGCGACTTTCATATCGCGGTCGCAGTTGGAGCCGGGAAAGACGATGACGGTGCTTTTCATCAGATCAGACCAATTCGTAGGAGTAGTTCTCGATGACGGTATTGGCGAGCAGGTCCTGGCACATGCGTTCGACCTGTTCGCGCGCCCTGGCCTCGTCCGTCTCGGCGAGCGTGACCTCGATCAGCTTGCCCTGGCGCACCTCGTCGATGCCGCTGAAGCCGAGCCCGCCGAGCGCGCCTTCGATCGCTTTTCCCTGCGGATCAAGGACGCCGTTCTTGAGTGTAATTTGAATGCGCGCTTTCATGGCTGCTGCCGTCCTTGGCCGTGACCGATTCTGCAAAGATAAATGCCCGGCGTTGCCGCCGGGCACAAGTCATTTGGTGCGTATGCTCACACGCCTGTTGCCGCATATCGCACGGTTTCCCACGGCGATCGCCAAAACCAGGGCTAAGTCGCTGACTTTTCGCCTTTTTCCGGATTTGACGCAACGAGTACCGGCATGATCCCCTGCGGTGGCCGGCTTTCATTGAGAACGCCGAGCCGGCGTGCGACCTCCTGATAAGCTTCGAGAACGTTGCCCATATCGCGGCGAAAACGGTCCTTGTCGAGCTTGTCCTCGGTTTCCGCATCCCACAGCCGGCACGAATCGGGGCTGATTTCATCGGCCAAAACGATCCGTAGGATGTCGCCTTCCCAAAGCCGGCCGAACTCGATCTTGAAGTCGACCAACCGGATACCAACGCCGAGGAACAGGCCGACCATGAAATCATTGACGCGCAGCGCCAGTGACATGATCTCATCGATTTCCTGCGGGCTGGCCCAACCAAAGGCCGTGATGTGCTCTTCGGTGACGAGCGGGTCGCTGAGTTCGTCGTTCTTGTAGTAGAACTCGATGATCGAGCGGGGCAGCTGCGTGCCTTCTTCGAGGCCGAGGCGTTCCGACATCGAGCCGGCTGCGACGTTGCGCACGACCACCTCGAGCGGGATGATTTCAACCTCGCGAATCAGTTGTTCGCGCATGTTGAGGCGGCGCACGAAATGCGTCGGCACGCCGATCTCTCCGAGCTTCTCGAAGACAAACTCCGAGATGCGGTTGTTGATCGCGCCCTTACCGTCAATTTGGGCGTGTTTCTTGTTGTTGAACGCGGTTGCATCGTCCTTGAAGTGCTGGATCAGCGTGCCCGGTTCCGGGCCTTCGTACAGGATTTTGGCTTTACCTTCGTAAATGCGGCGACGCCTGTTCATTATCGTGTCCTTGAAAGGCGGCAAAGCCGCCAATTAACGTCCGTCAAGCTCGAATGCTGCCAGGGGACGGGCTATCTCAATCCCCTGCGGCACAACAATGTCCCTCCACGTCGAGGGGGCGTTAGAGCGGCGCATTGACGCTCGCCGCAGACCTAATCGACCAACTTGAAGCAGCCGACACTAGCGGAATGCCCCAAGCGAAACAATCTTAATGCCATAGGCGGTTATCGCAGTGGCTGATGCAAGCCGGCCTGCCCCTCCCGTCCCAAGCAAATTGGGGTAGAAGTGGTCGAAAACACAATGTATTCGAGAGCCATATCAGCGGCGCGATAGTTCGTAACGTTAATACAAAACTGAGCAGTACAAGGAGCAAATCGACGATGTCAGGCTTTGATGAGCGGGAAAAAGGGTTCGAGAAAAAATTTGCGCATGACGCAGAATTGAAGTTCAAGGCCGAAGCGCGCCGCAACAAGATGCTGGCCGAATGGGCAGGCGCCAAGATGGGCATGGGTGAGGACGAAATTGCGAACTATATCAAGGATGTACGCCGCGCTGACCTGGAAGAGGCCGGCGACGATGATGTGTTCCGCAAAGTGCGCACCGACTTCGACGCCAAGGGCACGGCAGTGACCGACGACGAATTGCGCGAACAAATGTCAACGTTCCTCGCCAAGGCCGTTGCTGACGTCGAGGCGAGCACATAGTTGGAAGGTTTCTCGATCCGCGCGATGGCGCCCGATAGCGCCAACAGCTGGTGGCGGGCCAAGGAGTATCGAATGATTATTCCTTGGCCGCGCGCTGCTCCTGCTTGAGCTGAATGCGATAGCTCGCGGAGCCTGAGATCCGCAGACCATTGTTCTTTGAACGGGAGCGGTTGCGCATCTGGGCGTTCACACTCGCGCGTTGGATCGCGCAGGTTTCTGCGATCGTTTCTTTCAAAACCACGCATTCCTTGGCGAGCATCAAATAGAGATGCTTGCGGCCCTGGTCGGCAAGCGCGGCCTGATCGGCCATAGTTTGCGTACGACCTTCGATAAAGAATTGATAAGTCACAGCAATTTTGACACCAGTGGTGATCGAGGACGATGACGTGCCGCCGAGAGGGAACGGTTTCAGCGTGGAGGATTGGGCAAACGCGCCACTGCTTGCGGATGCCGCAAACATAACGGCCGCAGCGGCCCCGAAGAAACATTTGAAGAACATTGGTCGGCCTCATAAACGGGTGCGAAGATCAGGACTATAAGGATGTCCAAGACCAAAATACGTTTAACACACGGCGTAAGCGTGGGGATTGTCCGCAGTCGTGGTTAATGCGCGCTGAGGCGTTTGAGAAACCAGCCAAGCCGCATCAAGCCTTCCGGCCACGGCCCTTGGCCGGTACTCGAATCCAGGCGTCCCGCAAGCCCAGCTGCGACAAAGTGGCCGCCAAGCGCATCTGAGAGACTTTGGGCGACATCCGTGGAGATGTCGGGATGGTCGTCGGGCGCAACAATGACGGAAGGGACCGGCAGCGGCAGGGCGCCGGCCGCCGCTGCATCAAGATCACCGGATCTGGGCGCGGGGGCGACGATGAACGCCCCAGCCGCCGGCGTATCGGCGAGATCGGGGCCGATGTCCAGCAGCACGTCGACACCGTGCCCGTGCGTGATGATGATCGTCGGCCGGCGGTTGGCCACGCATTGATCCAGAAGCGCTTCGCGGGCGCTGACGTTGTGTGTTTTGAGCCAGCTGGCAGACTTTATGTTGCGTTGCCAGCGGCTGATCCAGTGATCGCTGTCGGGTTGCCGTCCACCGTCACGGGCAAGCCACTCCGGCACGAGAATGAAATCGAGATCGGCGATGCGCATCGCTCTGCTTGCCCTTAAGTTGGTGTAAAAACGGCCGCACTTGAACTACAGTTCGTGCAAAGTTTGCATACTTTTGAGCCAGGTTTCTCCAAGAAAGTAACATTGACGAATGAAGCTTCATGTCACCTTCACCTCGCCCTATGCCCGTATGACGCGGGTTTCGCTGATCGAACATGGTCTGCAGGATCAGGTCGAGGTCATAAAAGCTCAAACCCGGCAAGCCAACTCGCCGTATTATACCATCGCGCCATCGGGGCGGGTGCCGATACTCGAACTGGATGACGGGCGCACGCTGGAAGAATCCGAATTGATCTGCGCGTACTTCGATGCGCTCGGCAATGGCCCGGCGTTGCTGCGGCCCGCCGAACTCGACAATTGGGAATATGGCCGGCTGAATGCAATGGCGCGATCGTACATCGATGGTGTCGGTGTCTGGGGGCGTGAACTGCGCCGGCCGGCCAACGAACAATCGCCAAACATTATTGCGCATGAAACGGCACGCAACCAACGTCTGGCCGATGCCTGGGAGCGCGAGATCGAGCATCCGCTCATGAATGGCGATCTTAACGGCGCTCAGTTGCTGCTCTATTGTGCATTCGAGGCGCTCAAGAATTACACCGGCGCCGAGGCGACCCCGGATCATCCTCAACTGCAGGCCTGGCGTGCGCGCTTGTCGGAACGACCGTCGCTGGCTGCGACGCCGCCACCCCCATACCGCTAACGGAGATCTTTCAATGGCAGCCCATCCGAACGCCAAACATCAAATCCTCGACTGGCTGACGGCATCGAAACCAGACATGCTCGATTTGCTTGAGCGGCTCGTCAATATCGACAGCTGGAGCTACGACAAAGCCGGCGTCGACCGGGTTGGCGAAGAGATCGCCGCATTCCTTGGCACGCACGGCATCGATGTCACCCGCATTCCCGTTGAGACGCACGGTGATTCCTTTCGCGCCTCGGTCGGTGCCGCGGCGGGCAATCGGCCTATCCTGATGATGGGGCACCGCGATACCGTGTTCCCAACCGGCGAAGTCGCCAAGCGCCCGTTTCAGATCGACGGCGATCGCGCCTACGGGCCGGGTGTCGCGGACATGAAGTCCGGTCTGGTCCTGAACACGTTCGTGCTGATCGCTTTTGCCAAGTTTGGTGGTGCGCCGGCACCGTTGGTCGCGCTCTATACGGGGGATGAGGAAATCGGCTCGCCGACATCACGTCCGATCATCGAGAACGCAGCCCGGGAAGCACGGCTGGTGTTCAATTCGGAACCGGGTCGGCCAACCGGAAATGTCGTGACGGGGCGCAAAGGCGGCGTCTTCATGCGCTGCGAGGTGACCGGCGTGGCCGCGCATTCGGGTGGCAATTACGAAATGGGCCGCAGCGCGATCGAGGAATTGGCGCGCAAAATTCAGGCCTGGCACAAAGTCACGGATCTCGACGCGGGCGTTACGGTCAACATCGGCCTCATCGAAGGCGGGCAGTCGGTCAATACGGTTGCGCCGCACGCGAAAGCGGAAATTGATCTGCGTTATGTACAACTTGCCCAGCGTGACGCGGCGGTTGGTGCCATTCGCGACATCGCGGAGACCTGTTCGGTGCCCGATACGTCGGCCACGCTGGAGATCCTGGGTGAGTTCAACTCGCTCAATCAGTCCGCGGAAGCGAAGGCGCTGTTAGAGCATTACGTGGCCGCGGCAGGAGAGGCCGGCCTCAAGGTCGCGGGCGAGTTTTCGGGCGGGTGCGCAGACAGCGGCTTTACCGCAGCCGTCGGCACGCCGACGCTATGCGCAACCGGTCCGGTCGGCGGCAATGCGCACAGCCCCGAGGAATACCTCGAGGTCGACAGCCTGGTGCCGCGTGCACAAGCGATGGCCATCGCGATCCTCGGAGCAGGCGACGTGATGGCGGCTTGAGCCGGGGCAGGGGGGGTGCGCCGGCAATCCACCGTTTGAATGCATTTTGTTCGGTCGGCGACCAGGTTCGGCGCGGTGGCCACGCGTGCTTGTCAATTGGCCAGGCTGGCGCGTCTTTCCTGCAGTCCGGAACGGTCTCAAAAGCCCCAAAATCCACAGGCCCAGCGATCGAAATCGCAGCGCGTATTTGTTGGTTAATTTCTCCGATAATGTGAGATTTGGCGTTGGAATTTTTGCCAGTTGGCGAAACGCCACAGGGTGGCGAAATCGACATAAAACTGATATAAAACAGTGATCTAAGACTTTATCCCCAACATTCACAGTTTCGTGAGGCGGGTGCTGTTTCGTTCCTCTGGCGTGTGCGCAGAAATTGTATAATAAAGGCTCCGCAGCAAGTCCCCCCGCGCTGCCGTTCATTGCACCATTTCGCGCTGAACGGATCGCGATTGTCCCCCGGTCTTAATGACCACTCCGGTCGGCGCCAATGCCGCCGGCGACGTTACAACAATCCGAGATTTCGGTGCCCGCCTTGAATGTTGCTGCCGGGTTTATTGAAAGTATCTGGGAGTAGTGTCTATGTCGCGTATTTCAGAGAATGCAACGCCCCAAAAGTCCCCAGCCAAAACAGACGGTTCGTCGATTGCTCGGACCGGCTCGGTCAGCCATCCGTTTGAGTCGATCATGATGGCGGTGACGTCGGCGCAATTTGCTTATATTGAAGCCATGAACCAGTACGCCTTGGCGTGGGTCAACGCGTCGCTCGGCCCCTCGACGCGATCGGAGCCGAAGCCAGAGCCGCAGGATGTGTCGGCGCCGGCCAAGCCGGCCACAAAAACCGGTGCCGTGCAGAGCAGCCACCATGCGTTCGTGCGCAGTGTCGATTGGCTCAGCGTGCCGGTCATCACCGGCATTGACGAGACGTTCAATGATCACCTGACCAAACCCCGTTCGCCGGCCAAGCCGCAGGAGACGGACGTCCTCACGTTGTGGAAACGCAGCAATGAGTTCGAAGCCAGCCACCTGGCGGCACGCGGCCAGACGCCCGATGCGGGGCATCGCGAAGTCGCTTAGAGTTCGGGAAACGGCATGCGGCCCTGCGATCGGCGATGTGTCGATCGCAGGGCTTTGTCGCGTCTGCATTTTGCACATCTTCGACCGACACCGAGTGCGATCGAGTAACCGCATTTGACCGCGAACGGCAGTTGTGCGCTGGTTCGGCCAGTAACGGCGAAAGGAACGCAATGGAGATAGCGCAACGCACGCGTCGCCTTTGGTGGATCGCGATTGTGACAGGTGTCGTCGGCGCCGGCCTTGGTTTGCTATGGGTAACGTCGCCCGGCGGCCCCGGCTTCGACTGGATATGGCTGATCGCCGTTTTTGGCGCCGGCGTTATCGTCTACAATCTCGCGTTCTTTGCCCTGTGCTCCATGTTGACGCCTGGTCTCAGCGATCTCGTTGAAGATGACACCGAGGTGAAAGGCGACAACGTCACCCATGTGGTGCGCCATGCCGAAACCGGGGACGAGACGGCTGACTTCTTTATTCGCGCCTATGCGACGGCGCGTGGCGTCAGTGTCAGCGCGATCGGCGCCGCTGTCATGATTGCCGTGGCCCTGTGGTTCTTCTAGCGCGATCGGCAGCGTTCGGATTTGAGCGGATTGACCGATTACACGGCTGTCCGGAAATTCCGTTTGTGCATGGCAACAGTGACCAACAACAGCAGGGCTGCGCTGGTTGTGCTTGGTTGGCACACGAGGTGTTGACGGGCCGCCGCGTCCCCCGGGGCGTCATTCCGGCGAAGGCCGTAACCTGTACGCATCGCCACAAACGCACGGCTCGAGGCAGCGCACATGGGTCCCGACCTACGTCGGGATGACGACAAAGTTTGGCGCAGCCTCCCAAGCGATTTCGAGTCTCAATCGACCAAAATCGGCGCGCCCCGAACGGAACCGGGCACGTTCGCCAAGCATGGCCCGATGTCCTCGGACAGCACTGCGGGCAGGCGGGGTGACGACAGTGCTTGGAGTTGCCGCCCGTCGCTACATCGAGTTCCCCTGGCGGAATTCTGCGCAACTCTACTGACATCGGAAGTTGTCACAGGAGATGGCCAAATTCTTCCAGACAGAAGGGCGCCTGCGCGGCAATGACGGAACGGGCGCGGCAATACATGGCCTGCTGCAACGCCGTATCTTCTTCGGGCAGCCCTGTGCCGATTCGCGAATAAATACTAGATTCAAAACTGAGAATCAGAGCAATAAACGCGCCGGACGTTTCGGCGGGCTCAACCGGCACGTGCCAGACAAGGCAAACGGGAGAGTTTTCCACATGAATCCGATCATGAAACGATTGAGCGACGCCGGTATTGCACTGGGTGTGAGCGCGGTCGCCACATTTCTCATTATCACCATATCCAACTCGCTGGTCGCGAAGGCCAGCATCTGGAAGTCGTATGCGCTCTGGCTCAAGTTCGTCAGCCGGCCGGATATCGTCGCAACGGCTTTGCTCGTGATTGCAGTGACGATGGCGGTGCTGATCTACCAGCGTCGCATCGGCGGGCGATAAACGGATAACGTGACAGCCCTTTGCGGGCGGCCTGTTCATTCGCCCGCAAAGCGCAAGGCAAAGTTTCGCACCGCGCTCACGAGCGTGGTGCGGCTTTGGCCTTTTCGAGGCATGTCCGCCGCGCATCGGCAAACGGCCTGGTCGCCGCATCGTCGCCTTCAGCCATCGATTTCCAGCACCAGATCAGGGCGTTGCTTTGCGCTTTGGTGAAGCCGGCGTCATGCGCCCAGTGGCCGATGACGATCGCGCGTTTGTGGTGAGACAGGCGATACCAATCCTTGGCGAACCGCATCTGCCGCTCATATCCGGAAAACGGATTGTCGCGCTTTGGCTTTTTTACGAGTTCGCCCCCCGCATCGCCGCCGCAACCAGCCAACAACAGGCCCATGACTACCAGAATTGCCGTTCGCATAGTGACACCACACGTTGCCAGAACGGGTAGGTTAACCGAGCCGGCCGGGATGCTGCAACGGGTGTCCGTGAAGCTCGAGGTTTCAATCGCCAAACACGCGCTTGAAAATCGTGTCGACCTGGGCGGTGTGATAGGCCAAGTCGAACATCGCCTCGAGCTCGGAAGCCGGCACGGCGTCTGTCACTTCTGCGTCGGCCTTCAAGCTCTCAAGAAAGTCGGCCCCGGTTTCCCAGGTTTTCATGGCGTTGCGCTGGACGCGGGTGTAGGCATCCTCGCGGCTGACGCCGGCCTGCGTCAGGGCAAGCAGGACGCGCTGCGAATTGTGCAGGCCGCCGAGCCGGTCGAGATTGGCCTGCATGCGCTCGGGGTAGACCAGCAGCTTTTCAACGACGCCGGCAAGACGATGCAGCGCGAAGTCGAGCGTGACGGTGGCATCAGGCCCGATCATGCGCTCGACCGATGAATGTGAGATGTCGCGCTCATGCCAGAGCGCCACGTTTTCCATCGCCGGCATCGCATAGGCCCGGACCATGCGGGCAAGACCGGTGAGGTTTTCGGTGAGCACCGGGTTGCGTTTGTGCGGCATGGCCGATGAGCCTTTCTGGCCCGGCGAGAAATACTCCTCCGCTTCAAGCACTTCAGTGCGTTGCAGGTGGCGGAACTCGGTGGCCAGCCGTTCAATCGACGAGGCGACGACGCCGAGGGTTGCAAAGTACATCGCGTGGCGGTCGCGTGGGATGATCTGTGTCGAAACCGGTTCCGGCGTCAGCCCCATCTGCTCGGCGACGTAGACCTCGACCTTCGGGTCGATGTTGGCGAACGTCCCAACCGCACCGGACAGGGCACAGGTCGCAACATCGGCCCGGGCGGCGACCAGGCGGGCGCGGTTGCGGGCAAACTCGGCATAGGCTTGCGCCAGTTTGACACCGAACGTGGTCGGCTCGGCGTGGATCCCGTGGCTACGGCCGATGGTGAGCGTATGCTTGTGTTCGTGCGCGCGTTTGCTGAGCGCGTCGAGCAGGCGGTCGAGCCCGGCAAGCAGCAAGTCGCTGGCGCGCGTCAGCTGCACATTGAGGCAGGTGTCGAGAATGTCCGACGATGTCATGCCCTGGTGCACGAACCGCGCCTCGGGCCCGACATGCTCGGCAAGGTGCGTCAGGAACGCGATGACATCGTGCTTGGTTTCCGCTTCAATCGCATCAATGCGTGCGATATCAAACTTGGCAGCGGCGCCCTTTTCCCAGATAACGTCGGCGGCCTCTTTTGGTATGGTGCCAAGGTCCGCCATCGCGCGGGCGGCATGCGCCTCGATTTCAAACCAGATCCGGAAACGCGTTTCGGGGCTCCAGATGGCGGTCATTTCGGGACGGGAGTAGCGCGGTATCATGGGGTGCTCGACGGTTAAAGAGTTGCGCGGACGAAATGGACGATCCGCAATCGGATAGTCGCGGTTGCAGGCCGTATCCATATGCCATGGCGGGTTACCCTTGAGAGGTCAATCCAGGACACCTTGGCGGTGGATAACTGCCTGGGGTGACCAAGGCCGGCAAGGCGGCATCAGGCAGCGACGCATGGCGCACAACGAGTATAGGACAGCAGATGGCTGCGATGAAATACGACACAATCGTCATAGGGGCCGGCATGGTCGGTGTCAGCACGGCGCTGCAGCTGCAGCGGCGCGGCCAGTCTGTCGTCCTGGTAGACCGCCGTCCGGCGGCAGAAGAGACGTCATATGGCAATACCGGGATTATCCAGACCGAAGCGGTGATGCCCTATCCGTTTCCGCGCGACATCGGCTCGATCGTTTCGGCAGCGTTCAATCGCAAATCTGAGTCGCACTTACATTGGAGCGCAATCCCGCACCTGGCACCGTGGCTCTATCAATACTGGCGCAACGGCACGCCGGCGCGCGTGATGCAATCGGCAGCGGCGGCGCACCCACTCATCGAACAATGCTTGCCCGCGCACCGCAGGCTGATTGACGAGGCCGGCGTTGGCCACCTGGTCCGTGAGACGGGCTATTTGAAGCTGTTTCGGGATGCGGCCAATCTTGAGGAGGCGAAGGCGGCCTCGCAACGGTTGAAGGAACGCTACGACATCACCTACCAGCCGCTCGACGGGAAAGGGATCAACGACCTTGAGCCGCATCTAACAGGCGACTTCGCCGGCGGCATCCTGGTTGACCAGCCGGTCAGCGTCTCTGATCCGAGCGCGCTCGGTAAGGCGTACGCGGATCTTTTCAAGAAGGGTGGTGGCGCGTTTCTGACCGCGGATGCCGATACGCTTGAAGCGATCGACGGCGGCTGGCAGGTGCAGAACGTGGCCGGTGCGATCACGGCGGCAAATGCCGTTATTACGCTCGGGCCGTGGTCCGGCGACATCCTGCGTCAGGTGGCTGGCGTCAAGGTGCCATTGCAGGCCAAGCGCGGCTATCACATGCATTTTTCCGCAAGCGGCAATGCCGGCCTGTCGCGGCCCGTACTCGATACCGACCACGGTTATGTCCTGACCCCGATGGCGGCCGGCATTCGCCTGACCACGGGCGCCGAATTTGCCAAGATGCATACCGCACCGACGCCGGTGCAGCTGAACCGCGTCGAGCCCATCGCACGCAACCTCTTTCCGCTGGCCGATCGGCTTGAGAAACAGCCCTGGCTCGGACGACGGCCGTGCCTCCCGGATATGGTGCCGGCGGTTGGTGCGGTGCCGGGGCAGAAGGGGCTGTGGGTGAATTTCGGGCATCATCATCTCGGGTTCACGCTTGGGCCGATAACCGGGCAACTGGTGGCCGAAATGATCACCGGCGAGGCGCCGTTCACGGATCCCGCGCCGTACCGGATCGATCGTTTCTGAACAGGCGGCACGCGGCAAACAATCCTCAGGTTCGTTTGAGGCCGCGTTCGAGGAAAATCTTCGGGACCGGGCGGCAGCGCCCGGCGGGGCCGTCCCATTGTCCGCCGCTCGCGTGGCAATCACCGACCAGCCGGTAGCGGGCCTCCTGCCAGACCAGCAGCATGGCGAGCAAGCCGGTCATGAAGACGGCAAGCGTGATCTGGACAATGGTTTTGCGGGTGGATCTCACGGTCGTTGGTCGTTATCGCGGGAATGCTTCGCCATAGGGTTGTGGTCCAGTATAGCGCGGACCGGGGCGGGTGGCTTCAAAAATGCCGCGGGCAATGGCCCGGGCGACGCAATCGGCGGCAAGACCGCCGAGTTCGATTTGTGCAGACGGATCGTCTGCGGTCGGTATTCGGCCGGTGCTGACGGCGAACAGCATGTCGCCATCGAACAGAGCGTGCGTCAGCCGCAGGGCCCGCGCAAAGCCGTCGTGGGCACATAGGGCGAGACGTTCAGCCTGGGCTTTGGTGAGCATGGCATCGGTGGCGATGACGCCAATGGTGGTGGCGTGCGGCGGGGCGCCGGGACCGCCTTTCCACGCCAAGGCGCGCTCCTGCCGCGATACGCTCGGGGCCGGGCCATGGCCGCCGAATTCGGCGTCTTCCTCGAAGGCGCCTGCCCAGAAATGCGGGCCGTTGCCGACCGTCGCAGAACCCAGCGCGTTGACCAGCATCAGGGCCGCAATCGTCGCGCCGGACGTTGTCCGCGCGCTGGCTGATCCGATCCCGCCTTTGAAGTTGACGGTGGTCGCGCCGATGCCGCCGCCAACGCTGCCAAGCTGTGTATTGGTCGCGGTGGCCGCTTCGGCAGCCGCGTAGCCGAACTCTCGGTAGGGCGGGAAGCGGCCCCAGTCTTTGTCGCCGCCGTTGTGAAGATCGAAACAGATCGCTTGCGGCACGATCGGCACGCGGACGTTGCCAACGGCAAGACCGCGGCCTTGCTCGCGCAACCAGGCCTGGACGCCGGTCGCCGCATCAAGGCCAAAGCCGGAGCCGCCTGAGAGCACGATCGCATCGACCTGTTCGACCAAACGATTGGCGGCAAGGCATTCCGTGTCGCGGCCAGCAGGGGCACCACCTAAAACAGCAACGGCGCCGACCGCGGGTTGCTCGAACAACAGCGTCGTGACCCCCGAAACAAGCGTTTCGCAGCCCGCGTGCCCGATCGAGATACCCTCAACATCGGCAATGTGGTTCTTCATGAGGGGTGGACCCGATCGCCTGGCACCCGGCGCACGGCCGGCACCAAGTTCGCCTTAGAGCATATTATGCGAACCGTCACAGAACGGCGTCTCGTCCGTATCCTTGCAGCCGCACAGATTGAATGTGCCGGTGCTTTCCGCCTTGAACCGGATCGGCTCCATGCCGGTGTCTTTGTGCTTGCCGTCGCAAAACGGTTGGCGCTCGGACAACCCGCACGCACACCATGCATACATCCGGCCTTCTTCGAGTTCGACCTGATAAGGCCCCAGTTGGGCTGGAACGGGTACGTCGGCCATTTCTGTCTCTCCGGCAAAGTTTGACTAAACCGTGATCCTAAAAGGAGTTGGACCGAAAGGGAACCGCTCTCGCACGCACAAGCCCATGCAAGGTTATGGATCGGTCCAATCGGCCGCAAGGACAGTGTTTTAGCGTCTTATTTACTGGCCGCGCGGTTGCGGAAGGCAGCAACCGGGTCAGCCTTGGCTGCGGCCGGTTTGGTTCCGGCGGGACGACGTTGGCGGAACTGCTGGCGCTGGCCGGTTTGCGGTGCCCGCGCCGGCGCCCGCCGCACGGGGGCTTCAGACCTTTTGATGGCCGCCTGCACCTTGTTGGCGATCTGCATAAGCGGTTGCAGGTGGGACCTCGTCCCGGCGCATAACACGACATCGGCATCAAGATCATGGTCGCGCCGCCGGTCGGAGCCGCGCAGGAACAGGCCGACACCGGCGCGTTCATCCAATTCCACCAGGGCATCGTCACCGAAAGTGCCGGTTGCCAACATGACTTTGCAACCTTCGATGGATCCCCACGGATAAACGGTTTCCGACAAAAGCCGGTGCACCGTGAGGCCATTTTCGTCAAATGTCAGTTTGCCGCCGAGCAGAACCTGCAACGCGGTCCAGCTCAGCATTGCACAGCAGCCGCCGACCAAAACCAGCAACACCATCAAGGGGATCGACGTTTCTTCGACGGCCAGCGCCAGGATGATCATGATAATGGTCATGATGGGTAGAAAACAAAGAAGTGCGAGAACGGGGTTCATATTGCCCGGCAACTCGATTTCGTTCTTGTTTGGCAATGCCATAGCGCGCTTGTTCATCGATTTGGCCCATGTCAAAAAAGCGGTGATTACTCAGTTTTGACTGGACGTTACCGGGAAATGGCAAACAATCAGTTCAGATCGGTCCCATTTTTGAAATAAAGCCGTGCGTAGCAATCCTTTTGCAATTGAATACCTGCTAGACCGGGCCTCAGGTGCACTGTGCGGTCAAATTCATCGAAGAAATGTGATGCTACAACACGGCGTGGTGGCGGATCGGACCGTTTGTCGAAGTGAGCGGGAGCGAATATGGGCACGATACTGTTTGTAGCGCTGAGCCTGGTTGGCGCGTTTGTCTTAGCCATCAAACGGGCGCCGTTGTGGTTATGGGCGGTTGCTGCCGCCGTTGCCGCCTATCTTGGATTCCAAAGTCCGCTATCGGTAGATCCGGCCGCGTTGTCGGTGTTGCCGTTGCTGGCTGGTCTGGTCGCCGTTGTTTGTGCCGCCCTCAGCATCGCACCGCTGCGTCAGAAGATTTTGACGCGGCCAGCGTTCAACGGCATTCGTGCGGTGCTCCCGAAAGTTTCTGATACGGAGCAGCAGGCGCTCGATGCGGGCACGATCGGCTTCGATGCCGAGCTGTTTTCCGGGCGTCCAGACTGGGAGAAGCTGCGCTCTGTGCCGGGCATCGAACTGACCGACGAAGAACGCGCGTTTCTCGATGGCCCGACCGAAGAACTCTGCGCGATGCTCGACGACTGGCAGATTCGACATCACGAGAACGAAGTGCCCGAGCGTGTGTGGGAGTATGCCAAGAGCAAGGGTTTTCTTGGCATGCTGATCTCCAAGGCACACGGCGGGTTGGGTTTCTCGGCGCAGGCACAGTCTTTGATCCTTGGCAAGATCGCGTCGCGGTCACCGGATGCGGTGACCATCGTCATGGTGCCGAACTCGCTCGGGCCGGGCGAACTGCTCGAAAAGTACGGTACCGACGCGCAGAAAGAGCAGTATCTCGACGGGCTCGCCAAGGGGCGTGAGGTGCCGTGCTTCTCGCTGACCGGGCCGACGTCGGGATCTGATGCGGCCACGATGCGCGATGTCGGCTATGTCGAACGCGGCATATATGAGGGCAAGGAAACGCTCGGCATCCGGCTGTCTTGGGACAAGCGCTACATCACGCTCGGGCCGAAAGCGACGTTGATGGGGTTGGCGTTCCATCTGTTCGACCCCGACGACCTGCTTGGCAAAGGCGCGGAGCCGGGCATCACGGTCGCCATCATCCCCGCCGATCATCCCGGTGTGAACATTGGCCGGCGGCATCTGCCGAGTGGTGCGGCGTTCCCGAACGGACCGAACTGGGGCACGGACGTGTTCATCCCGGTCGACTGGATCATCGGCGGCGGTGAGCGCGCCGGCGAAGGTTGGCGCATGTTAATGGAATGTCTTTCGGCGGGCCGCGCGATCTCGCTGCCATCATCGGGCGCGGCGGGCACCAAGTCGATGCTGCGCATGACCAGCGCCTATGGCCGTATCCGCAAACAGTTCGGCCTGCCGGTCGCCAAGATGGAAGGGCTGGAAGAGCCGATGGCCCGGCTGGCAGAGAACGCCTACGTCGTCGAGGCGGCACGGGCGGCGACGGCGGCCATGGTCAGCCAGGGCGAGAAGCCCGCGGTGATCTCGGCGCTGATGAAATACCAGACGACCGAACGCCTGCGGTTGGCCGTCAACGATGCCATGGACCTGCACGGTGGCCGCGGCATCTGTGATGGGCCGTCAAACTATTTGCAGTCGGCCTACCAGATGGTGCCGGTCGGGATCACGGTCGAAGGCGCCAACATTCTGACGCGCTCGCTGATCACGTTCACGCAGGGCGCGCTGCGGGCGCACCCGCACCTCTACGATGAGATCAAGGCGGTGCAGAACACCGATCGCAAGGCCGGGTTCGAGGCGTTCGATCGGGCGTTCATGAACCACCTCGGATTTGCCGTCTCGAACGTGTTCGGTGCGCTGTTTCATAACCTGACCGCGGGCCTGTTCGCGAAGGTGCCAGCCAATGCCACCGAGACCGGACAATTCTATCGTCAGCTTGGGCGCGAGGCGCAGAATTTTGCACTGGTCGCGGATCTCACCGTCGGCCTGCTCGGTGGCGGCCTCAAGGTCAAGCAGAAGCTGACCGGACGTCTCGCGGATGCGTTGTCAGAGCTTTATCTGCTGAGTTGTGCGCTGAAACGCTTCGAAGACGATGGCCGCAAGCCCGAAGACATGACGATCCTGACGCTGGCAATGGAGAACGGCCTGGCCCGCTTCGATCATGCCCTGCGCGGCGCGATCGATAATTTCCCGATTGCACCGGCGCGGATCATGATGCGCTGGCTGGTCTATCCGTTCGGCACGCATCATCGCCCGGCCCAGGACTGGCTTGGCCACAAGGTCGTGCGGCAGTTACTGGCACCTGGAGATTTTCGTGATCGTCTGACGCGCGATATTTTTGTCTCGAACGATGTCAACGATCCAACCGGTATCCTGGAAGTCACGCTGGCCAAGGCGGTTGCGGCCGAAGGTATCGAGCGCAAGCTCGACAAGGCGGTGCGCGATGGCACCGTGCGGCGTTACCACGGCAACGATTGGTTCCAGGAGGCGATCGACAACAAGGTGTTGACGCAGGCCGAGGCCGATCAGCTGCGCG
>JAGDYV010000177.1:0-9692 GCA_049116495.1 Hyphomicrobiaceae bacterium | reverse complement strand
GTCAGAACGTGAATGCTTATCATGGCGAAGCCGCCAACGGAAAGAGTCGGTCGCTGGCTCAGCTGCTCGACGAACTTGCTCAGATTGAAGGTCTCGATAGACTGCGATATACAACCAGTCATCCGAACGATATGTCTGATGATCTGGTCGCGGCACATCGCGATAACGCCAAACTGATGCCGTACCTTCACCTACCGTTTCAGGCCGGAGCCGATCGCATTCTTGCTGGCATGAACCGCAAGCATACGGCAGCTGACTATCGTGAAGTGATTGCCCGAATCCGTGATGCACGGCCGGACTTGGCTCTCTCCACGGACATAATTGTCGGTTTTCCGGGTGAGACAGAGGAAGAATTCTCCGAAACTCTCCGTATGGTCGAAGATATCGGTTTTGCTCAGGCCTATTCTTTCAAATATAGCCCGCGGCCAGGCACGCCAGCATCAATGTTAGAGGATCAAATCTCTGAGGTCGTCCAGTCAGAGCGTTTGCAACGCTTGCAGGCTCTACTCGAAAGCCAACAGAGTTCGTTTAATGCATCTTGCGTCGGTCGCGTCATGCCTGTGCTGTTCGAGCGGCCGGGCCGTGATAGCGGGCAGATCGTTGGGCGCTCGCCTTATTTGCAGGCTGTCCATGCCAGTGCCAGTGAAACTCTACTTGGCCGTATTCATCCGGTTGAAATCTCAGTGGCCAACCGTCATTCATTGACGGGTGTGGTGCGCTAATACAACTATCGATCGGGATGATCTTGGGTTTCAGCATGTCCGTACAAATGGACGGAACTCGACGACCAGCGCCGTTCCTTTGGCATGCAATTGGATTTTCTGCACGATATGCACTGAGCCGGGGTCATTGCACATTCCGTCATTAACTGATTTAGAAGGAGCGTGGTGCGTAATTCTGCGCCCGCGCTAGACCCTCGTGCTGCCAGGAGTAGCGATTTTGCCAACAGGGCGTCAGGTTACCGGAGAAGGCGTTGTGCGGTCAGCTCGCGGCGGCGATAAACGGAACAACGGACGTGATAGCGCCAAGAAGCGTGTCGTAGTGACATTCGACGACAACCAGTTGTTGCCGCGTCTGCTTGGCGAGTACGATGCTCATCTCGCGTTGATCGAGCAACGGCTAGGCATTACGGCGCACGCACATGGCAATGCCGTTATTCTGGAGGGATCCGAAGAGACTTGTGGAGTGGCGAGGTCAGCGCTGGAAACACTCTACAAGCGCGTTGCATCCGGCGTAGATCTAACCCCTGGTGATTTTGACGGCCTTCTCAGGCATGCAAAACGAGCGGGACCGGCCGCTGCCGGGCAAGGTCAAATCGCGACGCGCAAAAAGACGGTAACAGCCAGGACTCCGAATCAAAGCCGTTACATCGATGCGTTGGAAAAATTCGATCTAGTCTTCGGCGTCGGCCCGGCTGGCACCGGCAAGACCTATCTCGCGGTTGCCTGCGCGGCGATGCACCTTGAGCGCGGCAATGTTGAACGGATTATCCTATCGCGGCCGGCAGTTGAGGCAGGTGAGCGTCTTGGCTTTTTGCCCGGTGACATGCGTGACAAAGTCGATCCCTACCTGCGCCCACTTTACGATGCGCTCTACGATGTACTGCCTCCTGAGAAAGTTGAAAAGGATATTGAGGCCGGCATCATTGAAGTCGCTCCGCTCGCATTCATGCGCGGGCGGACGCTCTCGAATGCGTTTGTGATCTTGGATGAAGCGCAGAACACGACCAGCATGCAGATGAAAATGTTTCTGACCCGCCTCGGCGAGAATGCTAAAATGGTGGTGACAGGCGATCCTTCGCAAGTCGATCTGCCGCCCGGACAACGTTCCGGATTAGTTGAGGCGATCAATCTGCTCGATGGCGTGACGGGGATTGAATCAATTCGTTTTCTTGCTGGCGATGTCGTCCGTCGTGATATCGTGGCCCGCATCGTTGCCGCCTATGATGAGGCCGAAGCGACTGGGTCTCTGGCGCGTCAAACGCCATGAGAGCGCCGATGAACGTCTCTCAACCGGCTTCTGTGGCCCCGCAGCCTGCTCTTAAATTTGAGGCCGTTTTGCAGGACCCGGATTGGCCGGCCTGTGTTATGGCAACGCCGTTTTTGGAGCGGATAGCGGCTGCTGTGAGCCGAATTGCCAGTATCGACATTGAAGTATTAGCTGTGGTCGCCTTTTCGAGTGATGTGGAAGTCAGGAGCCTGAACAAGCAATATCGAGAAATTGACAAGCCAACCAACGTGCTCTCGTTTTCTTCTCCCGATCCAGTTGCAGGCGGCGATGAGTTGGACCGCGCTGAGATTGACCTGATCGGTGACATAATACTGGCTCGTGAAACGGTTATGCTTGAAGCCGAAGAATTGTCTTATCGTACGAAACAGCCTGTAAAAGACCACACCGCCCATCTGATCGTTCATGGCATTTTGCATCTCTTGGGCTACGATCACGATGACAAGCAGGACGCAGAAGAGATGGAAGCACTCGAAGTCGAGATTCTGAACGAACTTGGCATCGCAAACCCCTATACTGAGGAGCTAGACGACGTGGGCTGAGCTGTTCTCGTCCACCGTCACACGATTCGAACATGGCCACAGAGTATTCTTCGTCCTCATCTACCAAGAGCGGGGCGGAACCAGGTCTCAAAGAAGTTCAGACAACGGATTCCGCTAGCGGTGAAGAAAGCCGCAGTACGAGCGGCGGCCAATGGCTGGCCGCTTTGCGCACGATAGTCGGGCTCGAAAGTCCAACGTTGCGCGATACGATCGAGGATGCCCTGAAATCCGAAGATCGCGGTGACGACGCGTTTACGAGCCAAGAGCGCGAAATGTTGCTCCGCCTTTTGCGCTACAACGCTTTGCGCGTCGAAGATGTGATGGTGCCACGCGCTGATATTATCGCCGTTGATGAGACGGATAGTGTCGGGACTGTCTTGCAGGCGTTTGTGGAAGCTGGGGTTTCACGCATGCCGCTGTTCCATGAATCCCTTGATGATCCACGTGGGATGATTCACGTTAAAGACGTCTTGCGCTGGATGACCCAGGCAGCAACGAGCATCGCTGGCGACGCCGAAACCGGCAATACTCCGGAGGAATCCGGCAATGGACCGGAGAGCGGTGCAAATCAAGATGTTTCGAGTGACGTGCGTAAGTCGTTTCCCGAGCTAGATTTTTCCGGCGTTGGTTTGAAGCAGACTGTCGCGTCAACCAAGATAAGCCGTTCCGTGATTTTCGTCCCACCGTCGATGCCAGCCATGAACCTTTTGCTGCGTATGCAGTCGACCCGCAAGCACATGGCACTCGTCGTAGATGAGTATGGCGGAACCGACGGGCTCGTAACAATCGAAGATCTAATCGAACAAATTGTAGGTCAGATTGAAGACGAGCATGACGAAGATGAAGAGAGAAACATCACGCGTGACCCGCGCCTCGGCATGGTGGCCGCCGCGCGAACTCCGATTGAGGAGTTGGAAAAGCAGCTGATGCTTAGCCTCGTGCTCGACGACGACGATGATGTCGATACGCTCGGCGGTCTTGTTTTCGCGCTGGCCGGCAGCGTACCAGTGCGAGGAGAGATTGTGCTCCACCCTTCAGGAGTAGAGTTCGAAGTTCTGGATGCTGATCCGCGACGAATCAAACGCTTGCGAGTGAGCCGAACGGCGTCATCGCCGGAACAAGCCGATGACCGGTCAGCCGGGGGGAATGGAGCCGTCTGACCAATGTCGACCAAAGACTTGGCCACGCGCTCGTACGGCGGACTAAGCGCACGAGCATTTGATTTTGCGACTACTTGGCATGTCAGATTGGGGCGGCTTATCCAGCGTCGTCCGTTCCTGACCCTATTCAGTGCCGGTGCATTGTCGACGCTCGCCATGGCGCCGTTTCACTTTTGGCCAGTGTTATGTTTCACCTTACCGGCGCTTTTTTGGGCCCTTGACGACATCACCGCTGATCAACCTTGGGGTTCTTGGCGGTCGGCCGCCTGGCGGGGCTGGGCGTTTGGTTTCGGCTATCACCTGGCAGGGCTTCATTGGATCGGTTTCGCATTTCTGGTGCAGGCCGAGCGCTTTGCCGCCCTGATGCCATTTGCCATAACTGGGCTGACGGCTAGCCTGGCAATATTTTTCAGCGTCGGGGCAGTGGCATACGCGTTCACACGTCCCCTTTTGACAGATATCTTGCCGCGAATCTTTGCTCTCGCATTGATAATAATGGTCGCCGAATGGCTACGAGGCCATATTCTGACAGGGTTCCCTTGGAACATTCTGGGCTATGCATTGACGATGCCGTTGCCGCTCATGCAATGGGCCGGAATTTTTGGCATTTACGTCCTGACTGCAATCACAGTCATAGCACTTGCGACTCCGTTGGTCGTGTTGGCGGCGCGACGGGAGCGATCTTGGTCAACTATTGTGGCAGTGTCGATCGCGCCGCTAGGATTGGCGACCCTTTACGGGATGTGGCAGTTGGACAGCCATCCAACAACGTTTCAGCCAAGTGTTCGACTGCGCCTTGTGCAGCCGTCTTTCAGCCAAAGAGTGAAGTTTGATCAGTCCAAGCGCGGCGAGATCTTTTTGCGGCACTTGGAGATGTCTGCGCGGGGATTCGAGCCAGATTCCTCGATTGCACCAGATGACCGACCAACCCATATCGTCTGGCCAGAAGCTGCCATCCCGTTCTTCGCACGGCGCAATCGCGAAGCATTGTCGG
This sequence comes from Hyphomicrobiaceae bacterium, assembly GCA_049116495.1. GTDB lineage: Bacteria > Pseudomonadota > Alphaproteobacteria > Rhizobiales > Hyphomicrobiaceae > CAJQQK01. The sequence goes on along the minus strand of JAGDYV010000177.1, from coordinate 4,989 downwards.
CATTGGACGATGCTCTGCCAGATGACGTCCGTGTGATCGCCGGCACCTTCCGTATCGATGTTCCGCCAAGCATCCCAAACCGGAGCGTCGGCGCTTATCGGGTATTCAATTCAGCAATGACGTTCGGTGGGGATGGAAAAGCAAAATCATTCTACGACAAAATTCACCTGGTACCGTTTGGAGAATATTTGCCCGCTCAGGGTCTGTTGAGTGCCCTAGGATTCGAAAATCTAACAAGAACGGCCGGCGGTCTCGCACTCGGCAGTGCGCCGCGCAAATTAATGAGAATTGCCGGTTTGCCGCCTGTCGAAATGCTCATCTGCTATGAGGCCAGCTTTCCGAATGAGATTGCACAAGTGGGCGATCGACCGGGTCTTATGATCAATCTGACAAACGATGCATGGTTCGGCAATACCACTGGCCCCTATCAACATCTCCACCAGACGCGTTTGCGCGCCGTTGAACAAGGTGTCCCTATGCTGCGCAGTGCAAACACCGGCGTCTCCGCAATTGTTGACCCGATAGGTCGCATTCTGTCGAGTTTGCCTCTCAACGAAACAGGCGTCATTGACAGCGAAATGCCGAATGCAGTTCGAACCCCAATTTATGCACGACACGGTCCGATTGTCGAACTGTCAGCTGTCTGTTTGATACTTGCCTATTTGGCAACAAGCATTTTTTTTGGAGCGAGTAGACTGGACGTGAAGTCAACTTAATGCCGTTATATAAGTCGAAGGTCTTTATCAGTGTTGGTGGCTCCCGACTTGACGACGCGTCCAAACACAGCGCAGTTGCGGATCTGTAGAATCACGATTGGCTCAGATCGGGCAGTCGATGAGCGATAATTTTTTGCTTTGTCGGTGTCGCCAAGTAGTAGTGAACTGTAATACTGAGTGCATCGCGAGGGCGCGGGCTGTGTCATGGTGTGGACCGGCGTCATGACAGTGCGGGCACGTCGCAACGAACGTGGCGGTTGAGCGAAGAGAGTTCAGGTTACGATGGTGCAGACCAGAAGCTCGGATGCGGTGAACCCCCGCAAATCCAATCCGATCGATGTTCATGTTGGCGGTAGGGTTCGTCTTCGACGTATGCTCATGGGAATGAGCCAGGAAAAGCTTGGTGAATGCCTCGGGCTGACGTTTCAGCAAGTCCAAAAATACGAGAAGGGTGCAAACCGCATTGGCGCCAGCCGGCTCTTTGAACTCGCGCGCATTTTAGGCGTCACCGTCCAATATTTTTTCGAGGAGCTGACAGGAGCGGACGAAGGCTCGGCTGCTGATCCGAAAAGTGTTGGTGTAACTGCGAATGATGACTATCTCGTCGAGTTCCTAAATTCGCGTGAAGGTATCGAATTGAACCGAGCTTTTCTGCGCATTGAAGACCCAAAGGCAAGACGGGCTATTTTGGACCTCGTCCGCTCTCTAGCTGACATCAACAACTGAGCGACTAAGGAATGATAATTCCTGTCGCCCGTCGTCGCGCCGGCTGAGCCATAGCTTGACCCGGCAGTAAAAAAGCTGCAACAAGCCAGCGTAAATTGGCGCCGCGCTAGCAGCGGCGACAGTTGTAGACACGAAGGTCCGTTTGGATCAGATCACGGCGAGACTATCAGGCCGCATGGTTTTTTGAGTGCCGCCGGCAAACGCGGCACCTTCAGAGTGCCATTGTTTTCGAAATAGAATACGGGGAATGAAGTGGCTGAACGTACTTTCCTTTTTACGAGCGAATCGGTTTCTGAAGGACATCCGGACAAGGTGAGCGATCGCATATCGGATGAGATCGTAGACCTTTACTTCTCCGAAGGAATCCGGGCTGGCGTAGATCCTTGGAGCATCCGCGTAGCTGCCGAGACATTGACAACGACGAATACGGTTGTGATTGCCGGTGAGACCCGTGGTCCTGATACTATTACCAGCGACTGGATTGCGCATTTGGCGCGGATGGCAATCAAAGACATCGGTTATGAGCAAGATGGCTTTCACTGGGAAAGTGCCGATATAGACGTTTTGCTCCACGGTCAGTCTGCCGATATTGCTCAGGGTGTAGACGCTTCTGGGAACAAGGATGAGGGCGCAGGCGACCAGGGCATAATGTTTGGTTACGCCTGTCGTGAAACGCCTGAGCTCATGCCGGCACCAATTTACTACAGCCATAAGATCCTTGAAGTGCTCGCAAAGGCACGTAAGTCGAGCGAAGGCAAGGCCGGTACGTTGGGACCGGACTCGAAGAGCCAGCTGACGATGCGCTATGAAAATGGCAAACCGGTCGCGATTACTGAAATCGTGCTATCGACACAGCACCTTGATCCTGATTTGAGCTCGATTGGCGTTCGAGACATCGTGGAGCCGTACATCAGACAGAGTGTGCCGGCCGATTGGATTTCGGACGAAACGGTTTGGCATGTTAATCCAACTGGAAAATTCGTTGTTGGCGGGCCAGATGGTGACACAGGATTGACTGGCCGAAAGATCATTGTCGACACTTACGGTGGAGCTGCACCACATGGTGGCGGCGCGTTTTCCGGCAAAGATCCGACCAAAGTCGACCGTTCCGCTGCATATGTGGCTCGTTATCTCGCAAAGAATGTTGTTGCAGCGGATTTGTGTGATCGTTGTTGTATTCAGCTTGCCTACGCCATCGGAGTTGCGCGACCGCTTTCGATAAACGTGAATTTCTATGACACCGGAAAGGTCGATGAGGCGGCGCTTGAGAAGGTTCTTGGCGATATCATGGATTTGACGCCGCGCGGTATCCGGTCCCATTTAGATCTCAATAAGCCGATTTACGCCCGTACTTCTGCCTACGGGCATTTTGGCCGTACTCCTGATGACGATGGTGGGTTCTCTTGGGAGCGCACTGACCTCGTCGACGCAATAAAAAAGGCGCTCTAGCCGTGGCCGCTTTGAGTCTGAACTTGGTAACGGTGTGATAGTTTGTGCTGTGTGCTTTGGCGCACAACTTGGAAATTTTTGTGCATGACGGATTCGGAGATGTGGGGCATGCAAGATAAGCACGCGCCACTTCGCTCTTTCGGACGCCGCCGCGCGCGCAAGTTGTCACCACGCCAAACCAGCTTACTCAACGACGGTCTGCGTCAATACGCACTTGACTTGTCGACCCCACCGCCAGAGCCATTAACCGATCTGTTCCAAGAGGCTCGCGAGATCTGGTTGGAAATCGGATTTGGAGGCGGCGAGCACCTTTTGTGGCAAGCGCAGCAAAATACGAATGTCGGCTTCCTGGCATGTGAGCCGTTCATAGATGGCGTAGTGAAGGCTATTGATGGCGCGGTAACGCAAGGATTGGTTAATATTCGCATCCATGCGGATGATGTTCGTGATGTTATTGACTGGATCCCGGTGGAGTCCATTTCCCGTACATTTGTCTTGTTTCCTGATCCTTGGCCCAAAAAGCGGCATGTCAAAAGACGTTTGATTGATCCAAATTTCATCGGTCAACTTGGACGAATTATGCGTCCCAAAGGCGAATTGCGATTGGCAACAGATATACCAGACTATGCCCGAGGGATGCTGGTGGCTGTCCGCAAAGAGCGGTCCTTTCGTTGGCTTGCGCGAGAAGCGGATCATTGGCGAAAACGACCGCCGGACTGGCCGGAGACGCGCTACGAGCAGAAGGCGCTCCGCGAAGGGCGCAAGCGGTATTTTCTAACCTTTGTACGTCAGGGCCTGGATGAATAATCGGTTCAGTGCTCAATCAATTCGCCACATCCTTGACAATTTTTTGGGCCGTCCCTCTTGCAATCGCAACGTCGCTCTCATAGGGTGACGGTGCTCATGATCATCTCAACTTTTGGGTGGGCCCGCGAGGGTCCGCTCTTTTTTCTGTTTGCCACCACATTGATCGGCGAGGCAGCGTAATATGACCGATAGTGCAGAACTGCCAATCGATCAGCGGTTTCTGCGCGAAACCGGATCGGCCGGCCAAATTGCTGATCTGATCGAACCAGCGCTAGACGATATGGGCTATAGATTGGTTCGTGTTCGCATCATGGGGCGGGAAGAGCAGACTTTGCAGATTATGGCCGAACGTGCAGACGGCACGTTTGCAATAGAAGACTGCGTCGAAATCTCAAGGCAAGTGTCGCCTTTATTGGACGCCCATGACCCGATCGCAGGAAAATATCATCTGGAAGTATCTTCACCAGGCATCGATCGGCCGTTGGTGAGGCCATCCGATTTCGATGACTGGGCAGGCTACGAAGCCAAGGTTGAATTGAGCGATATGCTGGATGGTCGCAAGCGGTTTCGTGGTACGATTGACGGCTATGCGGAGCGTGAGTTGCGTTTGGAGGTTGATTTGGACCAAATCGGTAACCAAGTCATAGGTCTACCGGTTGATTTGATTTTTGAGGTGCGGCTGGTTCTTACCGATGAACTGGTTCGCGAGTCTTTGCGTCGCAATAAGTCCGCGACACGGACTGTCGGAACGGATAGCGACGCTGTCGATAACTACAATGAACCGCCAGAAAATGGCAGTACCGCAAGCGCTTGAGCTGAGAGACAGATGCATAGCGTTTTGTGAGATCTTGGTCGGGCAACGAACTAAAAGGACGAATGACCATGGCAATGGTTGGGGTCAGCGCAAACCGATTAGAGCTCCTGCAAATTGCAGATGCGGTCGCGCGGGAAAAATCGATCGATCGAAATATCGTGATCGGAGCCATGGAAGATGCGATCCAAAAGGCTGCTCGTTCTCGGTATGGAGCCGAAAACGACATTCGGTGTGCAATAGACCCGAAGAACGGTGACACACGCCTTACCCGCGTGTTGACGGTCGTTGATGAAGTCGAGAACGAATCAACCGAAGTTACACTTAAGCAGGCCCAGAAAATCAAACCCGATGCAACCATCGGGGAAGAGCTTGCTGAAGAGTTGCCACCTATGGACTTTGGTCGCGTCGCCGCTCAAAACGCCAAACAAGTTATCGTTCAAAAAGTCCGGGATGCTGAGCGTGAGCGTCAGTTCGAAG
>JAGDYV010000176.1:0-27491 GCA_049116495.1 Hyphomicrobiaceae bacterium | reverse complement strand
CGCTGGATGCCGCCGGAAAGGTCGGTCTTCCAGTTTGTCTTGTCGCCGGCAACCTTTTCGATGGCAGCTTTCTCATCCGCCGTCAGGTCGCTGTCCCAGCCAAGCTTTTTGAGCATCGCCATCGTGAACTCGGGATGACCATCCTTGAGTTCGTTGCCGACCGGATAGGACGAGCCTTCGACACCGCCTTCGGCGAGCAGGTTTTCGCCGTTGCGCTCGACACCGAACCGGGCCCGGAAGTTAAGGCCGCCTTCGGCAACCGGCTTCGATGGGTCATAAAGGTTCGGCGTACCGGGGTGCTTCATCTCAGGCGTGCCCCACGACGGCCACGGCAGGCCGTAGTACTCGCCGTCGAGCGGACCGCCCTTGGCTTGCAGCGTGGTCTTGTCGAAGTGCGACTGGTGCTTCATGTGCGCTTTGAGGCGCTCCGGTGACTGGCCGGTATAACCGATCGTCCACATGCCCTTGTTGAATTCGCGGGTGATGTCTTCGATGACGGGCTCTTCGCCATTCAGTTTGATGTGCTTGAACAGCTCTTTGTCGAAGCCGAATTTCTTCGCGAACTTCGCCATGATCGTGTGATCGGGAAGCGATTCAAACAGTGGATCGACAACCTTGTCGCGCCACTGCAGCGAGCGGTTTGACGCGGTTACGGAACCATAGGTCTCGAACTGGGTGCAGGCTGGCAGCAGATAAACGCCATCCTTGCGATTGGACATCACCGCCGACATCGTCGGATACGGGTCGATGATGACCATCATTTCCAGTTTTTCCATGGCTTTCGCCATTTCCGGCAGACGCGTCTGTGAGTTTGGCGCGTGCCCCCAGAAGACCATCGCCTTGACGTTGTCCTTCTGATCGATGTTGCCCTTGTCTTCCAGGACGCCATCAATCCAGCGCGACACCGGCATGCCGGCCTTCTGCATCATCTTTTGATCGGCGAAGCGGCCGAGCAAGTAGTCGTAGTCGACATCCCAGACGCGCGACCAGTGCTGCCACGAGCCCTTCTTGATGCCGTAGTAACCCGGCAGCGTGTGGCACAGGACGCCGAAATCCGTCGCGCCTTGCACGTTGTCATGGCCGCGAAAGATGTTGGCGCCGCCGCCGGAACGTCCAATGTTACCGAGGGCCAGCTGCAGCACACAGTAGGCGCGTGTGTTGTTGTTGCCGTTGGTGTGCTGCGTACCGCCCATGCACCAGATCAAAGTGCCCGGTTTGTTGGTCGCCAGTGTCCGTGCGACGCGGCGCAGCTGCGAGCCTGGAACGCCGGTGACTTTTTCGGCTTCTTCCGGGCCCCACTTCTTCACTTCGCCACGGATCTGGTCCATGCCCCAGACGCGCTGGCGAATGTACTCTTTGTCTTCCCAGCCGTTTTCGAAGATGTGCCAGAGAATGCCCCAGATCAACGCGACGTCGGTGCCGGGCCGGAAGCGAACGAATTCGGTCGCGTGCGCTGCGGTTCGCGTGAAGCGCGGGTCACATACGATCATGGCAGCGTTGTTTTGCTCTTTGGCTTTAAGCAAATGCTGCAGTGCGACCGGGTGCGCCTCCGACGGGTTGGAGCCGATCAGGATCATTGAACGCGAATTGTGAATGTCGTTATACGAATTCGTCATCGCGCCGTAGCCCCAGGTGTTGGCAACACCGGCGACGGTCGTCGAGTGGCAGATGCGGGCCTGGTGGTCGACGTTATTCGTGCCCCAGAAGGCGGCGAACTTGCGGAACAGATAGGCCTGCTCGTTATTATGCTTTGCAGAACCGAGCCAGTAGACTGAATCCGGGCCCGAGGCCTCGCGGATCTTCATCATGCCATCGCCAATTTCGTTGATCGCCTGATCCCACGAAATGCGCTTCCACTTGCCGCCTTCGAGCTTGGTCGGATAACGCAGGCGGCGCTCACCGTGAGCGTGCTCGCGAACGGCGGCGCCCTTAGCGCAGTGCGCGCCGAGATTGAACGGGCTGTCAAAGCCGGGCTCCTGCCCGATCCAGACGCCGCCCTGAACTTCGGCGATCACCGAACAACCAACGGAACAGTGCGTACAGACGGACTTGATCGTCTTAACATCGCCACTGCCGGCGCCGGCGGCTTCCGCCTTTTGGACACGGCCTGTGGTCGTCGCTGCAACAGCGGTCAAGCCGCCAATTGCCAAACCAGAATTGCGCAAAAATGAGCGCCGATCGATTGTCGCGTTTGCGAGCTCACCAGCTGCAGATGACAACCGGGGGCCATTTGCAACCCCGTGCATCTTTTTCCTGAGCATTCAAATTCTCCCTAAACGGGTGCTTTATGATTGGGTGCCGGCGGCGACCTGTCGTCGTTGACCGGCGATTGACTGCGGGCTCTCTAGAAACGCGAGAGATCGTAGACGCGCTTGACGTGCTCGGTTTCCCGGTAGCCGTCGGCCTTGGTTGGCGTCAGCTCTTCCGCCGTCGCGGTTACCGTTGAGGCGGCTGCTGCAACGGTGCCGACGGTGCCAAGACCCGCCAGTTTCAGGAAGCTTCTGCGGTCAGTCGGAGACTGATTGTCCTGCTTCATGTCGTTTCCTCCAGTTCTGAGGGGCCAAATGCAACCCTCAAGTCCCAATAACGCACTAGTCCATGTCGAAGGCGGCGCTCTCAATCTCGAGAAAGCGCGAGCCGATTTGGGCCAGTGCGGCATAGAGCACGGATGACGACGCACCTTCCAGATCGCGGAAGAACAGGGGCATCCAACAGCCCACGTGTGCGTCGTAAAATTCTTTCTGCTTGTCGAGTGTCAGTGGTTCGCCAAACGCGCCGTCAATCAGGCCGGCCATCATGTCGAGGACGGCGGCGGCATGGTCTTCCGGCTCGGTCGCGTCGGGGTTGGCGGCAATTCCAAGGGTCGCCATGTCGTTGCGCAGGCGCGCCAGCGGCTTTTCGTGCAGGAATCCGGTCAGGTAGTAGGAGCCATAAGGCAGCAACTCGCCGCGACCGACGCCAATGAAGAGCGTGTGATACTCATCATCCGCGGTCGCAGCGTCTGTGCTCGCAGCAACACGTGCGAAGGCGTGCACGGATTTGCCAACGGGGGTGTCGCCACCCTCCAGGCTGCTCGCGAACTTGAGATCCGGCTGTGTCGGCGGCTTCGTCAGGAAACGGGCGAGGAGACGGTAGACATCGGCGCGCAGCCGATCTTCGTCGGCAACGACGTTCGCCTCAACTGCTGCGCTATCGCTCAGCATGCCTTTGTGTTTCCCCTTCGCGGCACGCTTGCCGGTGCCGTTGTCTATTGTGCGCAACCTAACATTCGTTGCGGTGCTCAGCAAATAGGCACTGAAGCGGCAGGCTACGACTTTAGTCTAGGCCGGGGATAAGCCATGTCCATCCGATCTCGCAACGAGGTGCGATCCGGATCGGAAGTGTGATGAACGCGGAGTGGCGCCGCAACGCATTGCCTTGGTCGTCCCGGAGGCTGTATCCAAAGGAAAGTCCGTAGAACCCAACCAACCGACCTCGCGCCGTTTTCGCGCCAGACGGTCGATCCAGGCAGGAGAGCAACCGTGGCAGACGTGTCGTCCTATGATGTAATTGTGGTTGGTGCCGGCAATGCCGCGTTTTCGGCAGCCGTTGCCGCGCAGCAGAAGGGCGCGCGCGTGCTTGTGCTCGAAGCCGCACCGGAAGACGAGGCGGGTGGCAATTCACGCTACACCGCCGGCGCCATCCGGTTTGCCTTCAACGGCACGGATGATGTCCGCGCGGCCTGCCCTGACATTACGGATGAGGAAGCAAAGGGTGCGGATTTCGGCACCTACACCGAAGATCAGTATTTTGACGACATTTTCCGCGTCACGCAGTACCGCGCCGATCCCGATCTCGTCGAGGTCCTGGTGCGCAACAGCTTCGACACGATGAAATGGCTCAACGAGACGGGCATCCGCTTCCAGCCCAGTTATGGTCGTCAGGCGTTCAAACTGCCGGACGGGCGGTTTCAGTTCTGGGGTGGTCTGTGCCTCGAAGCCTGGGGTGGCGGTCCCGGCCTTGTCGACACCTGGTTCAAGCTCGCCGCCAAGCTCGGCATTGATGTCTGGTATGAGGCACGTGCGGTAGAGCTGCTGTCCGATGGCTTTTCGGTCCAGGGCGTCAAGGTCAAGCGCGCCGGCGAAGTCCTTGACGTGGCGTCGCGCGCGGTTGTGTTGGCCGCTGGCGGTTTCCAGTCGAGCCCGGAAATGCGCACGCGTTATCTCGGGCCGGGCTGGGATATCGCGAAGGTCCGCGGAACCCGCTTCAACACCGGCGACGGCATCCGCATGGCACTCGATATCGGGGCTGCGACGGCGGGCAACTGGTCCGGTTGCCACGCGGTCGGCTGGGATATGAACGCGCCGGAGTTCGGCGATCTTGCTGTCGGCGACAATTTCCAGAAACACTCCTATCCGTTCGGCATTATGGTCAACGCCAACGGCGAGCGCTTCGTCGACGAGGGGGCCGATTTCCGCAACTACACCTATGCCAAGTATGGCGCCGTCATTCTCAATCAGCCGGGCAGTTTCGCCTGGCAGGTGTTCGACCAGAAAGTGCTGCACCTGCTGCGTGACGAATACCGCATCAAGCAGATGACCAAGGTCACCGGCAATACGCTCGACGAACTGGCCGATCGCATGGATGGCGTCAACAAGGAGGCCTTCCTGAAAGAAATGACGGCCTACAACGCGGCCGTGCAAACGGATACTCCGTTCGGCCCGACGGTACTGGACGGTCGGCGCACGCAAGGCCTCAAGGTCGACAAAACCAACTGGGCCAACACGATCGAGGAGGGGCCGTTCGAGGCCTACGCGGTGACCTGTGGCGTCACGTTCACGTTCGGCGGCGTGCGCATTGACACGGATGCCCGCGTGCTCTCGACAGATTACCGGCCGATCCCGGGCCTGACGGCGGCCGGCGAGATGGTTGGCGGGCTGTTCTACCACAACTATCCGGGCGGCACCGGCCTGATGAACGGCGCCGTGTTCGGTCGCCGCGCCGGCACCAGTGCCGCCGAACACGCCATCGGCAACGCATAGGTGGCCTTGCGGGCCTGGCGCACGTTGTTGCCAGGTCCTGCCGCTGCCGTGCGAACAATCTAGGCCCGACACGCCATGGTCGATTGGGACAAGCGCTACTCGGAAGCCGACGCGTCGATGTTTGGTCGCGCGCCAAACAACTACGTCGTCCAAACCGCTGCACGGCCTGATTTCATGGCGCGGTCTGCGCTCTGCCTGGCTGACGGTGACGGGCGCAACGGGCGCTTTCTTGGACAAGCCGGACTTACGGTGACGGGTGTCGACCTTTCAGGTGTCGCGACGGAACTGGCCCTTGCGCAAGACGCCGGCGCCAACGTCACCATTGAGCGCATCACCGCCAACCTTGCCGACTGGCAGCCGCCCGCCGCCCGGCGCTGGGATGCCGCCTTCCTGATCTATCTACACTGCGAGCGCACCGTGCGCCGACGCGCCGTCGAACTTGCGGCGCGCCACCTCGCGCCGGGTGGCTGGTTCGTCGCCGAGGGCTTTGCCGCCGACTACGGCGACGGCCCGCGCATGGGCCCGCCCGACCCTGATCTGCGCTACAAAGTTGATGATTTTGATCTCTGGTTGGACGGTTTTGAGCTGATCGAGGCGTTCAAGGGCACCATCCGCCTGCAGGAAGGCGCGAGGCATCAGGGTCTCGCCCAGGTCGTGCGCTACGCGGCGCGCAAGCCTTGATCGCGCTCGGCGGCGCGAACGGGCCACTTTCGTTGCGTTGCCACCTATCGGCTACTTGAGCGCGGCCCGGACCCCGCCCGGACCCCACCCGGACCCCACTGGGAGGCACAGCTTCCCAGCCCCTCCTGTTGCTTTTGATCAAGAAGGGTGGATTCGTGAGGTCTTCTCCTGAACGGGGATATGAAGGGGTGTCACGGAAAGTCCGGTCATGCCCCACGACGTCGCCCGCGTTCTGTACGATATTTCTAAATTCGATCTGCTGGGATTCGACATTCCGACCAGCGGCTGCACCACACTCGGCCGTCACCCCGGCGCAGTCCGGGGTCTGTCCAAGCCGATTAAGTACGCTGTCTTGCGGCCATACCGTGCCTCGACCGCCGGGTTCTACGGCGACCTGGACGGTTGCCGGCCTGCGCCGGCATGACGCCCGTGGGGAGGCGTTCACGCGTTGCCAATCACAACGCTGAGTTGCCTGGAAAACCGTACACCTTGGTGGGAATGACGCCAAAAGTTGGATCACCGCCTGTCGAATTATCGAGCTCTGAGCGGTGAAAGATCTCTGCGGCTTCAACCACCCTTCTCCGAGCGCAGCGCCGCGAGCGCCTCCGGCGTGTCGATATCTCGGAAAATCGCCACATCGCCAGCATCGACCTCGGCCAGCCACTCGGCGTTTTCGCCGATCAGATGGCGCGCGCCGGTATCGCCCTGGACCTTGGTCATGTCGCCAAAAAAGCGTGCCGCCCACAGGATCGGATTGCCGCGCTTGCCATTGTGTACCGGCACGCAGATCGCCCGCCCCGCCGCCGGATCAAACGCCGCAATAAGCCGGTTGATCAATGCCGCCGTCACCAGCGGCATGTCGCCGAGCAGCACGATCGCACCATCGACATCACCTTCCAGCGACGCGGTACCCGCGGCGAGCGACGTCGACAATCCATCCGCGAAATCCGGATTGTGCGTGTAAGTGACTTCGAGGCCGTCGAGCGCATGTTGCACTTCGACCGGCTTGTTGCCGGTTACGACCCGCACGTGTGCCGCGTCTGATGCCAGCGCCGCCTCGACCACATGGCGCACCATCGGTTTGCCGGCGACGGGTTCGATCAGCTTGTTGTTGGCGCCCATCCGTGTCGAGCGGCCGGCGGCCAGCACCAATGCGGTAATGCGCGGCGTTGATGTCGCTTCGATCGGTGTCGCCGTTTCGCGCGGTTGCGGCCGCGACGAGATCTCCATCAGCAGTCCTCCCGGTGCCATCGCGGCGATATCGCGATGCGTTGTCTCAAGCCCCGCCAGACAGCGCTCGAGCACCCAGTCGAGACCGTTTAGTTTTGGCGAGCTGGCACAGCTTGGCACGCCAATGATGGTGCGCTTACCGAGTTTGCCAAGCAGCAAGAGATTGCCTGGGTCGACCGGCATGCCAAAATGCTGAACCGTGCCACCGGCGGCGGCGATCGCTGCGGGAATGACGTCCTCGCGGTCGGCGATCGCGGAGGCGCCGAACACCAGGATTGGATCAAGGTCTTTCGCCGCCATCGCAGAGATGGCCTGCGCCACGGTGGCGGTGTCGTGCGTGACCGTTGTCTGCGCGGCCAGCGTGCTGCCAAGATCCATTATCCGTTTGCCGTTGACTTCGCCGCGCTTCGTGACCACCGACGGTTTCGTGTCTGGCGTCTGCGAGATGATCAGCCCGGCGCGATGGGGCGTGAACGCGGCCATCGACAGCAGCGGTGCGTCCCCGCCAAGAAGGTCGAGCGCCGCCTCGACAACGCTTCCGGGCAAGGCATAGGGAATGATCTTGATCGTTGCGATCATGCGCCCCTTGGCAACGCGCTCGCCGTGCCGCAGCGTTGCAACCGTCAATCCCTCGTCAATCAGGTTGAGGGCAACCAGGCGTTCGCGATCGAACTGCACCAGTCCGTCGCACGCGGCATACAGGTTGACGCGACCGGTCGCGGCATCGGCAGTATCGACGCCTGGACCGGCAAGTATCCGCGCGACCTGTGTCGCCGCGTCATCTTCGAGCACGTCGTCCGATGCCAGCATCGCGACGACAACCTCTGCGAGCCCGCTTTCCGACAGCCGCGCAATATCGCTGTCGTCAAGGCGTGTCCCCTTCTTGATCGCGCCGCCGGGCAGCCGCACGGAATGCGCAAGGATCGCGCCATGCGCCTTGTCGAGCGGCTGCGGTCCGAACTTCATGTCTTCTTGGGCGTGAGCTTGCCGCGCAGCGCCGCCGTTACCTGCGCGATAACCGAAACCGCGATTTCCGGCGCCCCAATCGCACCGATATCGAGGCCGACCGGCGCATTGATGCGCGCCATGTCGGTTGCCGGGAGGCCGGCTGCGGTCAATCGTTCGATGCGCTTTTCGTTGGTCCGCCGGCCGCCAAGTGCGCCAATGTAAAACGGCCTGGCATTGAGCGCGATCGTCAGCGCCGGATCGTCGATTTTCGGGTCATGCGTCAGGGCAATGAAGGCCGTGCGGCCATCAACGCCGGTCTCGGCCAGCGCCTCGTCGGGCCAGCGCGTGTCCCGCTTGACGCCGGCGAAGCGCTCCTCGCTGGCAAACGCCGTGCGCGGGTCGATGACCAGTACTTCGTAGCCCAACTGCCGCGCCATCGGGATCAACTCCTGCGCGATATGCACCGCTCCAATGATGATCATGCGCAGCGGTGGATTGTAGATGTTGATGAACACGTCGTCGCCGTCGATCGTCGCGATCGTGCTGCGGTCCTTGTTGAAGGCATCGCTCAGCGTGAGGCTCAGCTCCAGGTCATCATCCATATCGCTGGTGCTTGGATGCTCGAACAGTTTCTGTTCGCCCGTCGCAAGCCAGGTGACCAGCGCCAGTTGCTCGCGCCTGGCGACGGCCTGCTGCAATCGCTCGATGTCGGTGCGTTTCATAAGCGTTGTGCTTCCAAAAAATCCGTCTGACCGTGCCTGCTCGCTATGCTGCGACCGGCTCGACAAAAACTTTGATGCGCCCGCCACAGGCGAGGCCGACCTCCCACGCGGTTTCATCCGCGACGCCAAATTCCATCACGGTGGATTTGCCGGTGGCGATGACATCGGCGGCTTCCAGGATCACCGCGCCCTCGACGCAGCCGCCCGACACCGAGCCTTCGAAATTACCATCCGCGTCGATCAGCAACTGGCTGCCGACCGGTTGCGGCGCTGAACCCCAGGTCTCGATCACGGTCGCCATGGCCACCTGGCGGCCCTCGTCGAGCCACGCGATGGTCCGATCGAGGATCGGGGCATTCGATGCGACGCTGTCATTTTGCATGCGGCAGGCTCCTTCTTCAGCTTTCGAAGATATGGGAACGTCAAACCGTACCGTCTATAGCACGCGAAGCCATGATCGGGATCAATGCCGCGCGATACTCAGCGCTCGCGTGCAGGTCGCTCATCAGGTCATCAGCCGGCACGGTGACGCCAGCCGCGGCCTGCGCCGAGAAATCATCGCTCAACGCGGCTTCAAGTTCGCTGCACCGAAATACACCGTCCTGGCCCGCGCCTGTGACGGCGACCCGCACACCGGCCGCGTTGCGCGCCACAAACACACCGACCATCGGATAGCGCGACGCGCGCTGTTCGAAGCGGCCGTAGGCGGCGAATTCCGCGACCGGGAACGAGACCGAGACAACCAGTTCACCGGGCTCCAAGGCGGTTGCGAAGAAACCTTGAAAATAGTCATCGGCGGCTATCTCGCGGCGGGTCGTGCGAACGGTTGCGCCAAGCGCCAACGCAGCGGATGGATAATCTGCGGCCGGGTCGTTGTTTGCGAGCGAACCGCCGATGGTGCCAACATTGCGTACCTGCGGATCACCGATGCCGCCAGCGAGTTTGGCCAGTGCCGGGATCGCCTCGCAAACAACCGGGTCGGCGGCGACGGCAGCATGGCTCGACATGGCGCCGATCACGACCGCGCTGCCTTCGCGCGTTATGCCGGTCAACTCATTGAGTTCTGCAAGATCGACCAGCGTGCCGGGTGCGTTGAGCCTTTGCTTCAGGGTTGGGATCAGCGTCTGCCCGCCGGCGAGCGGTTGATTGTCCTCGTTGTCAGCAAGCAGGGCCGAAGCTTCCGCAAGTGACTTGGGTTTGGCGTATTGAAATTCATACATGGCTCACACCCCGCCCATCTCATCGGCTGCCAGCTCGATCGCCTTGACGATGTTTTGGTAACCCGTGCAGCGGCAGATATTGCCTTTCAACCAGGTCCGGATTTCAGGATCGGTCGGCTTCGAATTGGTCTGCAGCAGATCGAGTGCCGACAGGATCATGCCCGGCGTGCAGAAGCCGCATTGGAGGCCGTGCGCCTGCTTGAAGGCCGCCTGTAACGGATGCAGCGTGCCATCCGGCTTGGCGAGCCCCTCGATCGTGAGGATGTCACTGCCCTCACACTGCGATGCGAGGCGTGTACAACTCTTTGCCGATTTGCCGTCGATATGCACGACACAGGCGCCGCACTGGCTGGTATCGCAGCCGACATGCGTGCCGGTCAGGCGCAGGTGTTCGCGGATGTAATCAACGAGCAGCGTATTTTCCGGGATATCGGCAGAAGTCGGTTTGCCATTCACCCGCATCGTCACAGTTGGCATTAGAAATTGCCTGTCTTTTGGATGGTTCGATCGAAATCTGATGCTAGCGCATCGCAGTGCTATGGCGAAAGCAGGTAGTAGATGATCATGACGGCGATGACCGCGCCGCCGAGAATCAACTGGTTGCGCGACAAGCCCTTGCTCGGCACCGCTTTCTCTTTGCTGTCCTGGCCAGCTTCGGCAGCGTCACTGCCGTCGTCGTCGGGTGTCAGTTCCGCTGCGAAATTGTCGAAGAACTTCTCCGCCAGTGATGCCGCCGTGCCATCGATCAGGCGGGCGCCCAGCTGCGCGATTTTGCCTGCCACCTTGGCATCAACATCATAGCTGAGCAGCGTGCCGCCATCGGCCGGCTCCAGCTTGACATCCGCGCCACCGGTTGCACTGCCGGCCGGCCCGCCCTTGCCACTGCCGGAAATCCGGTAGCTGTTCGGCGGATCCATGTCCGACAGCTCGACATCTCCGGTGAATTTGGCGTTGACCGGTCCGACCTTGAGCGCGACCGTGGCCTTCAATTGGTTGTCGCCGGCTTCTTCAAGCGACTGGCAACCGGGGATGCAGCGTTTCAACGTCTCGATGTCGTTGAGCTTCTCCCAGACTTGGCTCTGTGGCGCCGGCAATAGGCGTGTGCCTGACATTTTCAATTTTGCGCTCCCGGCCTGCCCGGCCATGTTCGCTCTGCGTGCAAGCCTGCGCGACAACAGCGTCAGCGCCGGCGTGCGGTGGCAGTTCGCAAGAGGTGAAGACCTTCAGGGTGTTCTTGATGTTGAATACTAGCCTTTATGCGATCTGGACCCAAAATCAAATCGCCATTGCGATCACGCGGTCATCGGCGGTGTGCCGATCGGGCCCAGGTCGCGTTCGAATGCGGCAGCGATGCGGATCGCCATCGCTTCGCTGTTGCCGGGTGCAATCGTTTGCAGGCTCGTGGGCAGGCCGCCGCTGGTCAAGCCCATCGGCTGTGCCATCGCGCAGAAGCCGAGATAATTGACCGCCCGCGTGAAAACCGCCGGTGTCTGCGATTGATCGATGTCCGCAATCGGCACTGCCGGTGTCGGCAGCGTCGGTGTCATGATGGCGGCAACAGTGCTTTTCATGGCACTGAGCGTTTGCTGCTTGTGCATCTGGCGGCGCTGCAACGCCTGGATATAGCGCTTCGATGAGATCTCTGCCCCCATCATGATCCGCGGTTTGACGTCGTTGTCGACCCGGTTCGATGGCGTTTCATACATCTCACCGTGATGGAAATACCCGTCAGCAGAAATCAGAACGCCCGTATCGCGCTTCATATCCTCGATCGGTACTGGCAGTTCGAACGGTTTGAGCGTCGCGCCAAGATGTTTGAGGCGTTCGAGTGCTGCGTCGTAGTGCTCCAGTACCTCGCGATCGATGCCCTCGCGTTCGGCCGCGGTCAGGACGCCAAGCGTGAGGCCCGCGACGCCAGCGCTGGCCGCCTCGAACAACCCCGTCGCAGCTGCAATATCGGCATCTGTGGCCGCCGGATGACGCCCGTCGAGCGCCTCGAACATGATGATCGCATCACTGACGGAACGTGCCATCGGCCCCGGTGTGTCGAGCGTATGCGATAGCGGTACAATGCCCTCGAGCGGCAGCCGTCCTTCGGTCACTTTGAGCCCGGTCAGGCCACACACGGCTGCCGGAATGCGCACCGACCCGCCGGTGTCCGTGCCAACCGCGCAGTGTGCCATCCGCGCCGCGACCGCCACACCGGAGCCCGATGAGGAGCCGCCTGGCATGCGGTGAACGTCGGCGTCCCATGGATTCCATGGCGTACCGCGAACCTGGTTGGTGCCCCAGGCGCCATAGGCGATTTCAACCGTCTTGGTCTTGCCAACAAGAATACCGCCGGCAGCAATCAGCCGCTTCGCGATGGTCGCCGTCGATGTCGCAACGTTGTGGGCGCGCACTTCCGTGCCGCCGGTGGTCACGAGCCCCTCGACATCAACGAGATCCTTGAGGGCGAACGGCACGCCATGAAACGGCCCGATTCGGTGGCCGGTGGCGATTGACTGTGTTGCCGCCTCGGCTGCGACGCGCGCGCGATCCGCAAGCACGATCTCGAAGGCACCCAGTTTCGGTTCGTGCTTCTCGATCTGCGCCAACGCCGCGTCGACCGCCTCAGTCGGTGACGACTCGCCGCTCTGGAAGGCCTGCGACAGCTCGGAAATCGGACGTTCGCTGATATCGGTCATGGCGTGTTTGGCGTTCCTCAGGAGAATGCAAGTGTGCGGCTTGATCGTAAGCGGCCCAATTTGATCGGAATTTTTGCCACCTCGCAATACATCGCTTGAATATTATAGAAGGAACGCTGAGCCAGGAATCGCAATTGATCAGAGGGCGAGACATGAACGTACGGCGGGTGACGGATGAGCTTGCGGTATCACCGCAGATTTCAGTGGCGGACGTGGCAGAGATCGCCGCCGCCGGTTTTGCGTCGATCGTGTGCAATCGGCCAGACGATGAGTCGATGGATCAGGCCGCGTTCGCCGAGATCGAGGCAGCGGCCAAGACCGCCGGCCTTGAGATTGTCTGGCAGCCGATCGTTGTTGGCAGTCTTGCAGATGCGGATGGCGAACAATTCGGAGAAATCGTTGCCGGGCTGCCTAAGCCGGTGCTGGCCTACTGCCGTAGCGGGACGCGTTGCGCAGCGCTTTGGTCATTGTCGCAAGCCAGGCAGCAGTCATCGGAAGCCATCATCCGCGCCGCCGCCGAAGCCGGCTACGACATGCGCGGCCTGGCACCCCGCCTTGACGCCATCAAGGCGTCGGCGAGCTAATGGCTGCAGTATCGCCCGATCATCGTGCTGCGCAAGCGCCCGCATCCCGGTGAACCCGCCTGATGATGCCGGCAGCGCCCAACTAAGTCGGAAACGCCCGCTCATATAAATCTGGCAAATCGTTCTCGACCAGCACCACGTCGCCGGCGCGGGCGTTGGCGTCGAGCCAGGCCCGTGCCTCGGCAAACTGCTCGAACTCGACAATCTCCGGCCGGCCCGGCGCGGTCTTGAGCCCCTCGATAAACGTCGGAATGCGCTCCGGTTTGACGACCACGGTGATATCCGTCGTCACGGCTGCCTTGGCGCCGAGCTCGCGGTGTACCTCGTCGTGCTTCTCGCCCAGTTCGGCAACGCCCGGCGTGATCAGGATGCGCCGCGCCGCGTCGTCGGTGCGCAAAACCTGCATCAGGTCAAGCGCGTTGGCAAAGCCGCCCGGGTTGGCGTTGTAGGCATCGTCGAGGTAGATCACCCCCGACGGCTGTGGCTTGACCTCGAGGCGATGCTGGATCTGCGGTGTTGAGCGCAAGGCGGTGCGAATGCGATCACCGTCAATGTCGAGCGTACGCGCCAGAGCAAACGCGAGCGCCATGTTGCGGCCGTGATGCATCCCAAAGAGCGGCGCGAACAGCGCAACTTCATCACCGTTCTCGCTGAGTACGACGTCCAGCCCCTTGGCCGTTTGCTTGATCGAGATGATCCGGATATCGGCCTGTTCGCTTTCACCAACGATCACAAAGCTCGATCGGCCGGCCTCGACGCGCTGCTTGGCGTGCGCCCGCTCCAGGATCTGCTCGTCGATCACCATGCGTCCGTTGCGTGCCTTGACCGCGGTCGCCAACTCGAACTTTGCCTTTGCGACCGTCTCGAGATCCTTGAAACGTTCATAGTGCGCTGCGCCAATCGACGTCAGAATGCCATGGTCCGGCGGCGTGAACGTGCACAGCCGCTCGATTGAACCAACACCGTACGCGCCCATCTCGACGATGAAATATTTGCAGCCATCGTCGAGCCGTTCATTGATGATCCGCGTGATGCCCATCACCGTATTGACGCTGCCAGGTGTGAACAGCGCGCTGGTATTGAGTTGCAGGACGTGGCCGAGAATGTGCTTGACCGATGTCTTGCCGAACGAGCCGGTAATGCCGATGATTGTCGGGTCAACCTCGCGTAGGCGGGCCTCGGCGCGCTTGCGAAAGCCGTCCTGAATGCGCTTTTCATACGGCGACAGCATCCAGTTGCTCAGCACGAGCGTAAACGGGATCAGCTGCACGACGGCAAGCCACCACCACGTCCCGCCGAGCATCAAGGCGATGCAGGCCGCAATCAGGGTCACCAGGAATGCGACGCCGAGAATGCGCATCGCGCGTTCCGTTAGAACCAGCTTCTTTTTGGCATCCTTGCGCGGATCGGGTTCGATCGCGGCGAACGCGATAAAGGCAATGCCCAAAGCGATGTTGAGCAGGGTCGCACCATCGCTCATCGATCGGGCGGCGACCACAAGCAACAGGATCGCTGCGCTCAGCTTCTTGTCGAAAGCGGCTTCCGCAAACAGCCAGTTGGAAAACCGCCGGCCGTCGTATTCCTCCTGCTGAAAAATATGCAGGTAGCGCAGCAGGCGACGGGTCGCGAAGACGATGGCGGCCAATAAAACCAAGGCGCTTGCAAATATCGCCATCGATCAAGCTCCCAGCAGCGTTTTGAGGCGTTTGGCAACCTGATGGCGGCCGTCGCCGAGAACTGAATAATGGTCGAGACCGTCGAGCACGGCGAGGTGCGCGCCGGGGATCAGCTGCGCCAGCCGTTCGCCAATATCCGGCGGCGTTTCGGTGTCTTCGCGCCCATAGACGAGATGCACCGGGCACGCCACCTGCGCCGCGACAGCACTCAAATCCTCGTTCACCACCTTGAGCAGGATGTCACGCATATCGCCCGCCGCCTTGTAGTCGGCGCTGCCAAACTTTTCGCGCAACTGGTCCTGGCTGACGCCGGCCAGCGGTGCCAGGCGCTTGAGTGCCTTGTACCCGTAGACCCGACCCTTGAGCTTGGCCTGTTCGAGCGCTGAGCGTTGCCGGGGCAGGCCGGCGCCGGCGACCAGTAGCATGCGATCAATCGCGCCCGGGTGCCGTGCCGCAATCTGCAGGCCGACCCGGCAGCCGAATGAGTGCCCGACCCAAACCACCGGCTTGCCGAGTGTGTTTTGGGCCAGCCAACGGGCCATGAAATCGGCATAGTCGGCGGTTGACCAGGCGGCTGCCGGCTTCGGCGAACTGCCAAACCCGGGAAAGTCGATGAAATCGTGTGTGCCGACTGTGAACAGCGACTGCGCCAGCGGTTTCAACGCGGCCCGGTTCTGGCCCCAGCCATGCGCCCAGACAAAGTGCCATTGGGCTGCATCGCCGGCGTCTGCGACCCTGTCGAAGATCAGTTGGTCGATGTCGTAGTCGGGATCGGTCATGGGCGCTGAGCTCGAAGGAAATCAGTAGATGTTTCGGCTTATAAGGCGATTTGCGCAAAACTTCCTGCTTGCGCAATAAATTTGCCGCAGGCGTTGGCCAAAACATCAGCTTTGAAGTATGCAACGGTGTTTCCGATTTTGATCACTACGCTGGTGGCTGTTTGAAATCCGCTGATTTCGCCGTGCCTTAAGGCCTTGGGTCGGATTCGTTGCAGCCTAACCGCACATCAGGGACGTTGGATGACGAAAAAGACTATCGCGGTCTTCTTTGGCGGGCGATCGCCAGAGCACGACGTCAGCGTTGTTTCCGCGCTGCAGGTCATATCGGCGCTCGATCGCAGCCTTTATGACGTGGTGCCTGTCTATCTGGCAACGGATGGTCGCTGGTGGACCGGCGATCCGTTGATGCAGCGCGAATCCTACCTGCCCGCGCCGGAACTGCTCGCGAGCCTGACCCAGGTCTCGCTCGACATGACGGCGAGCGGTCGGCCGACCTTGCTGTCGCCAAATGCGGCGCTCTTCAATTTCGGCAAAAGTGCCAAGCGGATTGAATTTGACGTCGCAATCCCGTGTTTCCATGGCCTCGTCGGCGAAGATGGCCAGGTCCAGGGCATGTTTGAGGCCGCACGGGTTCCCTATACCGGCATGCGCACGCTGGCCTCCGCCGTTCTGATGGACAAGGTCGCGACCAAACGGATGCTCGCCGGGGCCGATATCCCGCAACTGCCATACGTTGAGATCCAGCGTCCGCGCGAAGGCATGCTGATACCGGCAGCCGAACTGGCGCCGATCGTTGGCGACCTCAAAGCGCCGTGGATCATCAAACCGTCGCATCTCGGCAGCAGCATCGGCGTTGCCAAGGTGGCGACGCTCGAAGAGCTTGCTGACGTGCTGCCGGCGATTTTCAAATACGACACCAGTGCCATTCTTGAGCCGTTCGTCGACCATATGATCGAGTATAACGTGGCCGTGTCGCGGATGACCGGCGAACTGACCACATCTGCGATCGAGCGCCCGAAACGGACGGACGAGCTGCTGAATTTCAAGGAAAAATACCTATCAGGCGGCGGCAAAAAGACCGGTGTCAAAGGCGGCGCCAAGGCACCGGGGCAACAGGCCAGCGAGGGCATGTTGTCGCTGACTCGTGAGCTGAACCCCAACATCGCGCCGCTCGAAGCCGACATCCGGCGCTGGGCGGGTCTGGCTTTTGATCAGGTGGTCGGCACCGGCGCGCCACGCATCGACTTTATCGGTAACGAAGAAACCGGCGAACTCTGGCTCAACGAGGTCAATCCGTGCCCTGGTTCGTTCGGCTATTTCCTCTGGGAGGCGGCGACCGAGCCGATCCTGTTCTCGGAAATGCTCGATCACCTGATCCAGGAGGCTTTGTTCGAGCATGTCCGCGCGCGTCTGCCGCAGGATCCGACGCCGGAAGACGCGCGGCTGTTCGCGCGCCGATAGGTCTGGCGACTGGATCAGGCATGCCGGGAACGAACTCTGGTCGAAAAAATTTGGCACTCGACGGTTGACAGTGCCAGCTACCGCACTAAGTCGGTGGCTAAAAATATATCAGTGCGCCAAGCGAGGAACGCGATGACGGAATTGATCAAGACGCACGGGCTCATCAAACGCTTTGGCGATATCACGGCGGTGAACGGCATCTCGTTGTCTGTGCAACGCGGTGAGGTGCTCGGCTTTCTGGGGCCGAACGGCGCCGGCAAATCCACCACAATGAAAATGATCACCGGTTTCCTGGCACCGGATGAGGGCATGGTGGCCGTCGGCGGTATCGACATGCGCGACGATCCCATGCAGGCTAAACGATCGATCGGCTACCTGCCGGAAGGTGCACCGGCCTATGGCGACATGACGGCGCGCTCGTTTCTGAAATTCATCGCCGAGGTGCGCGGTTTCGATGGCGCCGACCGAGATCGCAAAGTTGATGCGGTGCGTGAGCGCACCGGCCTGGCCGGCGTCATGAACCAACGCGTTGAGACCTTGTCGAAAGGTTACAAGCGCCGCGTCGGGCTGGCTCAGGCTATTCTGCACGACCCGGAGGTGCTGATCCTTGATGAGCCGACCGACGGCCTGGATCCCAACCAGAAATATCATGTCCGATCGCTGATCGAGGAAATGGCGGCGCAGAAGGCGATTGTCGTTTCGACCCACATTCTCGAAGAGGTCGAGGCGGTTTGTACGCGTGCGGTGATCATCGACAAGGGTCGTATCGTAGCCGACGGCACGGCCGAAGACCTGCAGCGGCGCTTGCCGTACCACAACGCCGTTTCGGTAACCGTCGCGGCGGATGCGTCGGCACCGGCGCTCGCCGCCATGAAGGGCATCGGCGGGGTTCGGGATGTCGAAGAGATTTCCAAGGCCAACGGTCATGCGCATCTCAGGGCGCTGTCTGCTGGCAACGGCGAGATTATTGGCGATGTCGCAGCAGCACTGCGCGAGAAATCGATCAATGTCAGCGAAATCTATGTCGAGCGCGGACGGCTGGACGATGTGTTCCGGGACATAACGACGTCGGACGGCGGACACGCCGCTCACAACCAAGCAGCAGGAGGCGCCCGTGCGTAATGTCTGGGTCATCGCGAAACGCGAGTTTGCGGGCTATTTCAACACGGCGCTGGCGTTCGTCTTCGTTGTCATCTTCGTTGCGCTGACGAGTGCGTTCGCGTTTTTTGTCGGCAATCTGTTCGGTCGCGGTCAGGCGGACCTTCTGCCGTTCTTTCAATACCACCCCTGGCTCTACCTGATGTTGGTGCCCGCAATCGCGATGCGGCTTTGGGCGGAGGAACGCAAATCCGGTACCATCGAGCTATTGATGACGTTGCCGATCGCGCCCTGGCAGGCGATCGTTGGCAAGTATCTTGCGGCGTGGGCTTTCGTCGGTGTCGCGCTGCTCCTCACCTTTCCGATCTGGATCACCGTCAACATTCTTGGCGAGCCTGACAACGGTGTCATCTTCGCCAGTTACATCGGCAGCTTCCTGATGGCCGGGGCTTATTTGGCGATCGGTTCGTTCATATCGGCGCTGACCAAGAACCAGGTGATCGCGTTTATCGTGTCAGCCTTGATCTGCTTCCTGTTCCTGATGGCGGGTCTCAACCTGGTGCTTGGCTTTGTGCGTGAATGGGCGCCGGCGTTCATCGTATCGGGCTTCGAGTCGATGAGCTTCCTGTCGCACTTCCAGCAGATCACCAAAGGCGTCATCTCACTGTCGACGCTGATCTTCTACCTCTCACTGATCGCTTTCTTCCTGTTCGCGAACACGCTCGCTGTAGAACAGAAGAAAGCTGAATAAGGACCAAGCGCAATGGCTCAAGAAGCAAATAACGGAGCGCCGAAGTCATCGATTGTGACCAAGGTGAAGGCGGGCGGCGACAAACTGTCAGGGTGGATGTTGCTCGCACCAGGTGAAGTGGTTGACGCTGCCCGGCGTATGAGCACACGCACGCGGGCTTGGATTGGGATTGCGCTTGCCGCTGTGATCCTATTGAGCGCCAACATCATCTCGACGGCAGTGTTCAAGGGCGCCACCACCGATCTGACAGCATCCGGGCTCTACACGATTTCCGACAGCACCAAGCGCGTGCTTTCGAAGATCGACGAGCCAATCGATGTCAAGGTCTACTTCTCAGATCGTCTTGGCGAACTGTCGGCCCAGCACAAGCGCTTTTTCGAACGCGTGCGCGGCCTGTTCGAGCGCTATGAAAGCATGACGGGCGGCCTTCTCAAGGTACGTTTCGTTGATCCGAAACCGTTTTCGGACGCGGAAGACCGGGCGGTTGCGGCCGGTCTCAACGGTGTTCGCCTCGGTGCCGAAGGCGAGAACGGTTATTTCGGCCTGGTTGCGACTAACAGCACGGACAACCGCGAGATCGTGCCGTTCTTCACGCCGCAGCGCGAATCCTACCTCGAATACGATATGACCAAGCTGGTCCACAAACTTGCTGTGCCCAAGAAGCCGGTCGTTGGTCTGATCACCGGCCTGCCAATGAACGGCGGCATGACACCGCGCCGTCAGCAGTTGCCAGCCTGGCTGGTGATGAAGCAGATCCGCGAATTCTTCGACGTTGAGCTCTTGACACAGAGCGTCACCGAGATTCCAGCCAAAGTCGACGTGCTGATGCTGGTGCATCCGATCGCGATCGGCAAGGATGCGGCCTATGCGATCGACCAGTTTGCCCTTCGCGGCGGCCGGATCCTGGCCTTTCTTGACCCGGTTTCCGAAATCGGCGCGATGGCGAACCCGATGATGGCGGGTGGCGGTCAGTCCAATCCGGACCTCGCCAAGTTGCTGACAGCTTGGGGCGTCAAATTCGATCCAAAGTTCATCGCCGGCGATATTGCCAATGCACGTCGCGTCCAGGCCGGTGGCGCCAACGGTGTGGTCAGCGATTATGTCGCCTGGCTGGAGATCAAGGAACGCAGCCTGACGCCGGGCGAAGTGATCGCCGATAGCGTGAAGATCATGAACATCGGTACCGCCGGGTATTTCGAGCCTCTCAAAGGCGCGACGACGAAGTTCGAGCCGATCATGTCGACCTCAAAGAGCGCGATGAAGATTGATGCCTTGCAACTTGCGGGTAATCGTCCGGATCCGGTCGCGATGTTGCGGGACTACAAGTCCGGCGGTCAAGCGCTGGTGCTCGCGGCGCGCGTGACCGGAGAGATCAAGACCGCGTTCCCCGACGGCAAGCCCAAGGACGAAAAGAAGAAGGATGCCAAGGACAACGCGGCGGCCACCAAACCGTCTGCTACGGACGCAAAGAAGGACGCTGAAAAGCAAGCCGCCAAGCCGAAGCAGCAGCAACTCAAGAGCGGCAAGATCAACGCCATACTGATCGGTGACAGCGACATGCTCTATGACCAGTTCTGGGCGAGCGTGCGCGATATGTTCGGCCAGCAGGTCGTCATCCCGACGTCGCACAACGTCGTATTTGCGATGAACGCGCTGGAAAACCTGTCCGGTGGCGAAGCGCTCTCCGGGTTGCGTGGTCGTGGCGTCGAAGACCGTCCGTTTGAGATGGTCAATCGCATTCGACGCGAATCGGAGCGCAAGTACCGCAAGAGCGAACAGGCCCTCGTCGCCAAACTCCAAGGTCTGCAGGCGCGACTGGAAAAAGTCGCCCAGAAGACCGGGAAGGACGGTCGCGTGAGCCTTGCTCTTTCCGAAAAAGACAAGGAGGCCGTCGATGCTGCGCGCGGTGAAATGATCCGAACGCGCCAGGAGTTGCGCAGCGTCAAGCACTCGTTGCGCGCCGATATCGAGAGCCTCGAAACCTGGGTCAAGCTGATCAACATTGCGTTGGTTCCGCTGCTCATTGGGGCGGGCGGTTTCGCGTTTGCCGCCTTCCGCCGTCGCAGCGCCGACGATCGCTAACGAACACGCAGTACCGGAGACAGACGATGCAGCCCAAGCACTTCAATACGCTGGCGCTAACCGCGGTCATTTCGCTGGTCGCAGCCGGTGTCGTGCATAGTTCCTACAACAGCTGGACGGATGATACGGCGACGGGCAAACGCTTGTTTCCGTCACTTGAGCGTGGTGGCGATGCGACCAGTCAGATCGTGATCCAGCAAGGCGAAGACAAGCTCACGCTCAAGAAATCGGCCGATGGCAAGATCTGGTCGCTTGTCGAGCGTGCCGGCTATCCGGTTGACCCCAAGAAGGTCCGCGAACTGGTCGTCAAGCTCGGCCAAACCGAATTGATCGAGCGCAAGACCAACAAGGAAGCGCGCTACGATCAGCTCGATCTTGGCGATCCGACCGCGAAGGATAGCAGCGCCAAAGTTGTGCGGCTCTTTGACAACAGCAAAAAGACCATCGCAGAACTGGTCGTTGGCAAGGAGCGCCGCGGTGCCTTCGGCGCTGGCAAGGCGGGCACCTATATCCGCGTGCCCGGCGATCCGCAGACGTGGTTGGCGAAGGTTGAACTCAATGCGCCGACCAGCGTCGATGACTGGGTGAAGCCGAAGTTCTTCGAGTTTGATCAAAAGAAGATGAAATCCCTGGTCGTCAAGAAGGGCGACACGGCCATCTACAAACTCGGCGTCAAAGGCAAGAAGCCAGGTGAATTCGAACTGGTCGACATTCCGGCCAACAGCAAGCCAAAGAAAGACTTGCGCATCGACGACCTTGTTAACGGCATTCGCACGCTTGAGATGGTTGATGTCCGCGCCGCCGGCGTTGCTGACGGCAAGCCCGATATGACTGCCGACATCGAGCTTGATGACGGCACCAAATACCGTGTCGGCATGAAGCGTGAAGATAAGAAGCGCTGGATGACGGTTGCGGTGTTGGCGGAAGGTAAGGACGCCGCCGGCGCAAAGAAACTCAAGGCCGACAGCAAGGGCTGGGCGTTCGAGATCGCCGATTGGCGTGCCGACCAGACGTTCAAGAAACCGGAAGATGTGTTTGAAGTCGTGAAGGCGGCCGCCAAGCCAAAAGTGTCGGTGCCACCAACGGCGACAAAGCCTGTAACAGCCAAGCCTGCGACACCGGCTCCCCCCCGTGCCACGCCAGAGACGACGGAACAGAAAAAGCCCGAACCGGCCAACGCCGAAGTGCCGAAGAAGTAGGGACAACAGCTAGGTAACGGCTGCATGTTGGGTTACGCGGTCAGCGTCGTGCCCTGACGATCGCGCAGTGGACCGCTAACCCAACCTTCAATTCATCCCCTTCACCGCGCATGCCATATAATTGACGCCGGTGTCGGGCGACCGTTGCCAGCGATCGCGTAGCAGGTCATAGACGATGCCTTCGCTGGCAAACGCAGTCAGCCCGGCTGCTGTGCAGTGTGCCTGCAACTCATCGGGTGTCACGAAGCGCGTCCAATCGTGTGTGCCGCGCGGCAGCCAGCCAAGCACATATTCAGCACCGACGATTGCCAGCGCATAGGACTTCGGCGTCCGATTCAGTGTCGATAACACAAGCAAACCGCCTGGCTTGACCAAACTGGCCAATGTCGCAACGAACGCGCCCGGGTCCGGCACGTGTTCGACGACCTCAAGGCACGTCACGAGATCGAATGTCCGGCCGGCATCGGCAAGCGCTTCCGCGGTCACTGCCTGGTAGTCTATGTCGAGCCTGCTGCTTGCGGCATGGTGGCGCGCAGCCTCGATATTCTTGACGGCCGGATCGATCGCCGTCACCGCGCCGCCGAGGCGGGCGAGCGGCTCGGCGATAAGCCCGCCGCCACACCCGACATCAAGGCATGTGAGTGCCGCGTAGGGCCGCCTTGCCGTTGCATCGAGCCGGAGGTGCTCGGTTGCCGCATCGCGCACATAGGCCAGCCGTGGCGGCCCGATGCGGTGCAGCATTCGAAAGGGCCCCTCGGCGTCCCACCATTTGCCGGCGAGCGCCTCGAACTGGGCGATTTCGCGCGGGTCGATGTTGGCCGTTGCGCCGTCGTTTGCTTGTTGTCGGGCATGTACCATGGTCGGGTCGATTCCAGGTGGGATGGTCAATGGTTTCGCCGAATGTTCTGCACGGCAACGGTATTGGCCGCGTCTATTCGACGAAAACGGGCGGTTTGGTTGCAGCGCGGCTTTGATCCCTATATGTGTGTGCCGCGCGGGCCGCTCAATGCGACCCAGGTGCCAGTCAGCTGTCCGTCAGCCCTACCATTTCTGAATTGTGGAACAAAGCATGGCCGTCGTTGTCATGAAATTCGGCGGCACGTCCGTCGCCAACATCGAGCGCATCCGCAACGTCGCCCAGCACGTGAAGCGCGAAGTCGATGCCGGTAACAAGGTCGCCGTCGTCGTTTCGGCGATGGCCGGTACGACCAACCAGCTCGTTGAGTGGGTGCGCGAAGCCTCACCGATGCATGATGCGCGCGAATATGATGCCGTCGTTGCCACCGGCGAACAGGTCACGGCCGGCCTGCTCGCGATTGTGCTGCAGGGGCTCGGTATTTCTGCGCGCTCCTGGCAGGGCTGGCAGATCCCGATTACAACCAATCAGACGCATGGCTCTGCCCGGATCGAAGCGATCGATGGCGGCGAAATCCTGCAGCGCTTCGAGCAGGACGAAGTTGCCGTGATCACGGGCTTCCAGGGGCGTGAGCCGGAGCGCAACCGGATTGCCACGCTCGGGCGCGGTGGTTCCGATACCAGTGCGGTTGCTGTCGCCATCGCGTTGAAAGCGGATATTTGCGACATCTACACCGATGTCGACGGCATCTACACGACCGATCCGCGGGTGGTTCCGAAAGCGCGACGGCTGAACAAGATTGCCTACGAGGAAATGCTGGAGATGGCCTCGCTCGGCTCCAAGGTGCTACAGACCAGATCCGTCGAACTGGCGATGGTGCACGGTATGCGCACGCGGGTGCTTTCGAGTTTTGCTGCGCCAGACAGCCTGCAGCCGGTGCGTGCTGGCATGAACGATAATGATGTTGGCACGATTGTTTGTGACGAGGATGAGATTGTGGAAGCCCAAGTTGTAAGCGGTATTGCCTATGCCAAGGACGAAGCGAAAGTTACTATTCTTGGCGTTGCAGACAAACCGGGCATCGCTGCCAGTGTGTTTGGCCCGCTCGCCGAGGCCGACATTGACGTCGACATGATCGTCCAGAACCTGTCGTCGGACGGGCTGCGCACCGACATGACGTTTACGGTGCAGGCGACCCAGGTCGATAAAGCCTTGATGGTGCTCGAAAAGGCCCGTGACAGGATTGGCTTCCAGGAGATCAACAGCTCTGCCGATGTCGTCAAGGTTTCGGTGATCGGTATTGGTATGCGCAGTCACGCCGGCGTTGCTGCGAAGATGTTCAACGCGCTTTCCGAGAAAAATATCAATATCCTGGCGATTACAACGTCAGAAATTAAGATCAGTGTACTGATAGATGCAGCCTATGCCGAATTGGCGGTGCGGACACTGCACACGGTCTATGGGCTGGATAATGATTGACCAGTTTGTCTATTTCGTAGCCGCTTTCCAGCGCGGCAATTGACGCCGGGTTCGGTATAGTGGGATGACAGGACCCTGTCCTCGATCCCGTGTAAACTCAGTGCTTGTATGACAGCAAGTCGATTTTTGAGCACCCGTGCAGACCGCAGGGCACGGCATTGTTGACCATCCCGGCGATACGTTTCGGTGCCGGGCTGGGGACATCGGATGAGCTTGAGAGTGGCGCTCGGCAATGGTGACGAGACGAACAGATGATCTTGGCCCGGCAAGCAAGACCGAGACCGCGCTGCGCGTGATCTCGCGGCGGCTGCGCCAGATCATGTCCGAGCCCGGCGATGGCCAGCAGCGTCTCGACAAAATCGTGCGCCAGATTTCCGGCCTGATGGTCGCCGAAGTGTGCTCGATCTACTTCAAACGTCAGGATGGTTCGCTGGAGCTGTTTGCGACGGAAGGGTTGAATGTCGACGCGGTGCACAATACCCGGCTCAATCGCGGTGAGGGGCTGGTCGGGCTTGCCGCTGAAACGGCGGCACATGTCAACGTGCCGGAAGCGCAGGAACACCCATCGTTCTCATATCGGCCCGAGACCGGCGAGGAAGTCTACCACTCGCTGCTCGCGGTTCCCGTACAGCGCGGTGGTGTCGTGCTCGGCGTCATTGCGGTACAGAATCGGACGCCGCGGCAATATTCCGAGGAGGATGTCGAAGTCCTAGAGACCACGGCGATGGTCGTTGCCGAGCAGCTTGCTTCAGGCGAAGTGGCAGGCACCGGCGCAGATGAAGAACTGGGCCGGCAATTGTCTGTCACACTGCGCGGCGAGCCGATTTCGGATGGCATCGCGCTTGGTCACGTCGTGCTCCACGCGCCGCGCGTCGTTGTCACAAAGTTGCTGGGAGAAGACCCAGTCGAGGAGGGCCGGCGGCTTGATACGGCCTTGCGCGAATTGCGCCAGAGCATTGACGCCATGCTCGCCCGCGAGACGGTCAGCCACGCAGGCGCCCACCGCGATGTCCTGGAAGCCTACCGGATGTTCGCGGATGACCGCGGCTGGGCCCGGCGCATGCACGATGCCGTGGCCGATGGTCTGACCGCGGAAGCGGCTGTCGAGCGGGTCCATAACGGCACGCGCGCGCGGATGCTGCGCCAGAACGATCCGTTCTGGCGCGAGCGGTTGCGCGATCTTGATGACTTGTCCGACAGGCTGTTGCGGGTGCTGGCTGGTTACAGCGACGCCGCGCATCTGGCGGCCGAGCTTCCCGAGGATACTGTACTGGTCGCACGCAACATGGGGCCGGCCGAGCTGATTGACTACGACAGCAGTCGGATCAGGGCCCTGGTCGTTGAGGATGCGAGCGCTCAGAGCCACGTCGCGATCGTTGCCAAGGCACTTGGCATAGCAGCCGTCGGCGGCATCCGACGCGTCGTTGAGCGGGTCAGCAGCGATGATCCGATCATCGTCGACGGTGAGCGCGGTGAGGTTCATGTCCGGCCCTCGCCGGAGGTCATCACGGGCTACGCCGACAAAGTCAAATTCCGTGCTCGGCGCCAGAAACAGTATCAGGAGCTGCGTGACACACCGGCCGTCACCAAGGATGGCGCACGCGTTCAACTGATGCTGAATGCCGGTCTGATGGCGGACATGCCGCACCTCGACGAGAGCGGCGCAGATGGCATCGGCTTGTTCCGTACCGAACTGCAATTCATGATCGCGTCGACCTTCCCGCGGCTCGATGCGCAAACAGCGACATATGCCTCGATCCTCGATGAGGCGGACGGCAGGCCGGTGGTGTTTCGCGCACTCGACATCGGCGGCGACAAGGCGTTGCCGTATCTGCGCCAGCCGAAAGAGGACAACCCGGCGATTGGATGGCGCGCCGTGCGCCTCGCGCTCGACCGGCCGGCCCTGCTGCGCATGCAGATACGCGCGATGCTGCGGGCGGCGGCCGGGCGCGAATTGCGTTTGATGATTCCGATGATCAGCGTCGTTGAAGAAATCGATGCCGCCAGGGATCTCGTGCGGCTTGAGGAAGAACGCCTGGCCAAGCGTGGCGGCGATCCGCCGACCAAGGTCCTGATCGGTGCCATGGTCGAAGTGCCGAGTATCCTGATGGAGCTTGATGCCTTGATGCAGCGGGTGGATTTCGTGTCGG
Source organism: Hyphomicrobiaceae bacterium (assembly GCA_049116495.1). Lineage (GTDB taxonomy): Bacteria > Pseudomonadota > Alphaproteobacteria > Rhizobiales > Hyphomicrobiaceae > CAJQQK01. Next base: position 867 of record JAGDYV010000176.1, on the reverse strand, counting down.
TTGGCAGCAACGATCTGTTGCAGTTCATGTTCGCCGCGGACCGAGCCAATCCGTTGGTCGCCAGCCGCTACGATTCTTTGAGCGTATCGGCACTCAGGGCACTGCGGCGCATTCGGTTTGCGGCCGACAAGCATGACGTGTCGATCACGTTGTGTGGCGAGATGGCGGCGGATCCACTTACAGCGATGGCCTTGATTGGACTTGGCTTTCGCTCCATATCGATGGCGCCGGCGGCGATTGGTCCGGTCAAAACCATGATCCTCTCGCTCGACAGCGACCGGCTGACGAGTTTCGTTGAGAGACGCATGGAACCGCACTGCACCGGCAGTATCCGCGATGATTTGCGCCGCTTCGCGGAACTCAATAGCGTTGAGATATAGCGAGCCTGTTGGTTCGTTCTTCCAGTCCATCCAGCTAACGTCATTTATGCAATTCCGAGATTTTCGACCATGAGCGCGATTCCAGCAGAAAAGCTTGAGCAGATCACCGAGCGGTGGATGGCGATACAGCATGAATTGAGCAATCCGATCGACCAGGACCAGTTCCGCAAATTGTCGAAGGAGTTTGCCCAGCTTGATCCGGTCGTGGCGACCATCCGCGAGTTGGAGGGTGTGCGAGAAGAGATTGCCGGCCTCAAGGAGATGGTCGCTGATGGTAGTGACAAGGAGATGGTGGATCTGGCCCGCGAGGAACTCGCCGAACTCGAACCGCGGCTCGGCGAAGTCGACCACAAACTCAAAATCCAGTTGCTGCCCAAAGACGATGCCGATGATCGCAGCGTCATTCTTGAAGTCCGGGCAGGGACGGGTGGCGATGAGGCCGCGCTGTTTGCTGCCGACCTGTTTCGGATGTACCAGCGCTACGCCG
>JAGDYV010000175.1:0-8779 GCA_049116495.1 Hyphomicrobiaceae bacterium | reverse complement strand
CAATGACCGCCGTGAGGAAGCCGGCATCGGCTGTTTCGGCCCCATCAAGTCAGTAGACGTCTCATGTGGTCCATTTCTTGCTCCGTGGAAATCCTCATTTGCGTGCCACGGGAGGAAATCAGCATGCGTTTCAATCTTCGCCTCACGGCGATTGCCATTTCTGGAGCCGTTCTATCCGGTTTAGGGGTTACATCGTCTCAAGCCGCCGTGGTGACGAAAACTGTCGCGCTCAACCCCATGGCTCAGTTCGAAACATCCGTCGCTGTGCCGACACAAGACACTGCGCAATCGCAAACTCTCATCCAAGTGGCACAGCGGAGAAGCCGTTATAGGTCGGGCGCAAGACGACGGACTCAACGCATTCGACTCCGGCGCACAAACCAAAGACGGTGGCGAAATCACATTCGCCGAAGAAACCGACAGGCTTCGTTTCAGCGTAGAAATCGCCGGGCAGCAGTTCGCCGGAGCAATCAAAGACGATTCAACCAAGCAAGACGGCATAGGGCGGCATTGCGTCGTAGAGCAGCGTTTCAGCGTGGCCAAGCACGTCGCAATCAATGGCGGCGCCACCAGGCACAGTTGCGGAGAAATCGTTTCATCCGCCGAAACATTCGGCGAAATCGGTTGAGCCCTCGCTATGTGCGCAGGCGGCGTTAGTCGTCGCTCTGCCGAGCTGCTATGCAAACAATCAGGCTAACTCGCGAATGACATCAAGTGCACCCGTGCCAGACTTAAAGCTGACAAGGCCTTCGCGAATGGCATGCATACCAACCGCAGCCGCGCCCTGCACATCGACATCTACAGAGCCGTCTTTTTGGTATGGGCGCTTGTTGAGGTAGGTGAAGATGACCTTTTCACCGATACCGGTGCCTTTCGTTATCCAAGCGCGTATGCAGGGGCCAATTCGATCGCGCTCCTTTGTGTCAGTCAAGACCTCTTGACTGACACAAAGCTCACCTTCCAACTCTTCATCGCGACCACTCAGCGCGAGATAGGTCAGATGCTTGGTGACGGCACGGATTGTGTCGACACTTGAGCCAGCCGTTGCGCCTTTGGTCGAGTTCTCGACGGCCATGATGCGGATCATCTCGGCATCGGTATATTTAGCGACCGACAACGAAACTTCATCAAGACCAAGCGCAGCCATGGCCGCTATACGATGGTGACCGGCTGCGATCTGATATTGATCGCCGACCTTGCGGGCGGGCAATGTTGCCCACTCGCCTGTTGATTCGAAGGATGAAACCAGCGACGCAACGACTTCATCGTTTATCGGGTTCACTTCGAAGTTTCGATATGGGTTCGGGCTGATCTTATCGATCGACCGGCTGTTTCTTCTGTTTGACTTTCACATCTGACTGCTTGTCGCCGCCTGTCATTGCCACTCCCGCCGCAGTTTTCCTTTGAGATCTGCACCTTTTGCTCTGATACCAAAGCTTCTAACGAACTCGCTTTCCCGAAACGCGATCGGGTAGAAAACGCAGCTCTTAGGAATGTCAAGGCGTGCATTTTCCCGCCAACGTTCGGCGTCTCTACCAACGAATATTTGGAACATCAAGCCTGGAACAACGAAGCTATGACTTCTAAAATTGTAGCTATCGAAACTGGCCGGAATAGACTGCGGCGATGTCATGAATATCAGCGGGGCGCTGTCGAATTCTACAAAGATACTGATGATAACGTTTTTTGGAAACGGCTCACCATGGATCAGGTAGTTTCTAAACTGCTCGGAGTACTTTTGTCCCAGAGCGCCGTTGTAGTTCGCGGTCGCACCTGGCCAACGTACGACGCTGGCCCGCCACAAGACACTCAAGGCGAAGTATCGATACGAGTCGATGTTGATTTGACCGCCGATTACTGAATCGTCCCAGTACGTATCGCCTTCCGGCGTGCGATGTGGATCGACAGATTGCAACAGCGCCTTAAGCCGGAATTTGTCACCTGCACGCCAGCATTGTCGAGTGACCGTGTCCTCACCATACTTCTTGAGGCGATCTTCGCATGCGTCGCAAAGAAGATGCTGTTGTAGTTGATCATTGCTATAGAGCGCAGTCTCGCTGACCGAATCGTATTTCACAGGATGGTCAGCCCATCCGTTTTCCTGTCTAGTCACGATTTTATAAAATGCGGCAGCTAACAAATGGCTCCTTCGAAGCGCATCTGGGATGCGGCACAGTTTGCAGAGCCACCCCGGAGAGGCCAGTTTTGTCATTGAGTTCTCTTGGTGCAGGAATTGATTAGGATTGATGGGTATGACGCTGCCGACTTCTTCTCACTTGCGATTCTATGGCAACGGATGAAATTGCCCAACTGTGTACAATTCGTGACGGAGGAACGCTTACCCACTGGCGTTTATCCTGATAAACGGTCACTGAACATGAAATTCAGCACTCAATAATCCGTGTTGTGACAACTTCTCCTCGTCAACTGATTTGGACCGTTATTGCGAGGAGGCCGCTGTGACCAAATCCCTAACTTCGACTATCGCAACGATATCAACATTGGCTGCGGTTATCGTTAGCCAACCAGCCAACGCCATGCCGATTAGCGCACCGAAATTCTCGAAGAGCTCGACGCAGATCGTGCACTAGATTGCCCGCTTCACATCGCGCAACACTATGTGCCGACGTCAATTCCGATCTTGCTTAGAGCCAGCTCGCTCTACCTATAGGAGCTGTCTATCGGCCACACGGCAGGTGAACAGCTCAAAGCCGGCCAGTCGTGCCCAAGCTAGTTTGGATTTCGCCTGCCGATTAGAGTACGTGACGATTCGAGCCCGGACATCTTTCTGCCGCGCAAAGCTGGCGGCAGGCTCGTGTGCTGCAAGGCGGTGCGCGTTCCTTGCAGTCAAGCGCCATCATTGTGGGATGAGCCAGCGGATGGCCTGACCTGAGAATCTAGACGTTTATCCGTGCAGCCTAGCGCACCAATCCGGCTTGTCACCGGCCCGTAGCAACTTTTGGATACCGAACGGTCCGCCAGCGCCAAAAATTGTTCCTGCGAGGAATATCAGGATGCGTAACATGGCCAGGCCGCTGCATCCGCTCGTACGCGCTTTGCATACCGTGCCACCGTGCGCCGCGATATGTCGAGATCGGCAGCGATTTTCGACCAGCTCTCCCCCCGTTCCGGTCCGTCCTTGATGCCGGCGACACGATCACCGTCGATCGCAGGACGACCGCAGTGCACGCCTGCATCTTGAGCGGCCTTTATACCGGCATTGACACGTTCCTGGATCAACTCGCGCTCAAACTCTGCGAGCGACGCGAAGATGCCGAAAAATAGCCGACCCTCTGCGGTGGTCGTATCGATGCTGCCAGAAAGCACTTTGAGCCCAGCGCCTTTCTCTTTCAGCGTCTCTACGATTTGCACTAAATGCGACAACGATCGCGCAAGACGGTCGAGCTTCCAGACGAGGACGACATCGCCTTTACGCACAAAGTTGATCATGCGAGCCAGCTCAGGCCGATCCTTATCGGCACCACTCGCTTTTTCCTTGAAGATATGGTCGTCTTCGACACCATCGCGTTTCAGCGCGTCGATCTGCAATCTGAGTTCTTGATCTGCGGTCGAGACGCGGCAATAGCCAATCAGTGCCATCTTGCCCTCACTTTCAATGCCAAAAGGCATGTATTCTTTCTGTCACCAGTGCCATAGGCGAAACACGACTTTTGGCACTCTCTCGCCCCGCATGCTTCATGGGTGCCATAAGGAAATGGTTTTGCCCATGAGTCAGGGTGACTCAGTTTTCGTTAAGGTGGGGGCAAGATGGCGATGATTGGCGGATGGAGACATTTACGGCTCAACCATGGCCGCCGGCGATTGAAGTATGGACGGGTCATCCCGTATCAAGCTCTTGGAATGCGTCCGCCGTTTCCAGAAACGATTTTCAGAAGGGTTCAGGCATAGGTGATCTGCTCCCGACAAATGCCCCGAATCGGATTGGAGTTTTCGCCTGAGTTTCAGCTTGGCTGGCGAGGAGCGAAGACATGAGATCATCCCGGTTCACGGATGCGCAGAAGGCGTTCGTGGTTAAGCAAGGCGAGGACGGCGTTCCGGTCGCTGAGGTTTGTCGCAAGGCCGGTATCAGCCAGGCGACCTACTTCAATTGGAAGAAGAAGTACGCGGGTCTGATGCCGTCTGAGATGAAGCGATTGCGTGAGCTAGAAGACGAGAACAACCGCCTGAAACGGATCGTTGCCGACCTGACGCTTGACCGTGAGATGCTGCAGGACGTTATCAAGCGAAAGCTCTAAGGCCTGATCGCAAGCGGGTGCTTGTGCGCGAGATGTGTTCCGAGTGGATGGTGTCGATCCGGCGGGCATGCCGGGTTCTGCCGTTTGACCCGACGTCGTTTCGCTATCGCTCGCGCCGGCGCGATCAGGCCGTTCTGGAAAAACGCATCAAGGAAATTTGCGAGACGCGTGTGCGCTACGGCTATCGGCGTGTGCACGTGCTGCTTCAGCGCGAGGGTTGGCAGGTGAACCACAAGAAGGTTCGCCGGATCTACAAAGAACTGGGACTTCAGTTGCGCAACAAGTCTCCGAAGCGGCGCGTGAAAGCCAAGCTTCGATACGATCGTGCACCGGCAACGGGCACACATGACGTCTGGGCCATGGACTTTGTGCATGACCAGCTTGCGACGGGATGGAATATCCGCATTCTCACGGTGATCGATACGTACTCTCGCTATGCGCACGTGGTCGATGCCCGTCCCAGCTATCGAGCCGAGAACGTCGTTGCGATGTTGGATAGGGCTTGCAAGAAAATCGGCTACCCCCGTTCGATCCGTGTCGACCAGGGCAGCGAATTCGTGCCGCGTGATATGGACTTGTGGGCTTAAGCAAACAACGTCATTCTCGACTTCTCGCGGCCCGGGAAGCCGACGGACAATGCGTTCATCGAGGCGTTCAACGGGCAGAATGCTTGAACGCGCACTGGTTCATGAACATGGCCGATGCGCGCGAAAAACTGGAGGCTTGGCCCCTCTCGGCGGCGCTTCGCTTGCCTGCCGGGCAAAGGTAGAGACTACAACGAGGTGAGGCCACACGGTGCGATCGGCAATAAGGTCCCGATCTCACTCATGAATCCCATCGGCGCAACCAGCCCGCCGATGGCCAAACAAGCGCAGAACTCTCGTTCCGAATGAGGGTGCGTTAGGGAGCGGTCCAATTCAACGCAGGACTCTGACCATAGTTGGGAGCAGGTTGGGTCTCAGGTCAAAACCTGAACACGAACGGTCGCCATCATTGTCGCAGTTCCTGCATCACAATCGTCCATTTGAAGCCAGCAACTAATTCAGGCCGGTGTGTTCTTCCGAGATCCCCCAGAGCCTGGCGGCCACTTCGCGATCCAGCTCGAAGGGCTCCAGGCGGAACGCGCAGACCGGACCAACTGTCTCCCCGCGTTCCGTGAGGCCAGACAGGGTTTCGGGCTTCAGCCTCATCTATATCGCGCCCAAGTAAACGGGGGGCCTGGATCCGAAATATCGGGGCATCGAGCCCTCAACGACCAACCAGGCTTTCAAGCTCTTGATCGTCGAGCGGTCTTGTCAACTCTGCGCCGAATTTCCCACTGCCGGTCCATTTCAATTCCATTTCCCGCACGCCGAACTCCGGTATCTCCAGCGTGACGTAATCGTCCCGCTTCAAGCTGACAAGATGATCGTGGGTGGCTCCGATCCCGACACCGCTGATGGAGATGTCAACAATCGAGCACTGGAATGTCCCAAACGCAGTATGAACCTTGGCAGTGACTGAGCATTCGTGTCGCTGATGCTTACGGCGATTATCCACGTTATATCCTTATAATATGTTATACCGCAACGATATGCGACGAGCTTGCGCTTATCGCAAGCGGTCAATCTTGGTGGCAAGTTGTTTAATTTCAGCGATCAGCCGTCTGGTTTCTGTCGTATTGGATGTCTCCATGGCGGCGTCCAACTGTGCTAGGAGCTGATCAAGTGAAATTAGGCTGCGTGTAAGCGGACCCGCTCCTGATGTCTTGGCGCAATTCCCCATCAATTTGACGACTCTTTATTGATCTCTTCCGCCAATATTATGCAAGTTAGTGTGCTGTCCATTTCCTCCAACAGCTGCGGTTTAAAACCTTGCTTCAATTTCTTCTCCGAACTTGGATTATTTTGCATAGCACTCTGAAACAAGAAATCAGTATACAACATTAATCGACATCACTGCTGCCTCACAAAGTCGACAAGCAACGTTTAGCATTAGAGAAAACTTTCAAAGGATCAAACTCAGATTGCTGACCGTATGGGCGTTCTCGCGCAACTGCTCAATGATCGAATGCCACTTGCGAGTGATTTCTACGATAGAATCGTCAAACTCAACTGAGCATCGTAATAGTCTAAGTAATTTCTTATCGCGATACCATTGCGCGCCAAACTATCTTACAACTGGCGCGAACTGTAAATTCAACTGCTTGAGCGCATGAGATGTCTCCGCCTCATGCTGGGCGGCACACCGTACCATCGCCGAGCAGATCGCGTATAGGCGCTGTTTGTCGAGAAGCCCATTCGCTCCGCAACCTCATAGATTCGGACATTTGAACTGCGAAGAAGGTTGTCAGAAAGCTCTCGACGCGCTTGGTCACGTAAATCAGAGAATGACAACTGCTGGCTTGATAAGTAGCGCTGCAGAGTCCTCTCACTTGTGGCTAGTCTAGATGCAGTCCTAGATAACGATAGATCAGGATCAGTCACAGAATAACCAATCTCGGCTATCACGGCGTCTAACATTGAGGTCGCTTGTTGCTTTTTGACTAGTTGTTCGTCCAAATTAGCAAGAACGAGTTGATACAGGCGATCATCGCGATTTCTGTTTGGAAGCTCAAGGCAACCAGGCGGCAAAATGACGATGTTTGCTGACTGACCAAATTGAACCAATCCACATACACTCTCTTTGAGCGCTTGCGATGCACCGTTCATCGGAAAGTCAAATTGCACTTCCAACGGAGACCATTGATCATCGATATTTTCACGGACCAGTCGTACGAGCATACCCATCGCTATCAAGGAGAACTGAGATTTCTCAATCAAAACCGACGGAAGCGACCAGTGGATATAGCAGCGGTTTTTATCCTTCTCCAAGCGCAAGTCAGACAAATCACAAACCAAAGATAAGAACTTAAGCTTGAAGTTTAGCATCGCACCCAATGTTGGGGCACTAGATTGACCATATCCGAAGAAGCCAGTATTGCCGAGACTAGTGACACTGGCGAAAGCCAGGCCAAGATCTTGGTCGCCCGTTCTCGCAGCCACAAGGTTTAGGAGTCGACATACGCGATCGAGGCTAATTCGCATGTCGCTACGCTGGAAATCCTTCGTGCAAAGGCCCACTTCTCCGGCCAATGGCTTAAGATCCAACCCGTATCGGCGTCCAAGAAATCCTTCAAGATCAGCTACGAACGACGCAACTATTTTAAAATGATCCGGAACATTAAGGAAAGCGGAATTGTGAGCTGTTTGCACTGCTGATGAACTCTTAGACGCGGTTGGTTGATTGGAGCGTTGCAGTTCGCTTCACTATATCGTGATGCAGTGAAAAGCAAATTCCTACTGGTAGCAACTTTGTAGAACTCTGTGCTTGATATGACAGATCGCCTTGTCAGGCGAACCCAGGCATCTGTAGAACTGCTGGTTCGAACTGCGATCCGGGCAATAAAACACTTCCCTTCGGTCTTCTCGATTGCGTCACCGGCAAGAGGAGCGCGGCATGGCGACCGCAGAGGTTTGCCGCATGCACGGTGTCAGCGAAGGCACGTTCTACAAGTGGAAGGCGAAGTTCGGCGGCATACAGGTGTCGGATGCCAAGAAGCTCAAGTCACTTGAGACGGAGAACGCACGCCTAAAACGCCTATGGCCGGTTCAACGACGTTGACGCCCAACTCGCGTGACGTGTAGTATTGGTTCGGCACCTTTGGCGTGAACGCATTGTCAACTGCCAGCGCGGGCGTGGCGATTGCCGAGAAAACGGCCATCCTTGCGGAGTTCATCTCGCGACGAAGATGATGAATAGTTTTGCCGAGGTGAACTTCTCGCAACCCGAGCCGGCGATCATTGGACCAACTCGTCATGGAGTTCCTCCCGATTGTTTCTCGGCGGTGCCGAGCGCATGCCACTGAGTGGGATGCCACCGTTGCCTGGGAGGGGCCGGTTGGCGCGGTCGATGAACCGCTCTTCATGCTGAGTTAGCTGGTACCGTGTAGAAGCGACCAAATGAAGGCGAGATTGCAGACTTCTTTGATCGCTGGCGTTGCTTGGTTGAGACCGGCCTGCCAATCTCGATAGTCAATCGTACTAGAGCTATTGCGCTTTACGCGTCAAATTCGAAAATCGGTCTTACGTGTGGTCCGATGGCGTGGGCCTACATGAAGCAAGCACCCACGCAGGGGTTCTTCCAGACCCAATGCCCATAGCCCCATAACAGCGTCCCAAGAATGCCAGTGCCGGCCACAACGACTGCAACCCAAAGGTCCACGCGTTCAAGCGTCCTTTCAGCAACCCATCGCAGAGGGGTTTCTCTGCTCGGATCGACCTTTTCGTTGTCGAGTGCGGCGTCAAAGGCTGGCTTCACGTAGTCGATTTGATTAGGCGTCACGTCGATGACTACGTTCGAACCTTGGTATTGCATCAAGCCGTCATCCTTCTTGACGCATCGGACAAAGCTGCGACCGAGAGCGATCAGCAGCCGACGCCACCGCATACGCAAGTAGAATAGTTCGGCAAGCAAGCTGGCACAGACTGTGCGTCGTCATATGA
>JAGDYV010000174.1:0-24448 GCA_049116495.1 Hyphomicrobiaceae bacterium | reverse complement strand
CCGCTGCGCGATGCGCCGCTCTCCTGCTGGTCGACTCACCGTTTGCGAACAGAATTGCCTCCATCTCAGTCTGAAGGGCTCTAATAGGCCGCCGCGTCGATCGGGTTGATGCCGAATGCTCGTGCCGTCCGGACACCCTCGGCCACGGCGGGCGCGACTTCCACCGAACAGACAGTTGGCAACGCGTCCGCTTTGCCACATGATCCCCCAGAAATACACATTAAGTCGACCGTTGCATTCAGCCAGAATGTTGGATTTGAACCGCATGAGCCAGCTGCGCCGCCCTGACCGCCCCACGCGCAGCCCCCTGCCCGGCCGAAAATCATGGGCCGGAATCGCCCTCGCCGCCCTCTTCATTCTGCTCCTCACGCCCGGGAGCAGCCGTTCAACCAACAAGGTTGACCTCGTCCTGGTGCTCGCACTGGATGTATCGGGAAGCGTCAACGATCGCGAATACGACCTTCAGAAAACCGGCCTCGCCCGCGCCTTCCGCCACCCGTCCGTGATCGAAGCGATCAGTCAGGGCCACAGCAAGCGCATCGCCGTCACCGCCGTCCAATGGGCCGGCTTTCGCGAGCAGGTCGTCTCGATTCCCTGGACGGTCATCGCCGGCAGCAATGGAGCGGCCGATTTCGCCGATCACCTCGCCAGCATGCGCCGCCGTTACGCCTACCCACTCGGCGTCACGCACATTTCCGGCATCATCCGGTTTGGTACCGAGATCGCCCTCGCCGCGCCCTACACCACCGAGCGCCGCGTCGTCGACATTTCCGGTGACGGCAAGAACAACGTCATGGATGCACCTGAAACGGCCCGTGATGAAGCCATCCTGGCCGGCTTGACGATCAACGGCCTCGCGATCGTTAACGAGGCGCCGGATCTCACCGCCTACTACCGCTCAACCGTGATCGGCGGCCCCGGCGCCTTCGTCATCACGGCCAACGACTACGATGCCTACGCCCGCTCGATCCTGCGCAAACTCATTCGCGAAATTTCACATCACCTGATCATGTAGGCGTCACGCACGCGCCCCAACACCATCACCTGAAAGGACCCCCTATGACACGCGACATCACCATTGCCTTGCTTGATGAAATCCAGGACGGTTTCAACCGCCACGATGTCGATGGCATCCTCTCGCATTTCACCGACGACAGCGTCTGGCTGATGGCCAGCGGCCCCACCGCACCGGAAGGCCGACTGTGCCGCGGCAAGGCGGAAATCGGCGAGGTCCTGAGCGCGCGCTATGCCGAGATCCCCGACATGCGATGGGAGGACATCCGCCACTGGATCGTCGATGAGACCAAGGCAATCTCTGAGTGGACGGTGCGCGGCACGCCGGCCGGCGGCGCCGCCTTCGAATACCTCGGTTGCGACCTCTGGGAGTTCCGCGACGGTTACGTCACCAAGAAAGACACCTACTGGAAATTCATCCGCTAAGCCTCGCAGCCGTCGTCCGTCGTCATGGCTTACGTCTCGGGCGCCCTTCGAGCCCGTCGAGCTGGCCTTGCGATGCACCCGGCACCCGCATCTCGAAGACGCTGTCGATGACGGTATAGTCATAGTATCCCATCCGCGCGATCGGCCGGATTTTCGGGATATCAAGCTTGCCGTCCGCCTGCACGACCGCTTCATCGATATGAATGCGCACAACCTCACCGAACACCACGTCGACGGCGCCAAGCGCGGTACGTCCGGGAAAGCGTTGTGTCGAGAGATACCGGCATTCAAAATGGCACGGGCTCTCGGCAACGCGCTTGCCGGGCGCGTCGATGCATGTAGTCTTGGCCACGCCCGCGCGCTGAAACTCATCATCGTCCGACGGCAGCGCCATCGCCGAGATGTTGACCGCGTCGCGCAGCTCCCAGGTCGCCATGTTCCACACGAAATAACCGGTCGTCTCGGCATTGACGACGGTATCCTTGCGCCGTCCGTCGCTATGCTGATTGGCCGCGAACATAACCAGCGGCGGATCGAACGTCAGGTTCTGCCACTGAGAGAACGGCGCCAGGTTATCAATCCCATCGACGGACACCGTCGACAGCCACCCGATCGGCCGCGGCACGGTGCAGCTCTTGAACGGATCATAAGGCAACGGGCGGTCGTCGGACCGGGGGTCATAGTGCACAGGCGTTCTCCGAGTGGTCGTTCATGCCGAAAGATGTGCCGCCAGTGTACGTGAGCCAGCCTAAGGGAGCCAGAGTGAGGGATCCAGAGTGAGGGATCCAGAATCGGGGATCCAGTGTCCGAGAGCAACCACTGCGCGGTGCGCAGCCGGGCTCCAATGGGCGCCCTTGCCCAAAGCCCGTCGCGAATCCCTTCTAGAATGCACACCAAGGAGCTGTGCGATGTCATTTCACCTGGCCGAATTCAACACCGGCGTGTTGCGCCACGACTGGGACGACCCACGGATTGCCGATTTCGCCGACGGTCTCGACCAGGTCAACGCGGTTGCCGCCCGCTCACCCGGTTTCGTGTGGCGCCTGCCCGACGACGCCATGGAGGCAGCCCAGCTCGACCCGGCTGGTCCGCTCGGCGGCAACCCGCGCACGGCATCAACGCTATCGGTCTGGCGTGATGTCGCGAGCCTCGAGCATTTCGTCTGGCACACGCTGCACAAGCGCTTCTATGACCGCCGCCACGATTGGTTCGCGCCCGACCAGGGGCTGCGTCTCGTTCTATGGCACGTTGCCATCGGCCACCACCCAACCATCGCCGAAGCCGCCTCTCGCCTCGCCCATCTCGACACCCACGGCGACACGCCCACCGCCTTCGGCTGGACCTGGGCCAAGCGCCATGCCGCGGCCGGGAACACCGGCTGACCGGGCGCGGCGTCCTCCCGGTGCAGTCATCCCATCTCGCCCACGCGACAGAAGTCGGCAGCACCAGCAGCGTCGTCGGCCGGATCGTTCCAGACGTCATAAAATCTTCATCCGCCAGCGAGGCGTTTTTCAGCACGTGAATGCTAACGCTTGTTGAGAGTTTGTTCGCGGGAACCAGCTTTGTGCGGTCTTGGCCGTTGCAACTGACAGCGTTGTCGCTTCGCAGAGATTTCGTATTCTGACCGACCAACGTCCCCTCCCACCAGCAGCGGACCTTGGTTGTGCAGCGCAAACGCTTACTTTTGACCCAACTCGGAATAACTCGGGTTAAGCATTTGGCGGCGTAGCTATACTTTCAGCGAAAGCAGTACGCTTTTGGTCCGCGATCGCTGACAGAAACTAGCACCAAGCATGACAGTGCAGGCCGAAATACAGATCGGCAAGCGCCGTGTCGTTGATTTAGTTTTGCCACCATTTCTCAAATATCGGGACGAAAACCTAAGAGAGCGTTACATGGGTAAGCTTCAGATACATTTCACACTTATTACTGTCACGGTTGTTAGTGCAATGGGGGTGTTGTCGACCAGCGTCGCCAAGGTTGTTGGCAAGGATACCCGGCAACTTGTTCCTGCATCGTATCGCGATATCGCCAAAGGAATCGGTTTGTTGCAGGACACAACCAATCGTTCTTACTGTACAGCGTTTTGCGTTGCTCCAGACACCATCATGACTAACGCCCATTGTGTGGCCTGGCCGCTAAAGAAGCTTGGTGGCCGCAAGCGAGACGTTCGCGATTTTGTCTTTCGGTTCGTTTCAAACGGTCGAGGGTATGCTAAGGAAAACCTGGCCTGGAACCACGTGGTGCCGGTTGGCGATCCTAAAATGTCATTGCTCCATGGCAGCAATGTCAAAGGTGTCATGAAACGTAAGGGGAATGACTGGGCGATTGCAAAACTGTACTCACCCATATGCGGAACCGCCGTCCTTTCCTTGGCTAGCTCGAGCTGGTTAAAAAAACAGAGAAGGAAGCTCAAGGTCGCGACCATTGGGTTTCATCAGGACCTTGACCGCAAGAAGACGTACTCTTGGGGTGAGTATCAGTTGCGCTTTTCACGTTGCAAATTGACCAGGCCAAAGCGAGGGATTGCGGCGGAGCACACTTGTGATACGTCACCGCGCTCTTCAGGTAGTCCAATCTTTGTTTCGACGCCCAGTGGGCAGCGTGTGGTTGCCATACATCAGGGTTGGAGAGGCTATTATCGTTGGCGCCGAACGAAGTCCGGTAAGAAGAAGATTACCAAGCGTTGGACCAAGAACTATGCCGTTCTGACACCGAGATTAGCTGCACGGGTTAGTCGATTCGCGGATGTTTCACTTATTTCGCGTGACAGCGAGTTGAGCTATGCCCGTTTTGTTGCCGCGTTAGAACAGAAGAATGCGCTCGTCCACAAATCAAAGTCACCAAGTTGGCCGGCGGTTAGCCGAGCCATTGAGCGTTATGAGCGTAGGCGCGGCTGGTATCCCCTCGGCATACCAAGCAAGGAACTCTTGGATGACTTGTTGAAGAAATAGGGGGGTACCTCATGTGCCCGATTGGGAGGTCCTCGCCGATCGTTCCAAGATCTCGCGTATTGCGTGCGTCATGCGCCGTTCATCGCAGCCCAAATCTAATGTTTGAGACTGATTGTAGCCGCAAAGTGAAATACGAGATGTCTCCTGCTGGCCTTGCGCGCCCAATGCACGAAACACCCGTGGAGGAGAATTCCACTGACGAGTTGATTTCTGGCGCCAGAATGCGACGAACTCTGTCAGCAACTGGCCCTTCACGACATGTCCGCGTTGCAGCGAAATGGCAGCTCTCGCCAGCACCGGACACCTTGGTCCAAACGCTCACTGTTTCGGCTATGTCCCCTTCAGCGATCCCCCTCGAAAAAATTTTATCGCCCACTCCTTCACCACCTGCATAATCCTCCTATCCCGTCCACAGAGGGGCCGCTGACCGGTGGCGACCATCAAGGGGGACGGGCTTGCAGGTCACGTGCCGGCGCCCCGCACCCCTCGATTGCACAAACCTCCGGCGCCCCGGCGCGCGGCGCGCAAACGTCTGTCCGCACACACATCATCGCCTCCCCCCACCGCGCATGCTAAGCCTGCGATGACAATCGATCTGCCATCGGACACAGCCCATGAACATCACCATCCTCGACGACTATCACGACACCATCCGCACGCTGCCATGTTTCGCCATGCTCGACGGCCATGACGTCACCATCTGGAACGATCACGTCCAGGACACCGATGCACTGAGCCAGCGCCTCGCCGACACCGAAGCCCTCGTGCTGATCCGTGAGCGCACCAAAATCCGCACCGACCTCATCGAGCGCCTGCCCAACCTCAAGCTGATTTCGCAGCGCAGCGTCTATCCGCACATCGATATCGAGACCTGTACCCGGCATGGCATCGTCGTTTCATCCGATCTGCACATGGGCTCGCCCTCGTATGCCACCGCCGAGCTGACCTGGGCCCTGATCCTGGCCGCCATGCGCGACATCCCGCAGCAAATGGCCTCGATGAAAGCCGGCGGCTGGCAGATCGGCGTCGGGCGCACGCTGCGCGGCAAAACGCTTGGCCTGCACGGCTTCGGGCGCATCGCGCATGCCGTCGCCGATGTCGCCAAGGCGTTCGGCATGAAGATCCTGGTCTGGGCACGCGAAGAAACCATGGCAAAGGCGCGCGCCGAAGGGTTCGAGACGGCGCCGAGCAAGGCTGCGTTCTATGCCACGGCCGATATCGTCTCGCTGCACATGCGCCTCGTCGAGGCAACGCGCGGCATCGTCACCGCCGCCGATCTTGCTGCGATGCGGCCGGACGCGCTGCTCGTCAATACCAGCCGCGCCGGCCTGATCGAACCTGGCGCCCTCGCCAAGGCCCTCGAAGCCGGCCGGCCGGGTAAGGCCGCAATCGATGTTTATGATGAAGAGCCGGTCCGCGATGGCGATCATCCCCTGGTGCGCCTGCCGAATATCATCTGCACACCACACATCGGCTACGTCACGCGCGACGAATATCAGCTCCAGTTCACGGATATCTTCGCCCAGATTGTTGCCTTTTGCCGTGGAGAGCCGATAAATGTCGTCAATCCCGATGTCCTCGGATCCAGTAAGGCATAGGCGCCCGGCTCGCTTAAGGCTCGCAAAGGAATGAACCATGGCCTCAGTTCATGAACAGGATTTCAGCAAGCAAATCGATGATCTGCCGCCCGCCATCAACGATGCCTCCGCCTGGTATGGCCCTGACATGGTCAAACGCACCAACTGGATCTATCGCTTGACCGACGCCGATATCGCCGAAATCGAACAGGCCATGCAGCCACTGGTCGATGCCGAAGCCGATATCGCGCAGATCACCAAGGCGGATTTTGTCCTGCCGACGTTGGCCCCTAAGCTCGCCGATATCAGTATTGAGGTCCTTGACGGGCGCGGCTTCGCCTTGATGCGCGGGCTGCCGGTCGAGCGCTGGTCGATCCGCCAATCCGCGACCGCCTATTTTGGCATCGGCACCCATTTCGGCAACGCTCGCTCGCAAAACGGCAAGGGCCATGTCCTCGGGCACGTCCGCGATCTCGGCCGCGACGCCGTCAACGATCCGACCGCGCGCGTCTACCAGACAGCCGAACGCCAGACCTTCCACACCGATTCGTGCGATATCGTCGCCCTGCTCTGCCTCAAGACGGCCAAGTCCGGCGGTGCCTCGGCGCTGGTTTCGTCGATGACGATCTACAATGAGATGCTCAAGCGCCGGCCCGACCTGCTGCCGTGCATGTTCGAGGCGATGCACACCGACCGGCGCGGCGAAGTGCCCGCTGGCCAGAAGCCATGGCACGACATCCCGGTCCTCAGCTGGCACGAAGGCCGCCTCTCGGCGCTCTACGCGCGGCGTTACATTGATTCAGCGCGCCGCTTCCCCGAGATCCCGGAACTGACCGAACAACAGCGCGAAGCCCTCGATTTGTTCGACGATCTCGCCAACGATCCTGCGATCAACCTGCAGATGTCGTTTGAACCAGGTGACATGCAGTGGGTCCACAACCACACCATGCTGCACGACCGCACCTCGTTCGAGGATTGGCCCGAGCTGGATCGCAAACGCCATCTGCTGCGGCTGTGGCTTGCCGCGCCGGATGCCCGCCCCTTGCCGGAGATCTACGCCCAGCGCTTCGGCACAATCGAGATCGGTAATCGCGGCGGCATCGTCGTCCCCGGCTCCGAACTGAACGCGCCGCTCGAGCCGGTTTGATCAGCGAGCGGACATATGGCCGCGCAATCGTTATCAAAGCCGCATAACCTCTTGTTTTCGCCTTAGTCTTTGCTGCATAGGCTAGTTCCTTGGTAGACGCAGCGGGTGAGGCGCGCAGATATGTGGCGAACAATGTTGAACGGCAGGCTGATAGCGCTGCTGGTGCTCCTGGCAATGCTCGCGCCGCATGACGATGCCAACGCCCAATCGGCGGCGCCCGGCACCGCCGCGAAACCGGCACCGGCCGTGAAAATTCTCACCATCGAACGCCAGCCCTTCGCCATGCAGCAGGGCGGCAAGCTGGTCGGCTTCAGCGTCGAGCTCTGGCAGGAGGTTGCCAAAGAGCTTGGCGTGCGCTCCGACTTCGAGGTCGTGACGTCGTTCGGTGATATGCTCAAAGGCGTTGCCACATCCAGGGCTGACGCCGCCATCGCCAACATCACGATCACCTCGGAACGTGAGAAAATCCTCGATTTTTCGCAACCGATGTTCGATGCCGGCATCCAGGTCATGGTTCACTCGGACGGCGGTGCCACAGGCCTGCTCGGTGCGCTGTTCAACTGGGAGATGCTCGGCCTCGTCCTGCTCGCCGGCCTCTTGCTGTTTGTCGTTGCCAATCTGATGTGGTGGTTCGAGCGCCGTGATCAGCCGTATTTTCAGTATCCCTACGGCGAGGGCATGTGGCGCTCTTTCTGGTGGGCGCTCAATGTCATGGTCAACGGCGGCTTCGAGGAACGCGTGCCGCAGACCCGCAAGGGCCGCGTGTTCGCCGTCTTTCTGGTCATCGCGAGCCTGTTTCTGGTGTCCGCATTTGTCGCCAAGATCACCGCATCGCTGACCGTCGGCGAGCTCAAATCCCAGATCCAGAGCTATCGCGATCTGTTCAATCGCCGCGTCGGCACCACCGAGGGCTCGACCTCCGCCGCCTTCCTTGACCGCCACAGCGTGCCGTATCGGAAATTCGCCAGCATGTCAGCGCTTCTGCGCGCCATCGAAAACAAGGAGCTGGACGCCGTTATCCACGATGCGCCGGTTCTGGCGTATTATGCCAACACCAAGGGCAAAGGCCGTGTCCGTCTGGTTGGTTCTGTCCTCAGGCCGGAAAAATACGGCATTGCGCTGCCGCCTGGCAGCACCCGCCGCGAGGGCATTAATCGGGCGTTGCTCGGCATCCGCGAAGACGGCCGCTATGAGGATCTCTACCGCAAATGGTTTGGCCGCAGCCCATAGCGGAACGCGTCAAGCGCGTTGCATGCGGCAAATCACGACGGATCACGCCAGGTCCGACCTGATCAGGCCCGATCAGGCCAAATCAGGTAAGAAAAACGAACATCCAGACGCAGAACAGGAACAGCAGGAACGCCGAGATGAACGACACACGCACGAAGCCGTCATAAAGGGCACGCTTGTCGTCCAT
The DNA here is from genome assembly GCA_049116495.1 of Hyphomicrobiaceae bacterium. Taxonomy (GTDB): domain Bacteria; phylum Pseudomonadota; class Alphaproteobacteria; order Rhizobiales; family Hyphomicrobiaceae; genus CAJQQK01. The sequence goes on along the minus strand of JAGDYV010000174.1, from coordinate 15,913 downwards.
GTTCATGGCCGGATGGCTCTTCTCGAAATCTATGTTCATATCAGGTTCCCCAAGCGCAAATCATATTCCGGCTGCCATATTGCCGATTGCAGCCGTCCATGCAATTGCCAGCACAGTCGCAGGGCAGCGCACTGACACACCTGCCAGCAGTCAGACTTATCGTGCCCCCGGCAAGGCATCGTCGATCCTGGCCCAATCCGGCCTATACCACCCCGGCATCATGCATTTCAGCCACCTCGGCGGCTGAATATCCGGCTTCCGCAAGCACCTCGTCGCAGTGCTCACTCAATAGCGGCGCGGCACGCGTGACTTCACCGCCGCCGTGCGCCAGCTTGAAACCGGACCCGAAGACCTGCATGCGCCCGTACGGCCCGTCAACTTCCTGCAGCACATCGCGATGATCGAGCTGCGGGTGCTTGACCGCATCCGCCAGCGTATTGATTCGCGAAGCCGGCGCCCCGGCTTCCGCCAGGCGCACCTCCCAGGTGTCCGCATCCGCGTCTGCAAACGCTGTCTCGATGACGTCACGCAACGCCTGCTCATTCTCAATCCGCGTCGGCCAGTCCTTGAACCGCGGGTCATCGAGAATATCCTCGCGTCCGATGCATTTCAGCAGCTTCAGGAATTGCGCCTCATTGTTTACAGCCAGCAGGATATGGCCGCCTTTGCACGCAAACAGGTTCGCCGTCGGAATTCGGCTGATCGCCTGATTACCGAACCGGCCAGGATTGAGCCCCGCAATCGTGTGTTCGCACAGCGTCGGCGACATGAAAGTCAGCGTTGCATCGAGCATGGCGACATCAACAAGCTGCCCTTTGCCGGTCAGCGTCCGCTGATGCAGCGCACTCGACATCGCAAAGGCCGCCGTCATCCCGGTCAACGCATCGCATACCGCAAAGCCGGCCCGTGTCGGCACGCTGTCCTCGTGGCCCGTGATCGACATGATCCCGGATGTCGCCTGAATTCGGCCGTCGTAGGAAGGTGTATCCTTAAACGGCCCTTCCCGGCCGAACCCGGAAACACCGCAGTAAATCAGCCGCGGATTGATCTCCGACAACGCCTCATAGCCGATACCCAGCCGGTCCATCACACCGGGCCGGAAATTTTCAGCCACGATGTCCGCCTTTTCCGCCAGTCGTTTGACGATCTCGATCGCCTTGGCGTCCTTCAGGTCAAGTGCAATGTTGCGCTTGTTGCCGTTGACCGCACAAAACGTAGGCGCATAGGCCCGGTCGGCCCACTCCTTCGAGCCGGGCGAAAAGCGCATGTTCTCACCGCCCTTGCGCTCGACTTTGATCACGTCGGCCCCAAGCAAGGCCAACTGATAAGTCCCGAACGGCCCGGCGAAGACCTGCGTGAAATCGAGAATGCGTATGCCTTCAAACGGCTTGGTCATGGTCGGGTCCTTATTCAGCCGCCTGCACTTTTTTCAAGTCTTCAGCGCGTTTCGCGTGCGCGATCGCTTTCTGGCGCAAAAACTCCTCACGACGGCGCTCAAGTTCTTCCGGCGCGATCCGTTCAACATTGGAGTAGTCCAGCTTCCAGTCCGGATTGTCGCTCCACCGGATCGGCGATTGCACCGTCGTACGGGCCCCCGTCGCACTTTCGAGAACGTCGAGCGCCAGCGCCATGGTGCGTGCTTGGCTCTCTTCGTCGAATGGTCGCCCGGCAGCATTGCCCAGTGGAAAATCAGAAAACAGGAACCGCGGCACACCGCAATGCTCGACGATATCCTTGGCGCACCCCATCACCACGGTCGGGATACCGTGCGCCTCAAGATAGCGCGCATGCAGAGCAATCGATTGATGGCAGATCGGGCAGTTCGCCACCAGCACGGCAACATCGATGTCGTCTTCGCGCAGCAATGCCAGCATTTCCGGGCAGTCTTGTTCGATGGTCGCTTTGTGGGAGCGGTTGGTCGGCGCGCCGTGCATGCGCGCGTTCAACTCACCGATCCGCCCTTCCGCCTGCAAACGCTGCAATTGCGCGATCGGCAGCCAGCTTCGGTTATCCTCCTGCGATGTGTGAATCCGGTCGATACCTACATGCGAAATCCTCAAGTCGGGCAGCGGGTCCACGGCGCACGAATAAATCCGGTAGAACTTGGCTGCTGAGTTGTAGGCCGACCATGGTCCTTGATCCCCCTTGTCAGGCTGAAACGGCGCAGCGGTCGAAATCAGCGCAACGCGGCTCTCGGACAACGGTTTTTTCAGCGGTGTAAAGGGTACGTCGACATATTGCGCCCAGCGATAGGGCCGGTCGTAGCCCAGCGCCTGATAGTACGTACGCGTCCGATACATGTAGGGCACCGGCATGTCGTGCGCGACGGCAAAACCAAGCTCCTCATCCAGATTTTCTGGCATCGTGTCATTTGCCATGCCCGACATGATCGCATTCCTTCAGTTTCGTTAATCCACGATTTCCATCGCACACCATCTGGCAAAAACCGTTAATGGCCGGCTCGTGTCCGAGCCCTGTATAATGCAGAGTTAGCGCCACTTTCCAAACAAACCGCGTCATCAGCAACATGATCGAACGCGCAGTCCCTTACTTTCGTTACGACACACTTGAAATGGACCGTTTGACGCGCCAGTCCCTTCCGCTAGTATGACTTTAGTCGGCGGCATTTCTGCTGGCGAAAACGAACAGAGATTCGGATCGGAGGATTCCCTTGAAACAGCACGTAAAAGCGCTCGGCACTGCAGCAGTCGTGGGGCTCGTTGGCATCGCGCCCGCGTCAGCCGCAGACGTCAAACTACCCCCGCAAGTCTCTTGGACAGCCTATGGCACGACGTCATCGGGTTATGCCCAATCAGTCGGCATCGGCCAAATGTTCAAGAAGAACTACAATGCCGGTCTGCGCATCATCCCAGGTAAAAATGACGTCGCTCGTATGGTGCCGCTACGCACCGGTCAAACACCGCTATGCGCCTGCGGGATTGCGGCTTATTTCGCGGCAGAAGGCACTCACTTCTTCGGCACGAAGAAATGGGGCCCGATGAGACTTTATAACCTGATGAATAACCTTGGCGACAACGGTTATCAGCTCGTTGCAGCCGGCGACGCCGGCATCAAGGTGCCATCAGACCTGAAAGGCAAGCGCGTAACCTGGGTCAAAGGTTCACCGGCTTTGAACCTTAATGCCGGCGCTCACTTGGCATGGGCCGGTCTTACCTGGGATGACGTTGTCAAGGTTGAAGTCTCGGGCTGGAAACAATCTGCCGAAGCCGTCATCAACGGCCAGGCCGACGCAACCTACGGCTCGACGGTATCTGGCGCCTACAACAAGCTTGCCGCTTCACCGCGCGGCCTGTTCTGGACGGCCATGCCTGCGTCAAACAAGGAAGCCTGGGCTCGCGCACAAAGCGTCGCGCCGTGGTGGTCGCCGACGATGGTGAGTGTTGCTATCGACGGTGAGAAGAACACAACAGGCAAGAAACCGTTCCCGGGCAATCTCCAGCCGTATCCGATTTTCGTGTCGACTCCGAAGGGATCGAACGATCTGGCTTATGGTATCGTGAAGGCCGTGATGGAGAACTACGAGCAGATTAAGGATGCCGGTCCATCTATGAGCGGCTACCAGCTCAAGCGGCAAAACCTCAAGTGGGTCTTTCCGTTCCATCCAGGCGCAATTGCCTATTACAAAGAAAAGGGTATGTGGGGTGCCGCTGAAGAAGCGCACAACGCAAAAATGCTCAAGCGCCAGGACATCCTTGCCGCCGCTTGGAAGGGCCACATGGACAAGAACGGCAGCATGGCTGACGCCGAGTTCGAAAAGACGTGGCAGACTGTACGTGCCGCGGCCCTCGAAAAAGCAGGTGTGGGTATCCCGTTCAAGACTTGGTAATGGCTTGGCCTGAACCAACAACCCAGCATTAAACAAGGGGCCGGCCATGCAAGCGGTATGGCCGGCCCTTTTCGCACCTGCGTCGTGACATCAAACAGCTTCACACACCACCAGTTCTGACGGACAGCCACATTCATGACCGAAAATGCGCCCACCGCCGATGAAGCCGTAGCCTCCGCCGACAAAGCGGAAATGTCGCGCTACCGCGAGTTGTCCACGTTCCCGTTTATGTTGCTGATGATCGCCACAGTGGCGTCCGTCGTCGCGTCGATCTACATGATTTTTGGGCTGGGCAACCAACTCCGTGTCACGTTCGGCGTAAACTCCTATGTCCCGATTGAAGAGATCTACTTCTTCTTCATGATCGCGGTCTTGCTTCCGCTTGCATTCATTGTCTTTCCCACCGGCAGTCCGCGCCAACGCGGCCAGTCATTCTTGAGCGTCATCCCTGCCTCACTCGCTTTCGCGATCCCGGGCGTCGTGATCGCCAAAATGCCTCGCCTTGAGTTCATGGAGAGCATGGGCGCTGTCGGTTACGGCATCGTATTCGTTTTCCTATTGGTAATCTTCGGAGCCATTTTCTACTATCGCGATGACGATTCGAAGCGCGTCTCACCGTTTGATTGGGTATTTGCGCTGGTATCGTTCTTGGTTGCCGGATACTTGGCCTATCGCGGCAATGAGATCCAGCTCGAGGGCTGGATGGCCGACGCGCCACCTTATGCTTATTACCTCGCAGCGCTTCTTTGGGCTTTAGTCCTTGAAGCCTGTCGCCGCGCCGGCGGAACGGCCATCTTCATCGTTTGTCTGGTGATGTCCGTCTACCCGATGATCACTGACTATGCGCCCGGTTTCCTGTTTGGTGTGTCGGACCCGGTTGAACGCGTTGTCGGCTTCCACATGTTCGGCTCTGAAAGCGTCCTCGGCATCCCGATGAACGCCTTCGCCAACCTCGTCGTCGGCTTCCTGATCTTCGGCGTCGCATTACAATACACCGGCGGCGGTGCGTTCTTCCTGAATCTCGCCTTCGCACTGCTCGGCCAACACCGCGGCGGCCCGGCCAAGGTTGCGATCTTCTCTTCGGGCCTGATGGGCTCCATGTCCGGCAGCGTCATCACCAACATCTTGACGACAGGGGTCATGACCATTCCCGCCATGAAACGCGTCGGCTTCCGCCCTGCGTACGCCGGTGGCGTTGAAGCCTGCGCCTCCACTGGCGGTGTTCTGATGCCGCCTGTTATGGGCGCGACCGCGTTTGTCATGGCGACGTTCTTGGAGATACCCTATTCCGACATCGTCATCGCCGCGGCCTTCCCGTCGATATTCTACTATCTCGGCCTCTATCTTCAGATCGACACCTACGCAGCACGCAACGACCTCAAGGGGTTGCCGGCAGATGAACTACCATCGATCGGTCAAGTTCTTCGCGAAGGTTGGTATTTCGTCGCCGTCTTCATCGCGTTGATCATCATGCTGCTATACATGCAGCGCGAGGCACAGGCGCCCTACTACGCCACGGCTGTTCTGATCCTCATCAATCAGTTCTACAAGCAGCACCGCTGGGATTGGGCTGGCTTCATAAACTTCATCAAGGGTGTCGGCTTGCTGTTCGCCGAATTGCTGGCCCTGCTGGCCGGTGTCGGCCTTATCATTGGCGCTCTGACGACGACCGGTAAAGTCGGCGAAATCGCCTACGTTCTGACACAGTTCGCTGATGGCAACACACTTCTGCTGTTGGTCATGGCAGCCTTCACCAGTTTCGTTCTCGGCATCGGCATGACGATCACGGCGGCTTACCTGTTTCTGGCAGTCACGGTCGCACCGGCTTTGACGGATGGCGGGCTCGACAAGCTCGCGGTGCATTTGTTCTTGATGTACTGGGGCATGATCTCGTTCATCACACCGCCGGTCGCGATCGGAGCATTTGCCGCCGCCACGGTTGCGAAAGCCGACCCGATGAGAACTGGGTTTGAGGCGATGCGCCTTGGCAGTATCATCTACTTCGTGCCGTTTTTCTTCGTCTTGAACCCGGCTCTGATTGGCCGCGGCGATGCCAGTGAAATCGCGATCGTCTTGGCGACGACGGTCGCTGGTATCGTGCTGATATCCACCGGCCTTCAGGGCTATCTCTACTACATCGGCAAACTCGACGGCATAATTGGCATGATCGGCCGCATATTGCTGGTTGTGGGGGGTATCATCCTCGCCCTGCCCGGCAATGACGTGATCGGTTATAACCATCTGCAGATCAACACTGCCGCGGCCGTGGTGATAGCATTGGCGTTCGTGTTCAGCTGGCTGGGGCGGCGCACATCTGAACCAGCTGTCGCAGCTTGACCAACCAATCGGAGTGACCCCCATGGCGTTTGAAGTCAAACCTCTCACCGGTGGCGCCGGCGCCGAAATAATTGGCGCTGACGTCAACGATCCCAGCCAGTTTGCGGCTATCCATCAGGCGTTCGCCGACCACGGTGTGATCGCCGTGCGCGATCAACAGATCAGCCCGGAGCAGCAGATCGCCTTTGCACGCCGCTTTGGCGATATCAACGTCAACCGCTTCTTTGCCAAGGTTGACGGCCATCCGGAAATCGCACTTGTCCTCAAGGAAAAGGACCAGAAGAAAAATATCGGCGGCGGCTGGCACACCGACCATTCTTACGACCTGGCGCCGGCCATGTGCTCAATGTTACATGCCATTGAAACGCCTGAAGTTGGTGGTGACACCATGTTTGCCTCGATGTACACGTCCTTCGACGCGCTCTCCGACGGCTTCAAGAACATGCTGCGCGGCATGCAGGCGTGGCACTCCTCACGGCACGTTTTCGGCGCTGCCGCGCGTGTCGACTCGGAGGCGGCAAAGACCGGCCGGATCGGCAACACGGAAGCCGCCAATCAGGATTCCCTGCACCCGGTTGTCATCCAGCATCCGCTATCGGGCCGCGAAGCGCTCTATATCAACCCCGGCTTCACGACCCACTTCGAAGGCTGGTCGCAAGCTGAAAGCAAAGCGTTGATGGCGTTTCTTGAGAACCACTGCACCCAGCCTGAATTCACCTGTCGTGTCCGCTGGCGCCCCGGCACAATCACGATCTGGGACAATCGCGCGACGTGGCACAAGGCGGTCAATGACTATCACGGCCATCGCCGCTTGATGCACCGCATCACAATCGAAGGCGTCGAACTCGCCGCCACACGGCTCGCGGCCTAACATGGCGACGTTGCAATCACGTGACGTCGTCGCCTGACGAACTGCGAATGTCCGGTAGAAACCACGTCAGGATTCCGACCACCGGCAGCAATGCACACCAACGAAATACGGTGGCGATGCTCGTCTGATCGGCAAGCACGCCAAGAAGCCCTGCACTGACGGCGCCAAGGCCAAACACCAGGCCGTAGAACAAGCCGCCGATCAGCCCGACCCTGCCGGGCAGCAACTCCATCGCAAACACCAGGATGGCTGCGAACGCGCTCGACATGATGAACGCCACCGCAACGGTCAACACACCGGTCCAAAACAGGCCCGCATAAGGCAGCGCCAGCGAAAACGGCAATGCGCCAAGGATCGAAAACCAAATTATTCGCCGCCGCCCAATCCTGTCGCCAAGCGGACCGCCGACCAGAACACCAATCGCGCCCGCGAACAGATAGACAAACAGCATCAGCTGCGCATTCTTGATGGATATCCCGAACTTGTCGATCAGGAAAAAGGTGTAGTACGACGTAAAACTCGCCGTATAGGCGCTCTTCGAGAACATCAGGACGATCAGAATAAAAACCGCAAACAGCACGCCCTTTGACGCCGATGTTGAGACCGCATCATCACCAGCGGGAACGGACTTGCGCACCATCATCTCGGGCACGCGCTCGGCGTACCAACGCCCGACAAAATTCAGGACAACCATGGCTAAAACGGCCACCAACGCAAACCACGCGACGCTACTTTGCCCGTTCGGCACCACAATGAACGCGGCGAGAACCGGCCCGATCGCCGAACCGCCCTGGCCGCCCAATTGAAAGATTGCCTGCGCAAATCCCTGACGCCCGCCCGATGCCATCCGTGCGACCCGCGTCGCCTCCGGGTGAAAGATTGCCGATCCCGTGCCAACCAGCGCTGCGCCAGCCAGTAGCATGCCATAGCTCGTCGCATAACCGAGAATGACCAGCCCGATCAGCGAAAACCCCATGCCGACAACCAGCGAAAATGGCTGCGGTCTCTTGTCAGTGAAATAACCGACCGCGGGCTGGAACAGCGAAGCGGTCAATTGAAATGCAAATGTAATCAGCCCGATCTGGCCAAAGCTTAGACCATGCGCGTCCTTGATTATCGGATAGATTGCCGGCACCAGACTCTGCATCATATCGTTGAGCAGATGACCGACGCTCAGCGCCAACAAAACTGGCAGCGCCGTCGATGCTGCACCGTCCGCGTTTGACGGCGAGGTTTCAATCGTCTTTTGCATGGATGTCCCGAATACTGGCAGCCTTATTGTCCTGACCGGCACATACATGGCAACGAGACGACCGGTTCAGCGCGGCGTGTATCAGCAGTTCACGGTTGCCGACCGCCTGTCATGCTTATGCCGGACACACCACAACTGCAAGCCGCCATGCGCCGCAATGGCGGTCGCGACAAGCGCTGTCTGAATATCATGGATGTTCGATGGCGTGGTTGGCCGGCTGAATGCCGACCGGGCATGCTCAAGGCGCCGACAGGCGATACCGGCGTTCAGACGATGATGATTGCACGAAAATCACGCTTCCGTTCAGCGGCAACCGATCGACCAGCTGGGTATTGTCGGAAAGACCGAGAGCTTGCTTCAGTTCTCGCCGCGCGCGGTTGAGACGGCTCTTCACGGTGCCGACCGGACAATCGCAAACGACAGCCGCGTCCTCATAGCTCATGCCTTCGAAGCAAACCAAAACGAGCACTTCGCGTTGATCTGCTGGCAACTCCGCCAGCGCTTCAAGCGTTTCGTGAACCTCGCACGATAACTCCTGGTCAGCGGCGGTGACAACGTCGAACGTATCGTCCACGGGCATATCGGATTCAAATTTACGGCGTCGGAAGCTGGCGCGGAACGTGTTTCTCAGGATGGCGAGCAGCCAGGGTACGATATGGTCAATGCTCTCCAGATCGCCTTGCTTCTCCCATGCTTTCAACAACACGTCTTGGACAATATCGTCGGCCTTCACCGCATCGTTACACAACGCGCGGGCTGTGGCACGCAGCTGCGGGATAGCTTCCAGCAACTTGTCATGGAAGGCGGCAGTAGGGTCACTCACGCGAACGATCTTTCATCAGACGGTCCAACAGATCCTTGAATCGGTCCGGCACCGGTTGCTCAACTAACTCAGAGTAGACGTTGGCTAACTTGCGCCCGAGCAAAGTTTCTGCGTCTGAATCGATCCACGGCTGATCATCATGACCCCTATCATCGCTACGATCATCGTGGCGCGGTTCGAGAATCTTTGCCCTGCGGTCGTCGTTCATCGTCATGAACCAACAATGCCGGAAAATGGTTAAAGTTCGCGTAAGGTTCGCCAGCAATTGTCTGAAACGAAATGCGTTGTTGCATTGAGACAATCGTTTACTCAACCATAACGTGCATAATTTATATATTACACCTAGTCGACCGAATCGCGTAGCGTCTACTAGCCGAACAAGCAAATTCGCGGAATATCACATTATGCAATATGGCACAGAGTTTTCGCGTGAATTGATAAGTTTACGCCGATACGCGCGCGCCATTTCAGGTAGCCAGGAGGTTGGTGATGACCTCGTCGTCGCAACTCTTGAAGCGCTGATGAGTTCGCCGCTCAGCGTCAGCAACCTGACGTCGCGGGCAACGATCTTTCAGCTTTTGTCGCGCCTTTGGAACACGCCTGCCTGGTCGACGCGCATTGCAAACGTCACGGCAAACGCCAACATCCCTGCGTCGACCGAGGATGCAACCGCCGCCGACAAACGGCTGCTTGAGCTTCCTTCCCTCGATCGCCAGGCCTTTCTGCTTGTGGCGATGGAGGAGTTTTCCGAGCCCGAGGCCAGCCAGATCCTCGACCTGGCGCAGGCAGAGTTTACGGCCCTTATTCAGGCCGCACGCCAGGATGTCGCCGGGCAGATCGCTTCAAATGTCATGATTATCGAGGACGAACTGTTCATCGCCACTGAACTCGAAGACATCGTGACCCAGCTCGGTCATCACGTCGTCGGCATTGCCAGCACGCACAGTGAAGCGGTGGCCCAGATGCAGACCGCCGACGCCCACCTCGTGCTGGCAGATGTCCAACTCGCTGACGGCAGCAGCGGCATCGATGCCGTCGACGAAATTCTCACCAGCCACACGGTCCCGGTCATCTTTATCACAGCGTTTCCCGAGCGATTGCTCACCGGCCTCAAGCCAGAACCAACGTATCTCATAAAGAAACCGTTTCGTGTCCAGGAAGTCCGCGCGGCCGTCAGTCAGGCGCTTTTCTTTATGCAGCGGTCAGCAACCAGCCAGGCATCCACCGCGGAAAAAGTCAGCGAAGCCGTTTAGCGAGTCGGGCGAACACGAACATCGGGTAAGTTCGCAAACGGCGGCCGTCCAGGAAACACCTATGGGCGTCGAACGGCTTGCCCGCAGCACCGCTGCGCGCTGCACCGCTCTCCTACTGGTCGCCTCCCCGATTAGAAGCAGAATTGACTCCATCTAAGTCTGAAGGGCTCTAAGCATTTGTTTACCATCTGTTAAGCATGAACTCAGGCAAACCGAGCATTTAATGAACGGATCGCCGAGCTGCGCATCTCCCTTACATACTGGAGTGGAGAGTATGATGCGGGACGGCCTCGACAACGTATCGACGGACAAGCCTTCAAACGTTGCGTCGATCAAACGCCACGGCCGCCGAGCTGCATTCAAATCCCGGTCACGCCAGGCCGACAAGGCGGAACCGGAGGCATCACCTGGTTCGACGCGGAAAGTTGAGCCCAACTCACTGCTGCTTCGCTTGTTCTCACATGCCCCGGCCGACTTCATCAAAAGCTTTTCAGACGAACAAATTGCTGGCCTGAACGCTGCTGCAATCAACGCCGATACGCGATTCCACTCGATTGACTTTCGAACCAGCCTCTCGTTCTTCGGCATCCCGTTCTATGTCACTTTTCTGATGGGCCGCGAGCGGCGCAGCCGCGAACGATTGGCCATGGAAGGGCAGACGCAAGTCCACCGTGTGGCAATCGCACACATCATCCTGACGGTGCTGATCGGCCTGTCACTGCTGGCAGCTGTCGGCTGCATCCTCTATCTGGTCAAGAGCGCGGTCGGGATCGATTTATTCGATGGAAACTCATCACTCCACGAGCTGTTTTTTGAATGAGGCGCCTCTCAATGAGCCGCTCCGCATAACGTCTCGTGCAAACTGATCAGCTTCCGGCATGGCACGTCGCTTAAGGTCTGGTTATCCAACCCGTCGAACTATTCCGAAGGCGCGAGAACAAATGACAACGACATGCATCTTCCCTGTTACGGATCAATGGGGGAAGTCATGAGTACCGGCGCCAACGGAATTGAGCGAGCAGACATGGACAGCGATAGGCAAAGCCTCTCTGTCGGCACGCTCAACACCGACCTGGAAACTTGCCTCCACGCCGCGATCGACTCGATGGCAAGTGGCCTTGTCATCTATGATCAGTTCAGCCGCCTCGTTTTTGCAAACGCACGGTACTGCGAGCTCTATGGCCTTGAGGTCACTTCCGGCGAAGACGATGACAAGAACAGTGAGGATGGCGCAAACCGGCTGACGGCCGGGATGCATATTACCGAGGTGATCCGTCGTCAGGGCGATGCCATGAACCTGCCCGAAAGCGAGGTAGACGAATACCTGGAGGCAGCACTTTCACGCGGAGGCGACGCGTGGCGCTCGACCAAACGCGTTTTTGCCGACGGGCGAACGGTCATGGTGACACGGCGGACAATGCGCGACGGACACTACGTTGCAACCCATGAGGACATCACCGAACGTATCGAATCTGAAATCCAAATCCGCTTCATGGCTAATCATGACGCGCTCACCAAGCTGCCCAACCGCGGCCAATTCATGGACCGGCTGGACAGCGCCATGCATCGCGTCCGGCGCGGTGACCAGATCGCATTGCATATGCTGGATCTGGATCGTTTCAAGCACATCAACGACACGCACGGTCATGCCATCGGCGATCAACTGCTGGTCGAAGTCGCCCGTCGCCTGCAGGATACGGTTCGCGACACCGACCTGGTGGCCCGGCTCGGCGGTGATGAGTTTGCAATCATTCAGGTGCCGGCACCAAGCCATGGGGACGCCGAGCGGCTGGCTCAACGGCTGCTTGAGGCGCTGTCGCATCCCTTCATCTTTGGCAATCTCAACTTGATGATGGGGACCAGTATCGGCATCTCCATTGCCAACTCCGAAAACTACGACCCCGCCGAAGTCATGCTCCAGTCGGATGCCGCGCTTTACAAGGCAAAGAGCGACGGGCGCAGTGTTTGTCGCTTCTTCGAAGAGCATCTCAATGCGGAAATCCAGGGCCGGGCACGCATCGAAAAGCAGATGCGGCAGGCTTTGGTCAAAAGTGGCTTCGAGGTTCACTATCAACCGATCGTCAATGTGGACCGGAATCGGGTCGAAACCTGTGAAGCCCTGCTGCGCATGCGTGACGACAACGGTGCACTGATACCGCCAAACATGTTTGTACCGATCGCCGAAGAAAGCGGCTTGATCGTCCTCATCGGCGAATGGGTCATGCGTCAGGCTTGTTTCGACGCGGCAGACTGGCCAGAGCATATGTCCGTCGCCGTGAACATTTCACCGCTTCAGTTCAGGGCCGGGTCATTACTTGAAATAATCGAAACCGCTCTGGTCGACTCCGGCCTGCCGCCCAATCGCCTCGAGATCGAAATCACCGAGTCTTTGTTGCTCGATACGTCGCTCGATATAATCTCGATCCTGCATGCCTTGCGCCAAAAGGGCATCCGCATTGCCATGGATGATTTCGGCACCGGTTACTCGTCCCTGAAATACCTGACGAGCTTCCCGTTCGACAAGATCAAGATCGATCGTTCGTTCGTCACCGGTTTGCCCGATGCCACCCAGCAACTAGCCGTGTTGCGCGCCGTCGCTTCGCTCGGCTGCAGTCTCGGCATCAAGACAACGGTTGAAGGTGTCGAAACAATTGAGCAGCTGGACATTGCACGCAACGAACAATGTTCCGATGTGCAAGGCTTTTACTTCGCCCGACCGACACCGATTGCAGGCCTGCATACCGCCATCGAGGTGTGCGAAGCACTGGCCGTCGAAGCCGAGTCACGCTTAGTACCGCAGGACGCAATCGCCTATCCCTAGCCGGTTCACTGACAGGTACGCGTCGTGCTTTCATATCCAGCGAATTGGTCGACATGTTTCCCGTTGGCAAGCGGCCTGGCCAACGCGCGCATGCCGGCGATCGTCGTTGTTGCCAGCAGCATGGCCGCCACAGCACTTGGCGGGTGCGGTATCGCAGATCATGCCCCCGTGCCGCGCATGTCAAGCTACGGCCCGGCGATCAGCTACTCGATGTCGACAACCGGAAATGCAAAACAAAATATCGCAACGCACCGGCTTGAGGGCACATCGCTCGAAAGCCCACAAGGTTGTAAGATCCACTCGCCGTCCTGCAAGTTCTAAATGCTGCAAGATCGCCCCCTTGCCCCGCCGGCAGGAACGCCGCGGTCAAAATCCATCACCTGTGCCCCCATGTCTCCGGGTCGGACACTCAGAAAATGGCGATCCCGGCAGGATTCGAACCTGCGACCGTCCGCTTAGAAGTCAGCGGACCCGCCCCCGCAAGGGTACGCGGGAGCTCGCATAAGCTTATGAAATTATGAATCTTATTGACAAGGCACTGCGCGCAAATTCTCATGACTACGCAGGGCTTCCGGTTCGTAAACGGTTCGCAGAAAAACCAAAAACGGTTCGCGTTGCTGCGCAAGCGGGGCCGGCCCCGCCCCCCGCCGGAGGGACACCCTCCGGACCACCCGTTTCTTGTGAAGGGAGGCTCACATGCCATCGCTGCCACCGCGTCGCCTGACCGAAGGGTTTGTAAAAGGCCTCGCGATCGGGGAGCCGAAAGTCGTGCGCGATACCAAGGTCACCGGCCTGCTTATCGCCGTCAACAAGGCCTCCAAGAGCTACAAGGTGCAACGCGATCTTTGGAGCGGACAAAGGGGACGGCGCACGCTCGTCAAGACCGTCCGACACACGCTTGGGACAACCGACGAGCTCTCGCTGGAACAGGCCCGCCTGCGCGCCGAGGATGTCATTCGCCAGATCAAACTCGGCGTCGACCCGAACGCGGCACAGGCCGAACAAAAGGCGGAGGGCTGGACCGTTAACATCCTCTTCGATGAATACGCGAAAGACATGCGCAAGCGCGAATGCGCCGAACGCACCATAGTTGACGTCCTCGCCCGCCGCGATCGTTATATAGCCGATTGGAAGACACTGCCGCTGACCGAGCTAAAGCGCTCGCTGGTCCGCGCCAAGCACGAGCACTTGACCGAAACACGCGGCAAGGTCACCGCCAACCATGTCATGCGTGACCTGCGCGCCGCTTATAACCTGGCCTTGCGCATTATTGATAACCCGGACCTGTTGCCCGACAACCCGGTGAAGGCCGTCACCTTCAATCGTGAGCGGACCGGCAGCCGAGTAATCCTGCCGGAAGATCTGCCTCATTGGTGGGACCGCGTTCAAGCGTTGCCCAATCCGCTGCGCCGATGCATGCATGAACTCGGATTGTTCTCGGGCCTGAGACCGGGAAAGCTCGTTGAGTTGGAACGCGCGTGGATCGATCTTGATAACCGGGCTATCTCGATCCCGAAGATGAAATCCGGCCGTCCATTCGACCTCCCGCTGTCGGACTACATGTTGGGCATTGTTACCCGGGCAATGGAGTTGAGCGACATCCTCTATCCGGACGCACCCTGGCTGTTTCCAACCCGCTCCTCCAAGGACCAGCGCACCGTGATCTGCACTCAGGTCTGGCGCGAGAAGACGCTTCCGAGCGAAACAGGGCATATTCTGCGCCACACCTATCGAACGATCGCACAGCGCACCGGCATCGACAAGATCGATGCCAGGTTGTTGCTCGACCACACCGTTCCCGGTATCGACGGCGTGTACATCCATGAAAAGGCGCTATTCGATCGTCTCTTGATCGCACAAGACAACATATCCAAGGCCATCTGCCGGATACTCCACCGTCCAGAGGAGGCTGGGCACAGACCGTCAATCAAGCAGGAAAGCAAATTGACCCGATGAACAATGGGAGGTATCTGGACCGTCGGCGGCAATCAGGTTGCAATCAATGATCCCGAAGGTAACGATGGCCGTTGGAAGATTACCCGTAACGGTAGGCGCGGGCGGCCGAAGGTCGGCGGCACCGAACGCCTGATGCTCGACGGCGACGAGATTAAGACTGGCACACAGATATCAGACAAACTTTTCGTTGCCGCCACTATCGTAAGCGCACTAGATTCGGACCTCCTAAAGCGTATCAATATTTAATGTGATGCTGGTAGATTTTATGTCTTCGGATACATTCATCAATCTGGCCTGCAATAGCGCAGCCAACTTCTTCCCTAGGTTGCCGTCCTTATTTTCATATCCAGAAACTGAAATTGGGGCAATTAGATCTAGATTTTTCACATTGCGCCAATCCGAGATTCGATTGGCGACACGAGTTAAGATAGCGAGAACAAAAATAAGAAGTATGACGCCAATCATCAAATCAATTGCGATCCACACTTTGGCGCTCCCATCGAACGTTTGCAAAAGTCAGAACATTGCTTCCACGTCTTGATGTTTGGACGTTCGAGTCAGCACTCGTACTGCAAGGCAGTTGATCAATCAAGGCGTGCAAGTACTTATGCTACCGAATGCTCGGCAGGTCAGATGAAACTGGATACTGATGGTTCCGCTCCATAACCTTTGCACTTAGACCAGTTTGACGGGGAACACCGGAAGTCTCGCTTGTCACCGGCCACAAAGATTGGAAGATGTTGCGCAGATACC
>JAGDYV010000173.1:0-6934 GCA_049116495.1 Hyphomicrobiaceae bacterium | reverse complement strand
GCCAGGGCCTGATGCCCGACGGGTCAAGCCGGTTTTCGCTCGATGGCAAGCCGATATTCCACTACATGGGCACGTCGACGTTTTCAAATCATACTGTAGTACCTGAAATCGCATTGGCAAAAATTCGCAAGGACGCACCGTTCGACAAGGTTTGCTATATCGGATGCGGCGTGACCACCGGCCTGGGCGCGGTAATGAACACTGCCAAGGTCGAGCCTGGCTCGAACTGTATTGTGTTTGGTTTAGGCGGGATCGGCCTCAACGTCCTGCAGGGCTTGCGGATGGTCGGTGCCAACATGATCGTCGGTGTCGATATGAACGACGACAAGAAGGCCTGGGGCGAAAAATTTGGAATGACGCACTTCGTCAATCCAAGCAAAGTCGATGGCGACCTGACGGCCCATCTCGTCGAACTCACAGGCGGCGGTGGCGACTACACATTCGAGTGCATCGGCAATGTTGATGTCATGCGTGTCGCGCTCGAAGCAGCACACAAAGGCTGGGGCGAGAGCATCATCATCGGTGTCGCCGGTGCCGGCAAGGAAATCGCAACGCGGCCGTTCCAACTGGTCACTGGGCGCTCATGGCGCGGAACCGCATTCGGCGGTGCCAGGGGTCGAACCGATGTGCCAAAAATTGTGGACTGGTATATGGATGGCAAGATCCAGATCGATCCAATGATCACCCACACCCTGGCACTCGAAGACATCAACAAGGGTTTTGATCTGATGCACGCCGGCGAGTCAATCCGCTCAGTCGTGGTGTTTTAAGCAAACGATCGAAACGCGAGCTCGGCAGCAACATTGGGTTGGCAGTTAAACTGCCAACCTGTCAGCTGCTGTCCGTTGATTACAATTCGTTCGGGCCAGGCTGTCGGCCCGGGAGAGGTGTCGGCGTACTTGGTGCGGAACGGCGCGAATTCAAACCGCCAATCGGACGCCGTCCTTTTACGGATTTGATCTCCATGATCATCATCACCATCCGGCGGCCAAGCTGCGCCACTTTGTAGTTGATGTTGAGAACATTGCCGTTTGACGTTTCACAGACGCCACGAGCCTTGGCGATATTTCGGCCACGGATCTGTGTTTGCGGTTCACGCTGCGATGCATTGCGCCCCTTGCAATGTTTAGCCTGATCCGACAGCAGTGAGCTGAGCAGCTTATCAACACCAACCGAGGTGTTCTTGAACACCCGCATGCCACCGATCAATCCACTCTCAAGTTTCCAATTCACCGGAAAATGCTTCAGTGGCGCTTTATCGCGCGGAAAGATCGAATAGGGCTGCGCGGCCTTGCTGAGATATCGCGTTGCAATCTCCAGCGTGTTGGCGCGGGAAAGCTCGTTGGCCTTACGCCGCGCCACAGTGCCACCACCAAAAGCGCCGCTGTTTTTGTTGGCGCTGCCGAAGGCACCGCCCGTCGCCGGCGCGGCCGGGCGCTTGTAGTGCGCTTTCCAGCACCCTGCCAGCGAGCGCGTCGCCCGATTGGTACCACGCAGGCTGAAGCGCGATGTACCGGAAGGCGTGACGATCGCCATCGATCGACCGCGCATCAGGGCTTTGACACGCGAAATCTCGCGACCGAGGTCAATGTAGGCGTTGCGTCCCTTGTAGCGGCCACTTCGATTGAGCACGACACGATTGTCAACTTGCACGGTCGCCGGGAATGTCGCTCGACCACGATCCGGCCACTTGCTATGGGCGAACCAAAGCCGCCAGTTTCCGCTGCGATAAACGATAATCGAGACCCGCGTGCCGCTTTGATACTTTGCGTTGGCTGAGCAGTGATCAAACGATCCGCTCGACAAGTATACGGCACGAACATTCCAGTTGCCGGCCTTGGCATACGGAACGACACGAACCTTGGCCTCAGCCGCAGTGCCGGCCACAACAACTAGGATCGCTGAAAGTGCGCCTGCCGCAAGAAAAGGAGCCGTCTTCATATCGCACCCTTCATCATCAAATCTGCCGAATACCGACAATCATCTTGGCCCGACTTGCCTGGAATGGCAAAACACAAAGTCCGGCGCTCAGGACAAGTATGCGACCTACTGGGCCAACGAGGTATGAAATGCTTCACATAAGCATAAATAATTGCTGTCAAGCCGAGCGATGCAGTCCATAAGACGCCTCAATTGTGCCGATACAGCACCCGTTCAACCAAAGTCTTCATATTCAAGCGAATCAGGCCGAACAAACCAATCATACTGGAGAATTCGATGAGTGACGCCCACGTGTTTCGCTCGGCGCGTGATACCCACAGAATCGACGCGATCAGGCTCGGTGACTATCTCGCGACCGTCGGCATGACGCTTGATATGAGCCAGGAAATTCAGCAGTTCGCCACGGGACTGGCCAACATCAACTATCGTCTTCGCGTTGATGACCGAGATGTTGTTTTGCGCCGACCTCCGGATGGTGATCTGCCTCCCGGCGCACACGATATGAAGCGCGAGCATCGTGTCCTCGCAAAGCTCTCGAAAGTATTTCCACCGGCGCCTGACAGCATGCACCTTTGTGAAGATGTATCAGTGATCGGCGTGCCATTTCAGATTATGGAATACCGCCCAGGCCGCGTTATCAAAGGCGATGATCGCAGTTTCATCGGCAGCGATGCCAAGCGCGCTGCGCAAACCGGTGAAATGCTGGTCAATGCGATGACCGCGCTCCACGACATCGACGCGGTACGGGCGGACCTCGCCGACTTTGGACGGCCGGAGGGCTTCGTCGCACGCGCCGTCAAAGGCTGGCGCGTGCGCGCCGAGCGCCTGGAGCCGCAAGGCGATATGCATCGTCTGACGCAGGAAATCGGCGTTTGGCTCGGGGCACAAACCACGCAGACGCGAACTCCGACGCTCCTGCACTGCGACCTTAAACTCGACAACTGCATCCTCGATCCGGACACATTGGAGCTGCGCGCAATTGTCGATTGGGACATGGGAACACGCGGTGATCCGCTGTTCGATCTCGCGACGATGACCAGCTATTGGACCGAAGCTGGCGATCCTCAATGCATGCATCAAATGGCACAGATGCCAACCGCCGCGCCAGGTTTCCAAAGCCGTAACGAGATCGTTGCGCTTTACGCCGACGCGACCGGTCGCGATGTCTCTGATTTCCATGTTTTTCGCGTACTTTGCATGTTCAAACTCGCAACCGTCTTCCACCAACTCTTTGCCACCTACGGACGAGGTCCGGACGCCCGCGAGGCGTACATCGGTTTTGATCAACTTGCCCACGATATGTACGCTTTTACACATGCGGTCATGGGCGATGCGGCATGACTGCATTGGCAGACAAGTGTGGTAGTCTGACTGTAGGTTAGATTGAGGATTCAGCCGGTCAATGCACCACGACGTCGGAGAGCTACGCGATTTCTATGCACGCCCGCTTGGTGCCGCTGTGCGACGGCTGCTGGCGCACCGACTGCGTGCGCGATGGCGCAACGTCAACGGTGAAACGGTTATCGGACTTGGTTATGCGCCGCCGTTACTCGGGCCGTATCGCGATGAAGCGTTACGCGTCGGCGCGGTCATGCCAGCCGCACAGGGCGCGCTGGTTTGGCCGCGTGTCGGTGACAAGCTGACGGTTCTCGTTGATGAGGAGCACCTGCCGTTTGCCGACAGTTCCGTCGACAAGCTGCTCGCCGTTCATTGCCTGGAAACAGCGGAGCGAGTCCGCCCGTTGCTGCGTGAAATCTGGCGGGTGCTGTCACCGCAAGGTCGCATCATGCTGATCGTGCCCAACCGGCGCAGCATCTGGGCGCGTACCGACAGCACGCCGTTCGGCCATGGCCGCCCCTATAGCCGCCATCAGTTGGAGCGTCTCCTGGCCGACGCGATGTTCTCAACCACCGGCTGGCAGTACGCGCTGCACGCCCCGCCGATTGAGCATAACCTGGTGCTGCGTTCCGTTACCGGGCTTGAGCGTGTCGGCGCCAGTCTGTGGCCCGGCATTGGCGGCGTCATCATGGTCGAAGGCAAGAAAGAGCTGCTCGCGCCAACCGGACGGCTGCGCGCGGCACCTGTGCTGGGCCGGCTGGTGACCGTCCCGGCCCCGGGACGCGCACGGGATGGCGTAAAAAAGGAATAGACCATCGCGGCCCACGGCCACGTCAATCCCACCCCTTCGGCGCAACAAAGCCGCCGATCTCGCGTTCGACGCATTGCGCAAACCGTATCGCCGTCTTGTCACGCAGATGCCCAGCGATCGCCTGATAACCGACCGGTAGACCATCGGGTTGAATGCCGGCCGGTCCGACCGTCGAGGGCAGAAAAACGACACCGGAAAAGCCTGCCCAAAAAAGCTGGTCGGTTGTTGGCACCGGGTGGCCATTGATCGTGATCGTGCGATCGTGACGCTCGCCGGCCTGATCATGCGGGAAGGCCGCGGAGGCTGCGGCCGGGCACAGCAATATGTCCCAGTCCTGAAAGAATTCGGCGAATTTGAAGCGCAATGCATGGCGCTCGTTGTTCAAGCGGAGCCAGTCGCGGTGACTGAGCGTATTGGCCCGCGCCATCCGCGCGAGATAAGACGCGTCTTCGGCACCCAACTTGGTGGCGACGTCGTGCCAGTGCGCCGCGTCATCGTCGGAGAGCCGCGACGACGTCGCAGCACGCAGCAGCATCACATAGACCTCGTAGAGGCGGGTGGAATCAAGATCCGGGTGGGCGTTGTCGTTGACGGTCGCACCAGCCGCTGCGAGTTTCTCCACGAGGCCCTGCATTTGATCGGCATAAGCTTGATCGACCTCAGAATTGGGATCGGTGAGCTTTACAGCGACCCGAAAGTCCTTGAGGGATTTCTGCGGGGCGTCAGGCAGATCAAGGCGCCAACCGGAATCATCGAGCAGATCCGGCCCCGCCATCGCATCAAACGCAAGTTCGAGATCGGCGGCACTACGCGCCATTGGCCCAACAACGGAAATATCGGACGCCGCAAACGTTCCAGGCATCGATTGTCCGCGCGACGGAATGGCACCGAACGTCGGTTTGTGGCCAAACACACCACAATAGTGAGCCGGATTGCGGATCGATGCACCGATGTCGCTGCCTGCCTCGATGCCGGTGAGGCCTGCAGCCAATGCCGCAGCAGACCCGCCCGATGAACCGCCCGGCGATCGGTTCAGATCCCACGGGTTATTCGTCGTGCCATAGATTTCATTGTAACTTTGCCAGTCGGCGAGATGGATCGGCACATTGGTTTTGGCAAAGAAAACAGCGCCGGCATCGAGCAGCCGTTGCGCACCAATAGCCGTCGTTTCAGTGACGTTGTCTTTGAGGGCAGGATCACCCCATGTCGTCGGCGAACCGGCGACTTGATACGATTCTTTGAGCGACATCGGCACACCGTGCAGCGCCCCCCAATTCTCACCGCGGGTCAGCGCCGCGTCTGCCTCGGCGGCTCGGGCCAGCGCGCGCTCGGCATCCATCCAGATGATCGCATTGAGCTTGGGATTGTGTCGCTCTATACGGCCGAGAAAGTGTTGTAGCAGCTCAACGGAGCTGATCTCTTTGGCCTGGATAGCCGCGGCAAGCTGGTTTGCGCTTCGATAGTGCAACGGTGTCGACATGCCGACGGTTCCTCATCTGTGCGTACTTGTCCGCCACTATCGCGCCTGCACGTGCCGCTGTCAGGCCCAAAACCGCAGCGAACCGGCCGAGCCTGGGAATATCACGGCATCGATCTAGCGGAACCGTGTCGAGTAGTGCCATATATGCGGCAACTTTCTTTGAGGACACGTACGCGCTGAACTGCGCGGCAAAGGAGAAGCGCCGATGTCAACGGCCAACGACAATCATCTGACGCCCGCGCGCAGCCCAGAGAGCATCAAGACAGCCATCGCGGTTATGCAGCAGCGCTTTGGCGACCGGTTGCAAACCGGCCAGGCAATCCGTGAGCAACACGGCCATACGTTAACCTGGATCAAGAATGAGCCACCCGATGCCGTCGTCTGGCCCAACAATACGGACGAGGTTCGCGATATCGTGCGCATCGCCGCTGAGCACAACTGCCCGGTCATTCCATTTGGGGCCGGCACGTCCCTGGAAGGCCACGTCAACGCGCCGCAGGGCGGCATCTCGATCGATTTCCAGAACATGAAAGAGGTGCTTTCCGTCAACCATGAGGACCTCGATGTCGTCGTCCAGCCCGGAATCTCACGCGAAGAGCTGAATGATTATCTGCGCGATACCGGATTGTTTTTTCCAATCGATCCGGGCGCAGGGAACGCAACATTGGGCGGTATGGCGGCAACCCGCGCTTCGGGCACCAACGCCGTGCTCTACGGCACGATGCGCGAAAACGTGATGAACGTCACGGCCGTGATGGCCGATGGTTCAGTGGTAAAGACCGGCGGGCGGTCGCGCAAATCATCCGCAGGATACGATCTAACGCGCCTGATGGTCGGTTCCGAAGGTACGCTCGGCATCATCACCGAACTCACCGTGCGTGTTTATGGCATTCCTGAAACCATTCTCGCCGCCGTTTGCCCGTTCAAGACGGTCGAAGGCGCCTGCAATGCCGTGATCCAGTCAATCCAGCTCGGCCTTGGCGTCGCCCGAATGGAACTGCTCGACGCGATGCAGGTCCGCGCCACGAACTTTCATTCAAAAACCGATTTCGAAGAATGCCCGATGCTCTTCCTCGAGTTTCACGGCACGCCTGTTTCGGCGCGCGACCAGGTCGAGAATTTCAAAGCGATCGCGGAAGCCGAAGGCGCCATTCGTTTTGATTGGGCGGAACGTGAAGAGGATCGCAACAAGCTCTGGAAGGCCCGTCATGACGCCTACTGGGCCGTACGTACGATGTGGCCTGGTATGGACACGCTGGCCTCAGACGTTTGCGTTCCTGTATCACGGCTCGCTGAATGCGTTACCGAGACGGCCAAGGACATCGAAGAACACGGTCTGATCGCACCGATTGTTGGGCATGTCG
>JAGDYV010000172.1:0-712 GCA_049116495.1 Hyphomicrobiaceae bacterium | reverse complement strand
GCCACCGGTCAGCGGCCCCTCAGTGGACGGGATGCAGGTAATATGCAGGAGGTGAAGGGAGGGGGGATAGCGGGGTGGTGTGGTTAACTGGGGTGATGCGCATTGTGGTCTTGCACCCACTGCAATCGATATTGGTCGAAAAATCCCAGAAGCCGTCATCGTGAGCTATGACATTGACCAACTGCCTAATGATAGCAATCATGTCCGGAGTTGAAGGTGGTGCGGTCGCAAATCTTGCGTCTCGGAAGCTCACTTGTGACCCGTTGCAGAACAGGACGAATGCTGATCGTCACCGTGCCAACATTTGTTAGCGGCTGGCAACGAGGAGCTGGACCAATGCCTTGGAACACATACGGGGCGCAACTGACTTGGTTGTGCTCCCGGTAAATCCAGTACTGGAGTTACCCTTTACCCAAGTATTTGGGATACTCAACGGCTTCAGGATCCATAATCTTGCAGAAACCGAGGCAAGATGAACTTCGGGTCATTGCCCATCATTTTCGTTAGTTTATGAGCGCGGTCAGCAATTGCCTCCGGCAGTCCTGCAAAGTGAGCAACGTAAAATCACCAAATATCTCTTCCAGCCGGCTTTGCTATCTCTATACGAAGTCGATCGCACCAAACACCACATAGGCTTCCCCTGCGTCCATGCCACCGTCGTCGCCGAGGAAAGCCCCAACGATCAGATCATCAATGCCATCTTTATTCACAT
>JAGDYV010000171.1:0-33547 GCA_049116495.1 Hyphomicrobiaceae bacterium | reverse complement strand
CGCGCTCGCCGGTGCCCATGTCCGGTGCCGGGACGTTCTGGGCGGGATGAATGAGATCTCGCTTGACCAGTTCGTAGGCGAAGCGGCGGGTAATGAGTTCGAGCTCATGCGGCTCCCACTGGCGCGGATCGATCGCCAAGCCGCCCTTGGAGCCGCCAAACGGGACTTCGACCAAGGCGCATTTGTAGGTCATCAGCGCGGCCAGTGCTTCAACCTCGTCCTGATGCACATCGCCGGCATAGCGGATGCCACCCTTGACCGGCTCGACGTGTTCGGAATGAACGGCCCGATATCCAGTGAACGTATGCAATTCGCCGCGTAGCCGGACCCCGAACCGCACCGTGTAGGTTGAATTGCAAACACGGATCTTCTCTGCAAGACCAGACGAGACATCAATACATCCCGCTGCCTGATTGAACATCATGTCAACGGATTCGAGAAAACTTGGTTCGGTCAAATGCGCGTTCATTTTATTCGCTTTCCGTGTTGATTGCGGGCTAAATACGGAGACATCGGACAGTTTTCTTGCGCCAGCATTACCCCAAGGTCGCTGTGCACGGCGATTTGGCATCAATACTTGTATGGGGGACACAATTTGCCGCAATCGTAAAGTCCGGAAAAGTGCTTATCGCAACCGCATCATGTCTCTCGCGGCTTCAAAACTTTCGTCAAACTGACCTCGGCACTGCCCGGCCGCAGCGGCTTTTGCTGGCTTGGGTCAGGCGACCAGCCGGTTAATGTCACCAGCTCGAACGTCGCCGCGATGCGCCCATCATCGCCTTCTGCCGCAAACCGCTCAGCGTAGATCTCGGCCGCCCGTAACAATAGCCCGCGCGTAACCGGCAAACGGGAGCGCTCAAGCAGCACGTTGGTTGCACCCATCGCCTTCAGCTCGCGCATCAGGTCAAGTGCCGAGCGATAGGTCACGGTCAATGTCTCGACATCGCTGACGGGCAGCGCAAAACCGGCCCGCTGAAGCAATCCACCGCCGTCACGCACATCTACAAAAGGCATGATCCGAGGCGATGCGCCCCCGGTCATCTCGGCTTCCGCCGCGAGCATGGCCTGGCGCAATTCACCAAGCGTCGCGCCGCCGAGTATGACGCCAACAAACAACCCGTCGGGCTTGAGCAGCTGTTGAATTTGAGCCAGCGCGCCGGGGAGATCATTGACGTATTGCAGCGCCAGAACGGATACGGCGAGATCGAACGTAGCGGCCGGAAACGGCAACGCTTCCTCATCAGCCACCACCGCTGCGCGCCCCGCGCCACCAAGCGCCAGAAATCCTGGCACGGCATCCGTTTCGACAACATCTTCAATGCCGGCGGCGGTCAAACGACGGGCCATAACACCATGATAGCTGCCAACGACGATCGCCCGTGCGAAACGGCGTTTGATCATTGCCAGCCGATCGACGACATCTTCGGCGGCGTGCGCCAGCAGGAAATCGGGCAGTGATCCAACATCGCTCCGCCGCAACTGCCGCGCGCGCCGGTCGTGAAGAAGAGCGCGATCGAAAATTTTTGAAGCTTGCGGCATCAATTGGGACTAACCTACGTAACGTGCCGCGATATTGGGCACGCGGTCAGTTGTTTTCTACGCGCTATTGCCGGCGGCAGCCAACATGGTCTTCGAGACACCCAGTCCACCAACCAAGGAACGGGCAACTTTTGCCCGGCTGATGCATCTCGTCAGGCACAGTCTTGTTGGCGCGATGGCCGATCTCATCATCCCGCCGGCATGCCTTGCCTGCCACGAGCGCTTGAGCCAGCATGATACAATCTGCGCGCGATGCTGGTCGGACATCAACTTCATCCGCGCGCCGGTTTGCGATCGATTGGGGTTGCCGATGCCCTTCGATACGGGCGACCGGATGATTTCGGCCGCTGCCGCCGCGCACCCACCGCACTATGATCATGCCCGTGCCGTTGCGCATTATTCAGGTGTCATGCGTGATATGATCCTGGCCTTCAAGTACGGCGATAGCCACAATGCGCGCAAACTGTTCGGACGATGGCTGACATCCGCCGGCGCAGAACTGATCGACGGATGCGATGTCATCACGCCGGTGCCGATGCACCCGCGCCGCCTGCTGGCGCGACGTTTCAACCAGGCAGCGATCCTCGCCCGTGAATTGGCCCGCACGAGCGCCTGCCGCTTTCAGCCGCAGCTCATCAGGCGCATCCGGCAGACAACAGCCCAAGTCGGTCTAACGCGTGATCAGCGCCGACGAAATCTTGCCGGCGCGATCGTTGTACCACCGCGCAAGCAACGACACATCGACGGGAAGCATGTTCTGATCGTTGATGATGTCATTACGACCGGATCGACACTCAACGCCTGCGCGCGGGCCTTGCGCCGCGCTGGCGCTCAGCGCGTCGACGCAGTTGCATTGGCAATCGTCACCAACGAATCAACTGTAACTTTATGATTCAAATGACGTTCCGCCATTTGGCCGATGCCCTTTGCACGACGCGCCGGCAATCCCTATGTTAGGAAGCCACGCCGATGACGTTCGCTGACATACTGCAGGATCTTCCCGGAACATGTCCAAAATCACAATCTACACATCCATGTGGTGTCCCTACTGCACGATGGCGAAACGCCTGCTGAACGAAAAAGGGGCGGAATTCGAAGAAATCGACGTGACAATGAATGCTTCGAAACGCGCGAAGATGGTGGAACGCGCAGGCGGCCGGACATCAGTGCCGCAGATCTTTGTCGGCGACACCCACGTTGGCGGCTGCGATGAACTGCATGCCCTTGATGCGCAGGGCAAGCTGGACCCCATGCTGAGCGCGACATAACCGACGGGCCTGCGTCTTTCTCTGAGACGCGCCGCCAGAGCTGCGCGTCAGACCGCTTCAGTGCGCCGTGAGGGGATAATACAATGAGCGAAACCAAGCACTTCACCGCCGCACTCATCCAGACCTGCACAAGTCGTGACGTGGACCGCAATCTCGGCGAAATCGGTGCAATGATCCGAGATGCGGCCGGCGCCGGCGCGCAGTACATCCAGACGCCGGAAGTCACAACGGTTCTCGAGACCGACAGCAAGCGCATGCCCGATGTGATCAAGCCGGAAACAGACAATCCAGCGCTGGCACACTACTCCGACCTCGCCAAGGAACTCGGCATTTGGTTGCACATCGGCTCAATGGCA
Organism: Hyphomicrobiaceae bacterium; assembly: GCA_049116495.1. Taxonomy (GTDB): domain Bacteria; phylum Pseudomonadota; class Alphaproteobacteria; order Rhizobiales; family Hyphomicrobiaceae; genus CAJQQK01. The sequence goes on along the minus strand of JAGDYV010000171.1, from coordinate 30,384 downwards.
GTTGCGACCGATGAACCGCGCTACGCCAATCGCGCCTTCCTGTTTGCACCGACAGGCGCGCTGGCGGCGCGCTACGATAAGATCCACATGTTCGATGTCCAGATCGGCGAGGGCCAGACATATCGTGAAAGCAAACGCTATGCACCCGGCCAAGCCGGCGTGCTCGCCGACCTGCCCTGGGGCACACTTGGCATCACGATTTGCTATGACATGCGTTTTCCCGGGCTCTATCGCGCGCTTGCCAAGGCCGGCGCCGAGATCCTTGCGGTGCCATCATCGTTTACGGTGCCGACCGGCAAGGCCCACTGGCACACGATCCTGCGCGCCCGCGCGATCGAAAATCAGTGCTTCGTACTCGCTGCCGCACAGGCTGGCGATCACGAATGTGGCCGGCAAACCTACGGTCATTCGATCGCTATTTCACCGTGGGGCGAGATCCTCGCCGAAGCCGACGGTGAGACGACCGGTTTTATCATGGCCAAGATCGATCTCGAAGAGGTCGCCAAGGCGCGGGGCCGCATTCCCTCGCTCGATAATGACCAGCCATTTGACATTATCCGAGCACAACCCATTTAATTAGTGGATACGTCGGATGTGCGATTCGTACAGCCCTTGAGCAATGAGATGATCAAGTATCAATTACAGTGCGAGAACGACCACGACTTCGCCGGATGGTTCAAATCCAGCGATGCATTTGACGCGCAGGTCAAACGCAAGTTGGTGGACTGTCCGACGTGCGGCTCGACGGATGTGCGCAAGGCGCTGATGGCTCCGAGCGTGTCGACCAGCAAGAAGAAGGCTGAGATCTCGACGACAGCGCGCACCGAAATGGTCAAGGCAATGCGCGAAATCCGGCGCAAAGTGGAAGACAATGCCGAATACGTTGGGCCACGGTTTGCGGAAGAAGCACGCCGGATCCACTATAAGGAAACCGAGCAGAAGGGCATTTACGGCGAAGCCAGCTTGTCAGACGCCAAAGAGCTGGCTGAAGAAGGCATCGACTTCCTGCCGTTGCCGGTCCTTCCGGAAGACCAGAACTAACTATCCCAAGCGCTGAATTGTCTGCCCAGGCACGCAGTTCAGCCAAAATTTCAATACATTTTTAACCTTAGTGACCTACCTGCCGTCGTATCGGTAGATGGCGACCTCGCTCGTCGCCCATGGTGTATTGAGGTGTTTGTTTGCGTATTCTGTGGTTTTCCGCCGAGCGGCTGCGCGCCTGCTTGCTGGCCTGCGCCATCGCGTTGCCTTGTGCCGCATCAGCGCAGTCGGTCTCCTACGGCGTTCCGTCGCCGGCGCTTGCCGAACTTGAAAAGCAGACCGCGCGTGCCATGCGCCTTTACCGTGCTGGCGAAACCGAAGCGGCGGTTCAGGCCTTCGAGGCCGCAAGCGCAATCGCTGAAAGAGATTTCGGCGCCAGCAATCTGAAGTTTATCCAATCGCTCAACAATCTGGCACTGATCTACGACCTCAGCGGACAGCTCGTTCGGGCTGAGAAAGTCTATCGTCAGGCGATCGAAATCGTTGAGTCGAAGACCAGCGCGCAGCCGGCGCAACTGGCGAATTTGCGCAACAATCTGGCCGCCGTCATGCTACAACAGTGCCGCATTGGCGATGCACAAGCGCTCTACAGGCAAGCGCTTGCGTTGTCGGAAAAGTCGCTCGGGCCCAACCATGTCGACACACGTATGACGCGGGCAAACGTCAAGCGGCTCGACCGCTATCTTGGCGCGACCACCTCGGTTAGCGTGGCGACGGACGACACGGCGAACGTCGGTCAAATGCTGCAACGGTGCATCAGTTAGAGAAATCACGAACCAAAATAGTCAGCATGCTCAATCTGATCGTCCTGGCACCATGCTGCTGACAACTCAAGCCGTCGATGGCGGTCCCGTTCACCACGGCACTTTGACTGGTCGGCGCAACTGGAGCACGGCGCCTGTTTTCGGCCGTAACCAAACAGATCCCGGCGGAACGAAACCATCATTTTATCGCAGTAGAGTGCAAAAATGCTTGGCGCATTGCCAACGTTGCCAACGACATATTGTGAATGATCAGCAAACCCCTCAACGAATTGGCAGCACGGATAGACGTTGCCATTCCACGCAATCGTGAGATCATGAAATGGCCGATCGCAAGGTGTTTCTCGATCCAAAACCACGGGAATTTGCTTCATTGCACCACCGCGATTAACACCGTGCTTGAGGTAATTGACCGATTTCATTGTGATTTTCATACCCTTGAACGAACCGCTCAGCCGCATATCGATCCCTGGCCGAAATCGATCAACATGTAGCGCAACTCCCGTACGAGCCGTGAATTGCGCGATGCGTTTCCTCTGAATATCATCCGTGTAGGGGTGTTCACTCGTGGTATGCAGCGTCACCACGATGCGCTTCAAACCGAGCTTGGCCAGGCGCTCAACTGACTTGCGATTAATGTAGTCACCGTTCGTATTGAACCAGACCGATGCCTTCGGCAAGGCGGTCTGGCATTCGGCAGCAACCTCGTACGTACTCTCATGTGCCATCGGTTCATTGAACAGATTGAGGCAGATACTTCCCACAAAATCGATCGATCTGAGATCGTCTAGGATTTTGTCGAGATGCTCGCGCGCCATCAGCTTCACCGATGACCGACGATCGATCAGCGCAACCGGACAATAGGGGCATTTCCGATTGCAGTAATCGAACGGCTCCAAGGTTATATCATGCACGTACTTCGAAAATAGTTCGCGCTGTTCGGCGCTCGACAACTTATGCGCAAACAAGCGCGGATCGACATCGTCAAAACGGGAAAGGTTCAAAATCTCGCTCCAACCCTCAGCGCCTGCGAACGACTTGAACGATAGCATAAGCAAACAACCGCTTATCACACGGTTGCGTTATTCTGATGTGAGCCGCGCCTTTTCATGCGAAGGGTTCGCACCTATTTCTTGGCCGCGTAGGGGGGTGCCACGAAGTATGGCGGGTAAGGGCCGAATTTGGTCATATCAACTTCAACAAGTGCCGGCCCATCGACGGCGATCGCTTCCTTGAGTTTCGGCCCCAATTCATCCAGCGCACTTATTCGCCAGAACGGCATGTCGGCAAGTTTCGCCAAGCCTTCGAGGTCTGGGCCAATTGGATCGGCAGCAAAGTGCCGGCCACCATAGAGCGTGTTCTGAATATCCTTGATGACGCCGTAGCCTTGATCGTTCATGACCATAATGACAACGTCCGCTTTTTCCTGCGCCGCCGTCCAAAGTTCCGTCATGTTGAGATAGAATCCGCCATCACCGGTCATCGCAACCGTCTTCTTGGATCGGTCAGCCATCGCCGCGCCGATCCCCATCTGGTAGCCCGGACCGATCGCAGCGCCGACCGGATAGATGTTCTGTTCGGGCGCCGCTAGCGGTAGATAGCGATTGCCCCAGGTCGAATTCGAAATCGTAATATCGCGCACCCAATACGCGTCGGCCGGCATCGCATCACGAACGATGTTGGCAAAGTCGGCATAGGGGCCGAGCGTTGGCCGGTAGGCGGCATGAACTTCTTCGCGCGTGCGCGCAATTGTTCCGGCCCAATCCGTGGCCACTGACATGCGGCCTTCGAGACGGTCCGCCAATGCATTAAGCGCAGCGCCGGCCTCACCGACGTGATAGTGCTCGGCGCTATAGGTACGACCGAAGGCTTCGGGGTCGATGTCAATATGGACGCGCCTGCTCGGCAGCTTGAGTTGCAGATCCCGTGTTTCGTGGCCGCGCATACGCCCGCCAGCGACAATCATCAGATCAACATCTGCGTAGAGCTTTTCAACACCCGGCACGGCATTGAAAGCACCAAGCGTCATCGGATGCGTTTCCGGGATCACGGCGCGGCCGTTGATCGACGTCACGACGCCAAATCCCATTGCCGCCAGACGCTCGACCGCCTCGCGCGCGTAGCGGGCTCCGGTGCCACACCACAACATCGGCTGTTTGGCGCCGGCTGCCATCTCGGCGATCACATCAAGGCTCTCCGCATCGCCGGCTTCCGGCGCTGGAATCGGCAGCACCAGATTGTCGAGCTGGTCCGGCCGTGCGATCGGCGATCGCTGCACGTCGATCGGGATCTCGACGCTGACCGGCCCCATCGGCGGTGTCATCGCCTCGGCCGCCGCTTTGAGCAGAATGCCGAATGCGGTTTCAGGTGTCCGGATACGATAGGCACGCTTCGAAACCGTCTCCAACATGCCAAGCTGGTCCGGGACGTCGTGTACGGCGCCGTGCGCCTTATCGAGATCTGCGGTCGCCGTCTGTCCCGTCAAATGCAGCACCGGGCTCGACCCGAAGCGCGCCTCAACCAGTGCCCCTGGTGCGTTGGCCGCACCAGGCCCCGTCGATGTGACGAAGCAGCCAAGATGGCGCCGTGCGCGGGCGTAACCGTCGGCCATATGGCCTGCGCCCATCTCGCCGCGCGCCGGAAACATCCGCACCGTATTGCGGCGACCAAGCCCATCAACCATCGGGATGTTGTGCACTGACACAACGCCAAACACGACCTCGATGCCAACCTGATGAATAAACTCCGCAACCAGATCGCCAACGTTGTAATCCGACATCGAACCGCTCCCAGTACCGCACATTTCAGTTGATGCCGGAGTATGGCGGCTTCGCAACGGCCGACCAACCGAGGTTATGATTTCATCGCCTCAATTCGAAGCCGGTCGGGCATTGTCACGTCCATCGGCGAAACATCACCTCGAACATGGATCAAATGCGGCAAAATCTTGTCGCTATCCGCATGATAGGCATTAGCCGCCCAAATCATCGGAGGTGGCGCTATGAACAAAGCTGTTGCAGAATTTCTAGGAACCCTGACGCTCGTCCTGCTCGGGTGCGGCGCCGCCGTCATCGCAGGCAAGGAAGTCGGCGTGCTCGGCATTTCATTTGCTTTCGGACTTGCGCTCATCGCCATGGCATACGGCATCGGCCCCGTCTCGGGCTGCCATATCAATCCCGCCGTCAGTCTGGCCGCCGTTATCGCAGGGCGCATGTCAACGAGTGACTTCGTTCAATACGTCATAGCGCAATGCCTCGGAGCCATCGTTGGAGCGCTGATCCTGTATCTCATCGTGACAGGGAAATTGGCCGGCTACGACGTCGGAAAGTCAGGTCTTGGCCAGAACGGCTGGGGTGCAGGTTATCTCGGCGAATACGGTGTGATGTCCGCGTTCCTGTTTGAGCTCGTTGCGACCTTCTTGTTCGTTGTCGTTATCCTTGGGTCGACAGGAAAAGGCGCGCCAAGTGCGATGGCAGGCCTGGCCATCGGTCTGACGCTTGTAGTCATCCACATTGTCGGGATCCAGGTTACCGGCGTCTCCGTCAATCCAGCCCGCAGCCTCGGTCCGGCATTGTTCTCGGGTGCGATTTCGCAGCTCTGGCTGTTCATTGTTGCACCTTTGCTCGGTGCGGCAGCGGCAGGTGCAGTGTTCAAAACGGGTATGCTTGACGCCGAGTCTTGATGCCGACTTGGAGGGGCTTTAACGCCCCTTCAAGCCCTTTGCCGCCTCACCATTGACGACATGGACGGGGCGCAGACCTTGTGAAACGTCGACGATCGATTGCAGGGCGGTGCCGGCAATGTCCTCGAAGCACTCATCCGTCCAGCACAGCGCATGCGGCGTGATGATCGTATTGTCCATGCCGATCAGCGGGCTGTCGTTGGCGATCGGTTCCTGCTCGGTAACGTCGAGCCCGGCGCCAGCGATCTGGCCGGATTGCAGGGCGGCGGCGAGAGCTGTTTCATCATGGATCGGGCCGCGCCCAACATTGAGGTAGTAGGCATCGGGCTTCATCGCTGCAAATGCTGCGGCGTTGATCAGATAGCGCGTCTCGTCGGTCAGCAAGCAGCACACGGTGACGAAATCGGATGTCGCAAGCACATCATCGAATGACACGAGACGACCGCCTGCCGCCGTGACAGCCGCGGCGTCCGCATAAGGATCGAACGCCACGACATCGCGAAAAAACGGTGTCGCAAGACGCATGATTTCCTGGCCAATGCTGCCAGCGCCAATCAAACCCAAACGGCGTGACGTCAAACCCCTGCCCATAAAGTCCGTGCGGTCATTCCAACGCCCCGAACGCACGAGTTTGTCCTTGTCGAACAGCCGGCCAGCAAGCGCGAACAACAAGGTCAACGTCGCAACCGCCACTGGCCGGCGCACAGCGATCGGCGTGTTGGTGACAACCACGCCTGCCTCGGTCATGGCGTCGACATCGACCGTGTCGTACCCGACACCGTTACGCGCGATGATCTTGCAGCGTACGTTGCCATTGGCCACGCATGAGGCTTTCACCAATGGCAGGTTGACGTGCAAGCCGTCATAGGTGGCCATCAGCTCCGGCGTGATTTCGTCAACCTCTTGCTCGAGCCATTCCCACGAGATGTCCGGGTTGTCCTTAAGGACATCAAACGCCGCCGGCGGAAAGCAAGGCTCGCCGGCCGCCGTCATCAGATCTCGCGTGCTTCCGATCTTGAACACGTGCGTGCTCCCTACTTTTTCCTGGACTTCTTCTTGGCACTCGGTGCGTCTCGGACACTGTCCAACAGACCGGAGACGCCAGCCATCAAAAGACCGTGGTCCGTGCCGGCGGCGAGCATGTTGAAGCCGTGCGCCTTGTATTCGGTTGCCCAAGTTGTGTCGCTTGCCATAAAGCCAAGGCCCTTGCCGTGCTTGCGCCCGGCCTTGACCACGCGCTTCAGCGCATCGATGTACGTCTTGTTGGTGAACTCGCCGGGAATGCCGAGGAAGTTCGTTAGATCGAAGTGACCGACCCAGAGCACGTCGATCCCCTCAACCGCGGCGATCTCCTCGACATTTTCCAGCCCGTGCTCTGTTTCAATCTGCGCAATGACAAGGTTGCGCCTGTTCGCCGCCTTTATCTTATCAACCGGTGAACCGCCCTCGTAGTGATCGTGCGCAAAACCGAATGCCGCACCGCGGCGGCCAACGGGCGGATATCGGCACGCATCGACGATCGACCGTGCCTCATCGGCGGAGTTGACCATCGGCACCATGACGCCCTCGCAGCCAATATCGAGTGCACGTGCAAGAAAGGCATAGTCGGAGCGCGGCACCCGCGCCATCGGCGCGACGCCGATGCCTCGACAGGCCGCAACCTGTGCCTTGACGGTCTCATAGCCAAGGCCGGTGTGTTCCATGTCGTATATGACATACTCGCATCCGGCGCGCTTCATGATCTGCGCCATGCCCGGTGAAAAGAACTCGAACACCATCGAACCGAGGACCGTCTCACCGGCCATCACACGCTTTCGCAAACTCATATCGCTGCCTCACCGGAAGTTATTCGCGGACGTCACACCGCGGTTATTGTGGACCGGTTAAGTGTGTAGCGAGGACCACACCGAGCGCAAGCATGCCTTTGCTCTGACAAATAAAAACCGCCGGGAAATCCCGGCGGTGATCAATTGGACAGGATGGTGAGTTCAAGGGAGATCAAACTCAGAGTTTGTCCAATCGAGATTTCGGCAAGTCAAACAACCCACGCGCTGCTTCGCGTTTGGCATCGCCGGCAGGGATACCCATCTCTGCCAGTGTGTCGTGGTCAAGCGCTGCCAGCCGGTTTCGCTCGCGCCGCACCTGCCAGACCAGCTGCAGCAGATTGATCAGACGCCCCGGCTTCAACGTCGTGCGGCCGAAGCTCAAGCGATCGCTCAAAAAGTCGATGAAAGTTGTGCTCATAATCATCCCCTTTTTTTGGGTGCCAATCGCCTCATCCGAAGAGGCTTGAGACTTTGAGTATCAGCAATCCTTGCATAAATATATCGAATATATTTTATTGCTAGTATAAGATTTCAATGCACAAGCCAAAGGAGACGGTGACATGCTCAAAGATATCGACACATCTATCCTGCGTGCCTTCATAGCCGTCGCAGATACCGGCAGCGTGACCAGTGCTGCACGCCTGCTGAACCGCACCCAGGCAGCCGTCAGCCAACAGATCAAACGGTTGGAGCAGCATTTCGATGTCGAACTGTTTCATCGTGAGCATAAGCGCGTCAGCCTTGGCCCTGATGGCGAACGCCTGCTCGGCCCAGCCCAGCGCATGCTGTCCATGAACGATGAGATCTGGGGCATGATGACGACGCCGACGTTCCAGGGCGAGGTTCGCCTCGGTCTGCCGTCAGACCTTGTCGCACCCTATGCGCCGATGATCCTGCGCCGGTTCAATGCCGCCTGGCCGCACGTCCGGGTGAGTATCGAGACCGGCAATTCCGGGGATCTGGTTGAAACCCTTGATCGCGGTGAACTCGATCTTTGCCTGACAACGGATCAGAATACTGACCGCATCTGCGAAACGTTATATCGCGACCGCCTTGTATGGATCGGCTCGCCGAATACGACCGCGCATCGGCAACGTCCGCTGCCGATCACGATAGGCGGTGTCAATTGCCGGTTCCGGTCATGTACGCTCGAAGCCCTGATGAACGCCGGTATCGAGTGGCGCATGGTGATTGAAATCACCAATCACGAGGCCATGTGCGCGCCGGTCACGGCCGGGTTGGCGGTCACCGCACTCCTGATCGACTCGGTGCCCGCGCACTTAACGATAATTGATGTCGAACAGGGCCTCCCACCGTTGCCCGAGTTTAATATCAACCTGCATCTTCCACGTCGCGGCACCAGCGACCTGGCCGAAGCATTGGCACATCACATCCGGGCCGACTTTGCTGCGCTGTATGGCTCGCAGGACACCAGATTGCTACACAAATGGACTTAATTGATCTTTGGAAGCGCCGTGCCTGGCGTCGCGACGATGCGGCCATTGCCGCGCTGAGCGGCACGCGACCGGCCGTCGTGGTTACCGGTGGCTCGGATGGTATCGGGCGCGCGCTCGCCGAAGCATTTGGCACGCAGGAGCGCACCGTCGTGCTGGTGGCGCGGGGCGTACCCCAATTGACCAAAACCCAGGCGCACTTGGCATCAACCGGTCATAACGACGTGCTGACGCTATCGGTGGACATCGCGGAGGCCGCCGCTCCGGCCGCTATTCGACAGTTCCTCACGGACCATAATCTCTTCGCTGACATCCTGATCAACTCGGCCGGCATCGCCAGCACGGGTGATTTTGCCGATGAGCCCGCCGAAAATCTCGCAGCCCAGACCGAGCTCAACGTCACGGCATTAACGCGCCTGTGCCGCGCCTTTCTGCCGGACATGCTGATACGTGGCCGCGGCGGCATTCTCAACGTCGCCTCGCTCGGCGGGTTCGCACCGGGCCCCTACCAAGCTGCATACTACGCCTCAAAGGCCTACGTCATATCGCTGACGCGTGCGCTCGGCCATGAAACGCGGGGACAGGGCGTGCGCATGGCCTGCCTCGCGCCCGGTCCCGTCAACACGGAGTTCCATGCACGCGCGCGTGGCCAAACCGCACTTTACAGGCGCATTATACCGGCGATGGCACCGGAGCAGATCGCCCGCAGCGCACGACGCGGCTATGATCTCGGCATGGGTATGATCGTGCCCGGCGTCATCAGCAATGTTCTCGGCTTTGCGTTACGCGTGCTGCCCGCTAAATTGACGACGCCGATCGTCGCGATTCTGTTGAAACCTCGCCCGCCCGCCACATCTTCCCAGCAATCCGTAGTATCCACACCTAATGCTCGACCAAACGACAAATCAACGTCCTGACACTGAAACTGGGGCGGGCAACGCCTCTGGCGCGCGCGTCTCGGCAAAGCCTATCCTGATTGTTCTGCATCAAGCACAATCAATTCCGGCGCACGTCGGCCGCACGCTCGCGATGATGGGCCACCGGCTTGACATTCGCCGGCCGCGCTTCGGCGACCCGCTGCCAACCACACTTGCCGATCACGATGGCGCCGTCATATTCGGCGGACCGCAAAGTGCCAACGACACGGATGAGTTCATCAAAATTGAGACCGATTGGATCGACGTGCCGTTGCGCGAGGAAAAACCATTTCTCGGCATCTGCCTGGGCGCACAGATGTTCGCGCGCTTTCTCGGCGCCAAAGTTTATTTTGATGCCAATGAACGCGTTGGCATCGGATACCACCCGGTCGAACCGCTCGTGCCGGCAATCGACGGCGTGGCCTGGCCAAAGATCGTCTATCAGTGGCATCGTGAGGGTTTCGATCTCCCCGATGGCGCAAACCTGCTTGTCCGCGCGGATACCGCGTTCGAGAACCAGGCTTTTCAATATGGCTCAGGTACCGCCATTCAGTTTCACCCAGAGATCACCTATCACCAGATATGTCGCTGGTCCGGCAATAGCCCGACGCGACTGGCGATGCCTTGTGCCCAGGATCGACCGTCGCAATTGCGCGGCCACATCACCTACGCCCCACCTGTTCATCGTTGGCGTGAAGCGTTCCTAAGGCAGTGGGTTGGCGCGGGCCGTGCCGCTTCTGATTGACAACCTTTTGTCATGCTCGCCGGTAGAATTATTAACGATGTTAATCTCCTACTCATTCTTTTGAAACACTTTTGGGTGCTTAATAACGTAAGCTCCAGGCAATCTTGTTTTGCGTTCCTGTAGCGATTGGGGAGTGATGGTTGCGGCTGTCATTCCCCTTTATTTTTTTGGGGATGCGTTGCCATCTGGAACGCCGGGCCTCAACATCAGGCTAGCTTGACGGGGATCGACTGGAAACCGCGGAAACGCACACGGCCACCACGCACGAAATCCGCCGCAGCATGGTAGTCTGGAAAGCGTGACAAGAACCGGCCAATTGCGACCTTACCTTCGAGCCGCGCGACGGCCATGCCAACGCACTGATGCGCGCCTGAAGCAAAAGCCAGATGCCGGTTCGGCTGCCGCGCAATGTTGAGGACGTCGGGTTTTTCAAAACGTTCGGGATCGCGATTGGCAGCACCAATGCACAACGTCACCGGTGTCCGCGCGGGCACTCTTTGCCCACCGATCTCGACGTCCATTGTCGTCATCCGGTTGCCGAGTTGATTGGAACTCTCGAAACGCAGGAATTCTTCAACCGCTGTGCGCACCAGCGCCGGCTCATCAATCAAACGCTGCTTTTCCCCGGGCCATTCAAGCAAGGCAACCAAGCCATTTCCGATCAGGTTGGTTGTTGTTTCGTGACCGGCGTTGAGGATGAAAATGACGTTGTGCAGCAACTCCATCACGGTGAGTTGCTCGCCATCGACCTCACCCTGGATCAACCGCGTCAGGACGTCTTTGTCAGGGTCGCCCGGATGCTTGCGCCGCGCCGCAACCAGATCGCGCAGGTAGGTGAGAAAGTCGTCAACCGCCTGCTCGCCAGCATCGAGTTGCGTTTGGGTGAGCGATGGCTCCAGCGCGCCGAGAATGGCCAGCGACCAGTCCCTCAGTGGTCCGCGATCCGCATGCGGCACGGCTAGCATGTTGCCGATCACTTCGACCGGAATGGCGGAAGCATAATCGTCGATCAGGTCGACCGTCGCACCTGCCGCTGCCTTGATCGCCATCTCATCGAGCAGACGGTCAACGAGTTCGACAACCGGCGCTTCCATCGCAGCGATGGCGCGCGGTGTCAGCGCACCGGCAATGATCCGCCTGACACGGGTGTGCAGGGGCGGATCGTTGAACACCAGGCTGGTCGTGTGATGCTGAAACAGCAGTCCATCACCGTACTTCGGCGCGAATTCGGCGTGCTTATCGGATGAGAACGCCGTCGTATCCTTGTAGATCCGTTCAAGGTCTTCATGGCGGGTCAGAAAGAGCGAGCCATCGGGCATCACACGCAACGGTTCGTGCATGCGCAGCGCGTGATAGATCGGATAAGGATCGTCGGCGAAGGTTTCCGGCAGATGCATCAGATCGAATGAACCAGCGATCGCCTTTGCCGCGGCCGGCATCAGCAGGCGCATCCCATCGTCGTTCAATGCCATCGGTTGCTGCATCACATTCCATTCACGGCACGATAACCGTTTTCCGCTCCCGCTTCACCACCGTTCACTTAGCGCTGAACGGCCCTGGCGGTCCACTGCTCAGCCCACCAAGTCATGACCAGCGCAACACGAACAAAGGAAAGCATCATGAAAACGCTGATCATCGCCCTGGCCGCAACCGGCGTCGCCCTGGCCGCCGCGCCGACCGAATCCTTTGCCGGCAGCAAGCACTACAAAAAGCAAGGTAAATCCTATCTCGGACGGACCCATCACAGGCGCTTTGGCCGTCGCGATTATAACCGACTGCCGATCCGTGTGACGCGACCGCCGAACACCGGCCACTATGTCTACCAGGACTTTCCGCTGTGGGCCGCACGGGCGTTTCAACCGCGTCGAACCCGCTAGCGCGACGGTTGGCTGACATGGCCTGATAACCCAGGCGGCCCGTGGCGGCCCCTGGTGGCCCGTGCCGGCTTGCCTTCGGCGTCGGTCTGCCTCACCCGCGCGCCGAGCGAATTCTCCGATGTGGTGCTTCCCGTCCGACGTTGGAGATTTCGTCAGTAAAGGCCGCGTTTCGCCATCACGTCCGACTGCCGTGCATTTTCAGCCTCAGTCAGACCATTGACATGGTCGAGCAGCATTTCGGCATAGCTTGGCAGTGACGCCCGGTCGATGTGGCGCGAGGCGTCCCACAGGGCCGACCGGCTCAACGCCTTGGCGCAATGCAGGAATGCTTCTTCGACACGCACGACAAGGCCGACTTTCGGAGCGCGACCCTGCACGGCGCATGCTTCCAGAGCCATGGCGTCATCGGTGATCCGAGCCGAGCCGTTGATGCGCAGTGTCTCACCCATGCCCGGCACCAGAAACAACATGCCGATGCGCGGATTGGTCAGCAGGTTGCACATCGCATCAAGTCGGTTATTGCCGACCCGGTCGGGCACAAGCAAGGTGCGGTCATCCAGTATTTTCACGAATCCGGGCGGGTCCCCCCGCGGCGACACATCGGCGCCGTTCTCCCCCTGCGTTGCGATCACGCAGAACGGCGAGAGTTCGATAACGGATCGGCAGTGCGTGTCGAGATGATCCAGCACCTTGTCGGTCGCGCGCGACATCGGCGCGTGATGCAGGGCACGCAGGTCGTCCTCTGAGCTGATGTAGTGGAGCGTGTCGGGGTTCATGGGGTGGGTCCGTTCCGTGGCGGGATCTGTAGATTGAATGCTTCCGTCACTCGTAAATTTAATCATATGACCATGACCAATTTAGCCTCTGTTCGGGAGGTTTGAGCAAGTTTTATCCATGATAACCATTGCAAACGCAGGGCGTACGCATGTCGATATCGGAGGCCATCAACGCGCCAATACTGAAGCAACGCACCATCGTCTTTGGACGGCGCTTCAAGATTGTCACCCGTAGGCGGCGGTCGCGTCCCTGGCCGAGGCAAAAGTTTGGCTTGCGCAGACCCCGTCCTTCGACGGGGTGACGGCGTGTGGGGTGCGGCATCGCCTCTTCGGCCGGTTTTGACACGTTGCCAACGCAGTGTGTGCCCGCGGCAAACAAGATCAACGCAGTTACGACAGTCCGCGGTTGCTGTCAGGTCATGCCGCCCACCTCGGCCGTCATCCCGTCCTTGGGACGGGCTCCGCGCAAGCCGCCGACCTGATCGTAGTCCCGATTTGGATTGCAAGCGGCAACCGCTCAGTTTCGCGACGCGACGCGGTCATTATCTCGATCGGCCTTAAACCATTCTCGTCACGATACCTCCGGTTCGCGTGGCGGGTGGCAACCTGTGCGGTGCTCGTGTCAGACGGCCGGCCCTTGACGTGGGGGGAGCACCAATCCGGGAACGGGGCTATCGCCCCTTCCAGTCCGGCTTGCGCTTTTCGGCGAAGGCTTTCGGCCCTTCGACCGTGTCCTCGCTGTTCATCAGGGCGATCTGCGCCGGATAGCGGTGGTTCTTGATCGCAATCTCCAGCGACGGCACGTCGAGCGAGTTCATCACGACCTGTTTGGTCGCGCGGATGCTCATCGGTGAGCATTCGAGGATCAGCCCGGCCCAGCGCTTGGCCTCTTCCATGAGCTTGTCGTGCTCCACGACAGCAGTGACGAAGCCGAGGTCGTAGCCTTCGGCAGCCGGGACGTGGCGGCCGGTCAGCATCATGCCCATCGCCTGCTTGAGCGGGATCGTGCGCGACAGACGTTGCATGCCGGCCGCGCCCGCGGTCAGCCCGACACGCGGCTCGGGCAGCGCGAAGCGGGCCTTGTCGGATGCCAGAATGATGTCGCAGGCGAGCGCGATCTCAAAACCTCCGCCCATCGCAACGCCGTTGACCGCGGCGATGACCGGCTTGACGCTGTCAAAGCGCTTGGTGATCCCACCAAACCCGCCCGGACCATGGTCTGGCCGCTTACCCGTCTTGGCGCGCATCTCGGCATGGTATTTCAAGTCGTTACCGGCGCAGAACGCCTTGTCGCCCGCGCCGGTGACGATCGCAACCCAGAGGTCCGGGTTCTCGTCGAACTCATCGAAAACCTTGCTCAGTTCCTGGCTCGCGGGCGGATGGCAGGCGTTGTAGACCTCGGGCCGGTTCAAGGTCACGATCATCAGATGATCTTCAATCAAGACTTTGGAAAACTCGCCCATGGTCCGGCTCCTCGCGTGCAGTGAATGGAATTGCCGATCAGACAAATCCATCCGCCGGTCAAAGTCCACAGAAAAGCCGGAGCGATCGCGTGGAAGATCGTGCGGTTCTACACCAACCAGGCCCTGATCAACATGTTGCCGCCGGCCAGCGACAGTCCGAGAAAAAATAACAGCCGGAATTGTCTTTCGTTGAGAAACCGGCGCAACTTCTGCCCAATCGCCATGCCGAGCAGCCCCGGCACCATGGCGCCGGCTGAGATGGCGACCGTCGCACCGTCAATCAGGGCGAGGCGCGACATGAAAACGAGCATCGCGACCGATATGACGACAAAACTCATGCCGAGCGCCTGCACCAAACGGTCGCGACCAAGATCTAGCGCTTGGTGATAGATGACGCCCGGCACCATGAAATTACCGACCATTCCGAACATCAGGCCGGCAAGGAAACCGACGATCGGAGAGAGCACGGCCTCCCAGCGCCCGGGCGGGCGCACTTGTGCGCGTGAAAGCGACCAAAGCGAATACGCGATCAATACAACGGCCAGCACCGTGATCAGCAAGGCCGCATCTGCCGCCGCCAGGACCTGCACACCAACCCAGACACCGGCTACCGTCATGATCATCAGCGACCACAGCCGCCGCAGCAATTCGAGAAAATTTCCGCCGACAAGGGCCTGCCACACGTTCATGGCAATGCTCGGCAGCAAGACCAATCCAACGGCAGCCTGCAACCCGATTGTTGGTGCCAGGATTGCAATCGCCACGACAGGCAGCCCGACGCCCAGCGTACCTTTGACAATGCCGGCAGCGAAAAACCCAGCGATCACCAGCGCCAACGTCTCTGGCGGCCATAAAGCGATTAATGCGTCCATGTTTTGAAATTTCGCAAGGCGGGATCAAGGGTGAGTTGTGCCATGCGCACAATAAAAATCGGCAGCGCCGCAGGAAAAACACGGCCACAGGAGCATTGACAGCAAGGTGCTGGAAGGTGCGGCGCGTGCACCATGCAAGGGCATAAGACTTGCGCCCGCGAATTGCACGCTTATTTTGCGCCAGAGTACATGAATCAAGCCGGGATCACGATGGCCATCCAACTCTTCGATCTAACGGACGCTGACGAGAAAATATTCTTCAGCCCCTACTGCTGGCGGACACGCATGGCGCTAAAGCATAAGGGGCTCGCGTTCGAGAGCCTGCCCTGGCACTTCACAGAAACGGATCGCTTGACCGCATCCGGTGGCCAGCGCGTGCCCGTCATCATCGACGGTGATACATGCATGGGTGAAAGTGCCGATATCGCCGCTTACCTCGACGAGGCGTACCCAAACGCGCCAGCCCTGCTTGCCGATGACGCCGCACGGGCGCGGGCCAGATTTATCGAATCGTGGTGCCGGGCCGCAGTGTTTCCGCGCATGGTGCCGCTTGCCGTGTTCTCTGTGTTCAAGATCATTGCCGAGAAGGACAAGGCCTACTTTCGCGAAAGCCGGGAGCGGATGCTGAAAACCAGGCTCGAGGACCTCTCGAAGGATCCGGCCGCCGAGGCAAACGCCCTCAACAAGGCACTCGGCCCGGCCAATGACGCGCTGACGGCCGCCCCGTTTTTGGCAGGCGCTGCACCGGACTACAGCGATTGCGTGTTGTTTGGCACGGTGATGTGGCCCTACATGGTCTGTTCGAACAACCCGATCGATATGGCAAGCCCCGTCGGCAAATGGCTCGACCGCATGCTCGACCTGCACGATGGCTATGCGCGCCGGTCACCAACCGCTCGTAGCGCATAAGGGAGATCCGCATCACTCGTCTCGCGAACTCCCTTAGTGCCGCGGCCGGCAGCTACGATGTCATCATCGTCGGTTCCGGTTATGGCGGCGGTGTTGCCGCATCACGCCTTGCCCGCGCCGGCCTCCGCATCGCGGTACTTGAGCGCGGCCGCGAAGTCGTCACCGGTGAATTCCCGTCACGGTTCCCAGAGATGCGCCAGGAAATGCGTGTCACCGGCAAATCGATGGCGGTTGGCTCAGAACAAGGCCTGTTTGATGTCCGGCTTGGCGACGACATGCACGTGCTGGTTGGCTGCGGCCTTGGCGGTGGCTCACTGATCAATGCCGGCGTGGCGTTGCGACCGGATCCTCGCGTGTTCGAGGACCCGGTCTGGCCAGGTCAGATTGCCCAGGACGGCCTGCTCGACAAAGGCTTTGAGCTGGCCCGTCAATGGCTGAGCCCGGCGCGCGATCCCGAAGCCTTCGGGCACACCAAAGTGCAGGCATTGGAAAAAGCCGCAAGCGCTATCGACAGCCAGCCTATAGCGCCGGAAGTCTTGGTGAGTTTCGAAAATGCGGTCAGCGCCGGCGGCATTGAGCAACCAGCCTGCACACGCTGCGGTGATTGCTGCGGCGGTTGCAATGTCGGCGCCAAGAACACCGTCGCGATGACCTACCTGCCCGACGCCGTGCGCCATGGCGCCGAGCTGTTTACAGGCGCCAAGGTGTCGCACATCGAAAAAACGTCGAGCGGCACTTGGCACGTTCACGTCCGCGACATGAACCCAGAGGACAAATCTGCAAACTCGGAGCGCCAAGTCAGCGCGCAACGTGTCATCCTCAGCGCCGGCACTCTCGGCAGCACTGAAATTCTATTGCGCTCGCGCGACCGGGGCCTCGACGTGTCGAGCCGGATCGGCGAGCGGTTCTCAGCCAATGGTGACATTATCGCGTTTGGCTACGATGCCGATGTCACGGTCAATGCGATTGGCGTGGGAGCGCCAATCAAGGAAGGTTTGTCACCCGTTGGTGCGGCGGTTTCCGCGCAACTTGAACTGAAAGACACTGATAACCTCGACAATGGCGTCTGTGTCCAGGAAGGCGTCCTGCCCTCAAACCTTGCGCCGATGCTGCCGGTGATGTTCGTGCCGAACGGCCGTTTGCTGGGCGCCCTGAAAAGCTTGATCAGCGGCGTCTACAAAGGCCCACTGAGCCGCCTGCAGACCTTCTTTGCGGTTTCCCATGACAGCGCTTCCGGCCGTTTCGCACTCGAAAAGAACAACCTCGTCCTCAAATGGCCGAATGCAAAGGATGAGCCCGTCTTCAAGCGTCTTGATGAACTTCTCGGCAAGCTCGTTGCGCAAATCGGAGGTGCTTACATCAAGAACCCACTCGCCGGCAGCGTCATGGGGCATCAACCAGCAACGGCACACCCGCTCGGCGGTTGCGGCATCGGACACGATGCACGGACAGGCGTTGTCGATCACAAATGCCGGGTCTTTTGCGGCAGCGGCGATAGCACGGCGGTGCATGACGGGCTTTACGTCGTCGACGGTGCTGTGATCCCACGCTCGCTCGGCGTCAATCCACTGCTAACGATCACCGCCCTCGCAGAACGCGCCATGCTGCATTTCGCCGCCGACAACGGAATAAAGTCTGATTTGCAACCACCGCAATCCGACGCATCGGTTGCAGCGTCCAAGCCGGGTTTGGTCAGAGAATTGGCCTGACCTCACCATCGGCTAGCTCCATTTTGTCCCCATCCGCCGCGAGCCATTTGGTTCGCTCAGACCTGACCTGTGATTTTCGCATGGCTCCAAGGTGACAGAATAAATCATTGAAATTGAACGATTTAATTCGATGTCGCGCATTTTTTCAGAACGCGAATCAACCGTATCGAAACCGTATTGATAACCAGGGACAATTTCGGCCTTGACGACAGTCACCTATGCGATAGTAACTACGGTTACTATATTAGCTCGAAGAAGTGATTATGTCACCGGAAGACGAAGATTACATCGGCTATACGATGACCGACGTTGCACGGTTGCTGCGAACCGTATTCGAACGTCGCGTACGCTCGCTCGGCCTGACGCGCGCGCAATGGGTGACGATCGCCCGTCTGCACCGCCGACCCGGACTCAGCCAGTCCGAAGTCGCCGACCTCCTCGAAATCGAGAAGGCCACCGCCGGCCGGCTCATCGATCGCATGGAAGCGAAAGGCTGGATTGAGCGGCGCGCCGACCCACTCGACCGTCGTATTAATCGGTTGCATCTCACCAGTGAAGCAAAGCGCCTTCATGCGCTGATCTGGCCGATCGCCGAAACAACGGTCGATGATGCACTAGGTGATCTTTCCCGATCCGAGCGCAAGGCGCTTTCCCGCTTGATGCAAAGCGTCAAGGGGCGGCTACTCGAACTCGCCGACGACGATCCGATCGCTCAGAATACGACCTTGTCAGAGGACGACCTGAGTAAACAGAAAATTGAAGAACGAGACCAGCTCTCACTGTAGGAAATAGAAATCATGTCGAAGCGTTGGGTTAGACCGGTCTTATTGGTCCTCGTCCCTTGCCTTGCCGTTGTCGCCGCAGTTGGCGTCTGGCTTTGGGGCGGGCGCTATGTCACAACCGAAAACGCATATGTCAAAGCCGACATTGCGCGCGTTGCGGCACAAATTACCGGTCGGATCGAGGAAGTCCTGGTCAATGATCATGCGCACGTCGCGAAAGGCACCGTGCTGATCAAACTCGATCAGGAGCCGTTCCGCATCAAGCTCGCCGCTGCCGAAGCCGACGTCGATGCTGCGCGGACGCAGGTCCGCACGATGATCGCGAGTTGGAAAGAAGCCAAGAGCGAATTGCTTCAGGCCGAAGGTCTCACGCAGTATTGGCAGGCCCAATTGAAGCGCAGTACCGGTCTTGAGAAGCGCCGGATCGTGTCTTCCAGTAAGCTGGAAGAGGTTGCCAACTCTGCCCGTGAAGCCGTCGACAAAGTCGCCGTCATGAAAAGCAAAGTGGCGCGCATGCTGAGCCAGGTTGGCAAAGCCGACCGGCCGATCGACAACCATCCGATGGTTCGGGAAAAAATCGCCGTGCGTGACGCCGCCGCCCGTGATCTCAGAAACACGGTCATTCGCGCGCCGGTCGATGGCACCGCGGTCAACGTCAAGCTGCAGCCGGGCGAATTCGTTGAGCCTGACAAGCCCTTGTTTGCGCTGGTTGTTTCTTCCCGTCCGTGGATCGAAGCGAATTTCAAGGAAACCGAGCTCACGCACGTGCGCCCCGGCATGAAAACGACCGTCGTCCTCGACATCTATCCGGATGTGGAATGGGATGCCGAGGTCGGCTCGATCAGCCCAGCGACCGGCGCCGAGTTCGCATTGCTGCCACCGCAGAATGCCTCAGGCAACTGGGTCAAGGTGGTGCAACGCCTGCCGGTTCGGATCTTCCTGAAGCCACGGGCCGGTGAACCGCCGCTGCGCGCAGGGATGACCGCCGCGGTCAGCGTTGACACCAAACGCCAGCGCAAATTGTCCAACCTGTTCAGCATCTTCTCGACAGCCATTGCCGGCAAAGAGGATTTGGCAGCGAAGGCCGAAGCTGTACAGAAATAGCGCACGCGGCGAACTGAGTTCGTGGTTCTTGAGGCTCGACCGGAAACGGTCGGGCTTCATTGTTTGCGGCAGGCGAGAGAAGCAATCCGAGCGTCGTGCTATCGGCCCAAGTCCTTCTTTTCAGTGTCCGACTGCACAATCGACATGGCGTCTTCCGGAAAGGATTGCACAAGGCTCAGCGCTTCTTCTTGCGTCCCGTCCAACCACCTGGTCTGCGCCTCTTCACCAACCAGCATCACCGGCATGCGCGCCGGATGGACCGTTGCTACCAACGCATTGGGCTTGGTCGTCATGAAGGAAAACGTGTCGATCTCGACAGTTTCCCCGTCCTTCCTGATCGGCCCTTTGTAGTGCCGCCAGATCCCCGCAAAGGCAAACGGCTCGCGCGCTTCGCTCAACGCAAACCAGTGCCAAATTGCAGGCTTCTTCCCTTTTGGCTCTGAAAACGATGTCACCGGCACCAGGCAGCGACGTTCACGCAACGAGGCCGACCAGAACGATGACTTGATCTTGTCGTCGCGAAAGTTGGTCACCCGCTTCGGCGCCTTGTCCTTGAGCAGCAAAACGAACCCCCACGATAGCGGCAGCAGTTCACGCTCGCCATCGCCGGCACGCCGCACAATGGGTGCGTTGCCACCCGGAAAAATGGCTGGCTGAGACTCGATTGGACTGGCTCGATTATGACTGACCTTGAACAGGCGCAGGATCGCTTCGTGGTTCGTCGTCATCGAATAAAGATTGCACATGGCACTCCCGGCCGGTCCCGGTGGTCACGCCCGCGACGGGCGTGGGGCGCGGTCATCAGCATACGTCGATGAAAACAACATCGCGGAAACCAGCCACCCGAGCAAGCGAAACACAGCACCGACAGTGAGGCCGATCAGCAAAAGGAGCATCGCCTTTGGGGCAAGCTCGCCGACCAGCGTCAGATAAGCCTGCCCTTCCAGTTGCGGAAACATCGCCAACGTCGGCTTGATCGACGTGTTGAGGACCCAGTCGGAAAACTGGATCAAACCGGCAAACAGATCGCGATCATACACCGCAAGATACATGTAGATCAGCAGGGCTGCGAACAGCTCAAGCACAACCATCACCGCAGTGCGCAACACCACCCCAATGAATGTCACAAGCGTTCTCATGGCTCTCCTCCTTCGCACCGTTTTCGTCATTGCGCGGCCAAGGCAGCGGTCTTGGCAGCCGTTGTCGATTTCCGGCTCGGAAATGAGCCATCTGTCGGGCGCATCCTGCGCCTGGGTCACGTGCATCGCGACCTTGTTGTGTGACCACAGTGTGACGAAAGGCGATCGAAATGAACGCGGGTGCACCGCGACAACGGCACCATCGAATAAAAACACAAGTCTCAGAAGGGGTTGGCGGAACGGGCCAAGCGGGTCTTGAAGTGCCGAAACAATCGTAGTTGCCCGGAACACGAGACAACTTTCTGATTGTGTTCTGGATTCACGAACACGATACGACGTTCACCCGGAATCACGTGTTCGATCCAGAACACTGGTTTTCGGTTTTTCCGTAGGCATTGGAGTAGTCTTGCGGCGGCGTCGTTACAGAAACGTAGATCAAGTCGTTGGAACCCGTATTTTTCAGTCCGTGGATCTCTCCGGACGGTGTCCTGACAACATCGCCTTCCGACAATGCTTCCGATCCCCCATCAGCGGTTAAAAGTTCCCCGTTGCCTTGCTCGACAAGCCATATCTGTTCAGCGCCATCGTGCGCGTGCCTGTCCTGAGTTGCCCCCGGTTCGACCGTCACGCGCGTGATCGTGACTTGCGCCGCCGGTGAATTCTTGTGCCAGACGATCTGAGTTGACGTAACACCCGGATTCGTCAGCACTCCAAAATCTTTGCTTGTTAATCGCTGAATAGCCATTGAAGCCATCTGCATCCATGGAATTGAGACGTATTGAAATAGTCTACTTGCGGCATGGCCATACTGTCGAGGTCAACAGTTCCGCCGCATTACCGGGTGAAGGCTGCATCCTGGTAGATACGTTAAGATCAACGTATTGGCACAGGCACGCTGTTGGTCCCAAGTCAGATGGCTCTGGCCAAAACTGCCAGACCGAATGCCCGATTGCGCCAATCTGTTGCGTGAGCAGGTCATCAAGAAATCTGGTGGAGCCGATCGGAATCGAACCGACGACCTCTGCAGTGCGATTGCAGCGCTCTCCCAACTGAGCTACGGCCCCCACTTGACGTTGGCAGCACCCGCGATGCGGGCGCGCATTAATTGTCGCGGGCTGCCATCGTGTCAAGTTGACCGGACGCCAAAGCTGCCGAATCGGGTAAAAAATGCGCCAAAGGCCCCGCCAAGCTTGCCGCTTTAGCGCGGGCGCTTTACACGGAACAGCTCAACCGCTCACGTCAATTCACCGTCAGGTCCAAGATCAATGGCAGAAAATCTCGCAGTCGTCCTATTGGGCTTTGTCGGTTATATCATCGGGCTATATCAGTGGGTGATTATCGCCGGCGTCATCTTTTCCTGGTTGGTCGCGTTCAATGTCATCAATCCGCACAACGACTTCGTCCGGGCGCTCTGGCAAGGGCTCAATGCACTGACCGAGCCGCTACTCCGGCCGATTAGGCGGATGCTGCCCGATATGGGCGGCCTCGACATCTCGCCGATTATCCTGATCCTCGGCTGTCTGCTCGTCCAGAACCTGATTTACGGCGTCGCCATTCCGGCCGTACGCGGCGTTTAGATGTGATGGCCGAAGATCGGCCATCAGCGACGCTTCGCGCCTGGACCACGCTCGAACAGACCAACGAACGGTCTCAAACACTGCGGCTCCGCGTCCGGCTGACACCGAAAAGCAGTCGCGACGGCATAGACGGATTGACATCGACAGCCGACGGGCCGGCGATCAAGGCACGCGTTCGCGCGATTCCAGAACATGGCGCAGCCAACAAAGCTCTGCAGGCTGTCGCCGCGAAATGGCTCGCCATGCCGAAAACCAGCATCACCTTGTCGGCTGGAGCCAAGTCCCGGACTAAGATATTGACAATCATCGCCAACAAAACCGATGTCGCGCGCATCATCGAGCAACTTGAACAGCTCTCCTGAGACGAGGACAACCGCCATGGACACTTCGCCGACACACCGCATCGACGGCAAAATGATCGCAGCTGAAGTGCGCGCCGATGTTGCAAAGGGCGTCGCAGCGCTCAAGCAAAGCAACGGCATTGTGCCGGGCCTTGCCGTCGTTCTGGTCGGCGAGGATCCGGCCAGCCAAGTCTACGTGCGCAACAAAGGCAAGCAAACAACCGAAGTCGGCATGCGCTCGATCGAACACAAACTGGCGGCAGACACCACTGAGGCTGACCTGTTGTCCCTTGTCGAAACGCTCAACCAGGACCCTGAAGTGCACGGCATCTTGGTGCAATTGCCGCTACCCGACCACATTAACGAAAAGCTGGTTATCGAATCCATTCTGCCTGAGAAGGATGTCGACGGGTTTCACCCGATCAATGTCGGGCGCCTATCGTCCGGAGAAGATTGCCTGGTGCCGTGCACGCCGTCCGGCTCCATCATCCTGCTGAAATCGGTCAAACAAGATCTGACGGGCCTCAATGCCGTGATCGTCGGGCGCTCCAATATCGTCGGCAAACCGATGGCGCAACTTCTCCTCAGGGAAAACTGCACCGTCACAATCGCCCATTCGCGAACCAAGGACCTGCCCGATGTGGTCCGCGCCGCCGACATCGTCATCGCAGCCGTCGGCCGCCCAGAAATGATCCGCGGCGACTGGATCAAGAACGGCGCGATCGTGATCGACGTCGGGATCAATCGCGTCGCGGGTCGCGAGCCTGGCAAGACCCGCCTGGTCGGCGATGTCGCTTATGCGGAAGCCGCCGAAGTCGCCGGCGCCATCACGCCCGTGCCCGGCGGAGTGGGCCCGATGACGATCGCCTGCCTGCTGCAGAACACTTTGCAGGCGGCGAAATCGTCAATCGGTGCCTAACTGCTTGAAGCCAGCCTACCCGTCGTAGCCTTTGACGACCACGACATAGCCGTCTGACGCCTCGTTGCGAATGACGGCTGCTGCCTGGTATTCCGGGCTGTCATAGCAAGCCTTGGCGACGTCATAGCTTTCGAACTCCAGGACGACGTGCCGGTCATACGGCATATCGGCGTGCCGCGGCTCCCATTCACCGCCACGGGTCAGAAATTTTGCATTATACTTCTCGAACGCCTTCGCATTCGCGACCACATAGTCCTTGTATCGTTCTGGATCGGTGACTTTCACGTGTGCGATCCAATACCCTTTGGTCATCTCGTTTCCTTCTTCGATTGATTGTCTCATCAGCGATGTGATCGTGATCACCGTCACCCAATAACTGTCCAGGCAGACGACTTGCACATATATCCATTGTCGCGCGTAGGGCTTATACTATATCAATCACAGGTTAGTCCGAGACCGCTGATTGTCCGACCACCTGTCCCCGCTAACGAATTTGGACTGCCTGATCCACGCGATGGGGCTATTGGCGATGTCTTAACACTGTGATTTTGTTGACCTACGTTACCACCCTTAGACACACCCGAGGAACCGCATGAGATACGAAGCGCCAGAAACGCTTGACGCCGCTGTGCGACTGCTGTCGAGCGAAACCGGATTTACGAAAATACTGGCGGGCGGCACTGACCTTCTCGTCCAAATGCGTACCGATATCGTCGAGCCTGAAGTGATCGTCGATATCAAACGAATTGGCGAGGTGCGCCATATCGGCGAAGAAAATGGCGGCTTCCGCATCGGAGCCGGAATTACCGGCGCCGAGCTTGGCGAGCACCCGACACTGTCGAAGGTATGGCCCGGCGTTGTAGAAGGCGCTGAGCTTATCGGCTCGACGCAAGTTCAAGGACGCGCCACCATGGGCGGCAACCTGTGTAACGGTTCACCAGCCGCAGACAGCGTTCCCGGCCTGATCGCCGCCGCCGCGACCGCAACCATCGCCGGGCCGAACGGTACCCGCGAAATGGCTGTCGAAGACATTATGACAGGCCCGCGGCAACTCGCGATCGGCAAGGATGAGTTTGTCGTGTCGTTCTTCCTGCCAGCGCGGCCGGCCAACGCCTCCGATGCCTATGAGCGGTTCATTCCGCGAACCGAGATGGATATCGCCGTTGTCGGTTGCGCAACCTGCCTCTCGCTCGATGGCAGTGGCAAGATTGCTGATGCACGAGTATCGCTCGGTGCTGTCGCAGCGCGCCCACTGCTCGTCAAAGAGTGTGCCGACGCGATCATCGGCTCGACGCTGGATGACGCGGCCATGGCCAAACTTGATGCAGCCGCCCAAGCCGCCTGCAAACCGATCAACGACAAACGCGGCACGATCGAGTACCGCACCAAAGTCGCCGGCGTCCTGGCACGACGCACCGCACAAACAGCTTATGACCGCGCAAAGGGCTAACCCATGAAACATCACGTATCTTTTGAATTGAACGGCGATCCCGTCGAAGTCCTCTGCGAATCCGAGCAGACCGTACTCGACGTGCTTCGCGACGAAATGCAACTGATCGGTACCAAGGAAGGCTGTGCCACAGGCGACTGCGGTGCGTGCTCCGTTACCGTTGACGACCGTCTTGTGTGCTCCTGCCTGATGCTCGGCGTTGAAGCCAACGGCACGAAGATCGCCACGATCGAAGGCATGGCCGACGGCGAAAATCTGCACCCGCTGCAGCAGAAATTCCTTGAGCACGCCGCCCTCCAGTGCGGCATCTGCACACCAGGCTTCCTGGTGGCTGCAAAATCGCTGCTGGAACGCAATCCGGACCCGACCGAGACGGAAGTGCGCTATTGGCTGGCCGGCAATCTGTGCCGGTGCACGGGTTATGACAAGATCGTCCGCGCGGTCATGGATGCCGCCGCCGAAATGCGAGGAGCTGCCTAATGCAGGAAAAAATTGGAAACGTTCCCGCGGACGCCGACCTGAAATGGGTCGGCACCCGCCAAATTCGACCAGACGGCATGGACAAGGTCACCGGTAAGGCCCGGTTTGGCGCCGACTATAACCTGCCTGGCCAGCTGGTTGGCGCCGTGCTGCGTGCACCGCACGCCCATGCGCGGATCAAGAGCCTCGATACGTCCGCCGCCGCAGCACTTGACGGCGTCAAGGCCGTCGTGACCGGTGCAGATTTCCCCGAGCAGGAATCGAAGCTCTCACCGGCTGGTGAAATGATGGTCAACTACAACCACATTTCGACAACCGTGATGGCCAAGGACAAGGTGCTGTTTGAAGGCCATCCGGTGGCCGCGATTTGTGCGACCAACCAGACCATCGCCAAGAAGGCGCTGAAGCTGATCAAGGTCGAGTACGAAGTGCTGCCGCATGTCATTAACGTCCTGGACGCAATGAAGCCGGATGCGCCGATCCTGCACGATGACCTGATCACGGCCGGCGTGTCACCGGCACCGACCAAGGCGTCGAACGTGGCCAATCGTATCGAGCTCAACAAGGGTGATATCGATAAGGGCTTTGCCGAAGCCGATCAGGTTTTCGAACGTTCGTTCGACACCGCTCCGGTACATCAGGCCTACATCGAGCCGCATGCGTGTCTGGCGGTCGTCAACCAGGATAACCAGGCTGAACTCTGGGTCTCGACCCAAGGCCACTGGGTTGTCCGTGCACACTGTGCCCGCCTGCTTGGCTGGGAAACGTCACAGATCAAAGTGACCTGTGCCGAAATCGGCGGTGGTTTCGGCGGCAAGACGGTTGTCTACCTCGAACCGCTCGCACTTAGGCTTGCCGAGAAATCACGGCGTCCGGTCAAAATGACGATGAGCCGGGAAGACGTATTCCGTGCCAGCGGCCCGGCCCCCGGCACCCACGTCAAGGTCAAGATCGGGGTCAAGAACAACGGCAAGATGGTCGCGTGCTTTGCCGAAATGATGTACCAGGCCGGCGCATTGCCGGGCTCACCGGTCAGCCAGGGTTGTATGGCCGCCTATGCGCCATACGATGTCGACAACGTCCAGGTCATTGGCCACGACGTCGTCTCCAACCGGCCGAAGGTTGCGGCCTATCGTGCCCCGGGTGCGCCAATGTCGGAGTACGCTGTCGAAAGCGTTGTCGACGAAATCGCCTTGAAGCTCGATATCGATCCGATCGAGCTGCGATTGATGAACGCCGCCAAGGAAGGCACGCAGTCAGCGCATGGGCCGAAATTCGGACCGATTGGCCTGATCGAGACGCTGGATGCCGCGAAGACCTCCGATCACTGGAAGGCACCGCTGGGGCCGAACCAGGGTCGCGGCATCGCCTCCGGCTTCTGGTACAATATTGGCGGGCAGACCACGGTCAGTGTCGTGCTCAACGAGGACGGCAGCGTCAATCTGACGGCCGGCACACCGGACATTGGTGGTCTCAGAGCCTCTTTGGCGATGATGGCGGCCGAAGAACTCGGCGTCCACTATGACCAGATCCAACCGGTTATCGGCGACACGCAGCAGCTGGGCTTCAACTTCCTGACGGGTGGCAGCCGTTCGTGCTTCTCAAGCGGGATGGCGACAGTCGAAGCCTGCCGTGAGATTGCCCAGGAAGCCTGCAAGCGCGCGTCGCTGCTCTGGGAGATCCCGGAAGATGCCGTGACGTTTGAAGATGGCATGGTCCGTCCCGCCGGCGACAATGCCGGCGCACATGAGCCGATGAACCTCAAGGACATCGCAGCCATTGCCGGCAAAACCGGTGGCCCGATCGTCGGCAACTGTTCGATCAACGCGCAGGGTGCCGCACCAAGCCTCGGGACACACTTGGTCGACGTCGAAGTTGACCCGGAAACCGGCAAGGTCGACGTCAAGCGCTACACGGTCATCCAGGATGCCGGTCGCGCAATCCATCCTTCGTACGTCGAAGGTCAGTTCCAGGGCGGCGCCGCCCAAGGCGTTGGCTGGGCACTGAACGAGGAGTACGTCTACAACGACGACGGCAAACTCGACAATGCGAGCTTCCTCGACTATCGCGTGCCGGTCGCTTCGGACCTGCCGATGATCGATACGATCATCGTCGAGGTGCCGAACCCGAACCACCCATATGGTGTACGCGGTGTCGGTGAAACGCCGATCGTCCCGCCGATGGCTGCGATCGCCAACGCCGTGTCGCGTGCCTGCGGCATCCGTTTCGAGTCGCTGCCGATGTCCCCACCGAAGGTGCGAAAGGCAATCGACGACGCGCGTGCAGCCGGAAGTGATAGCCTGAAGTTCTAATTCGGTTCCACCGAGCCGCGCAACGACTTTGCCCTGACCGGTCACGCCGACTGGTCAGGGCTTTTTTGTATGTTGGCCAAACTCTGCCACGTGTTGGGTTCGCACGGTCATTGCGTTATATTGCAACCCAAGTTGCACTTCATGCTAGTGAAGAAGGTCGCACCCATGGCATCCGTCACCCTTGTCGGTAATCTGAAACTTTACACGGGCGGCGTTGTCGACCTTGAAGTCGATGCGGAGAACATTCGCCAGTTGTTCGCCAAGCTTGGCGAGCAGTTCCCGGAACTCAAGCCGCATCTCAACGATACCTGCGCGGTCGCGATCGACGGCGAAATCTTTCAGGAAACACTGATTGCCAAAATTAAGCCGGATAGCTCGGTGCAATTGCTGCCAGCAATCCCGGGCGGCTGATTAGTCCGTCCCCGTGCCGTTGCAATAGAAGCGCATCTATCGCGCTTCCCCATTGACGTTCGCCAAGGCAAGCCGCCATGCCCAACGACAGACCATTGCCAACTGAATACCGCCCCTGCGTCGGCCTGCTCGTCGTCAACCGCGCCGGCCATATCTGGATTGGCGAACGCCTCGAAGCACGCAACGATGCCGAAGGACTCGGCACCTGGTGGCAGATGCCACAGGGCGGCATCGGCCAAGGCGAAGACCCGGTGGCAGCCGCAAGGCGCGAACTGCACGAGGAAACCGGCATTACGTCAGCCGAGATCATCACAGAGACGGCCGAGTGGCATCATTATGATTTTCCTGTGGAATTTGCCGTCAAAGCGTGGGGCGGGCGGTTCCGTGGACAGAAGCAGAAATGGTTCGCGATGCGCTTCCTTGGCGACGACAGCGAGATCGACATCTCATCTCATGATCCCAATCTGCAGCCCGAGTTCGGGCGCTGGCGGTGGTCCGCGAAGCATGAGCTGATCGGAAATGTGGTCGACTTCAAGCGCAAGATTTATCGCGCAGTGCTGGCTGAGTTCGACCCGTTCATCGTTCCCTCCGAATGAGCTAGTTCCATCGACAACGCGCGGACAAATTCGATGACTCATCGCCTGAGATCGCCCGCGACGTCAGGCGCTTTCTCGCCGAAGTCGCCAAAAACAAACAACAAAAAACGGCTCCCGAAGAAGCCGTCAATCGTTCTGCTTCGCATTGGATCTTTCGGCCGGTCAAACCGCCCGAAGTGCATCCAAGGCCGAATGCGCCATGAACCGCTTCGCGTCATCGCCCGCTTCCGCCAACTCTTTTTCCGCAGTGGCGATGAGGTCGTCGATCTCGCTGCGCTCGACTCCGTCTAGATTGACCGCCTGTTCGGCAAGCACGTTCAACGTATCCGGCGTGAATTCAGCGAAACCGTCCTTGACGAAGATCTTGCGTGTCGCCCCACCGCCGCCGAGTACAGAAATCGTTCCCGGCCGCAACGTGACGACCAGCGGCGCATGCCCAGGCAGGACACCCAGATCACCGTCAACGCCCGGCAGCACGACATGCTCGACATCTTCCGAGAGCAGCACACGCTCCGGGCTGACGAGTTCGAATTTCAGCGTTCCGGCCATCAGGACGTTCCTCGTAGATCTCTATGCTCAACCGTCAACCACATCGATCGATGGGTTCACTGCTGCAGTTCACCTTCACTCGTGATCTGCGCCTGGACCACTTCCGGATCCTGCAACTTGGTGCCACAGAACGGGCAAAAGAATATCGGGTGGTCAATCATCCCCGGCTCGTCTTCTTCCAGCTCAATCAGGCCAACTGCGGAATACAGGATTCCGTCCGGGCCAACCGTGATCAACGGTTCGAAGCCATCGCCTTCGATCGCTTCGCGAAGTTCCTCGCAGCAGCTACCGAATTTTTCGGCCGACGCCTTGCCACCATTTCCTGCATCACTCATGCCTGCATCCTTCATCATTGGGTTACGTCACCAGCTTTTACTTCTTGGAGCCGGTGACTTCCCCAAAAGGCCGGCAGATGAGCTATGCTGCATCCGCGAGTTTCTCCGCTTTTGCAATTGCCTCTTCAATCGAGCCGACCAGATAGAATGCCTGCTCCGGCAGGTGGTCATATTCGCCATCAATCAAGCCCTTGAAGCCCTTAATGGTATCTTCGAGCGGCACCTGAACGCCCGGCGAACCGGTAAATACTTCAGCGACGTCAAATGGTTGCGACAGGAAGCGTTCGACCTTACGGGCGCGAGCAACAGTGAGCTTGTCTTCTTCGGAAAGCTCATCCATGCCGAGAATGGCGATGA
>JAGDYV010000170.1:0-10910 GCA_049116495.1 Hyphomicrobiaceae bacterium | reverse complement strand
GGATCGTGTTCGTTAATCCAGAGCACAATCAGAAAGTGGCCCTTGTTCCTGTGGAAACGGTTGAGCATCGAGCGTCGAAGGTGGAACACGAGAAGTCGGCAACGGTTTCCATACCACACACGCGCCTGACCACCCGTGGCCGCCACGACGTTCAGCCGTCCTGGCAAACGTCAATCCGTCGCAAAGGTCGCCAGAGAGCCCCCCCAAGATGCGGCTTCGGTCAGCTATTTCTTCGCGCCTGCAGCCGCCCCCGTCAGACCGCCGAGCGCTTTGGTCATCGTTGCAAAAATCTTGTCTCGCCCCGTCACGTTGTGGCGGGCCTG
Source organism: Hyphomicrobiaceae bacterium (assembly GCA_049116495.1). GTDB lineage: Bacteria > Pseudomonadota > Alphaproteobacteria > Rhizobiales > Hyphomicrobiaceae > CAJQQK01. The sequence continues at coordinate 10,587 of JAGDYV010000170.1, read as the reverse complement.
CAACGTGGCCGGCGTCGTGTAGGAGACGCGGACCTTGCCGTCCTTGTCCTGCCAGGCGAGCACCTTCATCGGCAGGTCGAGCCCGATCAAGCGATTGGACTGCATCAGGGGTGTCCCAAGCTTCGGATTGCCAAAGATCAACAGTTCGGTTGGCGCCAGCTCCAAGCCAGCCGCCTTGGCGCCTGCGGCATGATCAACCCGTGCCATCACGCGAATGCCTTTCTTGGTCAGGATCGCGGAAAGACGGTCAAGCGACTCTTTGACCGAGTATTTGCTTTCAATGGTTTTGAACTGATCGCTGGCAAGCGCCGGCGCGCCGATCAGCGCGATGAACAACAAGCAGAAGATGGAACGCATGAGAAGTGCCTTTGAATGTCTGTTGAATAGCGGCAATGCTGCCAGGATCCGGCGAGCGGTTCAATGGGTACCGTGAACAACCTTGCGTGAGCAGGTCGAACGCAGCCGGCAAGCTTCGTCTACTCCGACAACTTACCGATAAAACTAAGGCACGCTCTGCCTTGCGCTCATAGGATGGTTAACCCGCACTTGTGTCTGGTCGAGGATTGCGCGTCTGAACGCAGCCTCTTCGCGTGGATTAGCGATATCATCACTGAAACGGATGCCGCCATCTCGGATCACTGGCAGTGATCCACGCCGCCTCATCCGGCAAGAAATTCGTTGGTTTCAATCGCCCGCAAGACCTGCTGCAGGCTTTCATCCGTGCTCCGCTTTGATGTGTTGATGCTCACCGACGCGCGCGCGTAGAGCGCTTCCCGGCTGGTGAGGATTTGACGCAGTTCGCTCATCGCATCCGGGTTTCCGGCCATCGGCCGCTCATCGCCTTGTGCCCGCACGCGGGCCATGTGTTCTTCCGGCTCCGCCTTCAGCCAGATCGTATGAAAGTTGTGCAGCAAAAAACTGAATGACTCCGGATTCGACACGATGCCGCCGGCGACCGCCAGCATCAAGCTCTCATGCGTCGCAGAAATACGCTCCAGGGCGCTGCGCTCAAGATGGCGATAGCCCTCCTGGCCGTAGAGTGCCATGACCTCGGTGACCGCCATGCCGCTGGCTTGTTCAATCTCATCGTTCAGCTCAAGAAACGGCATCTCCAATTGATCCGCCGCCAGCCGGCCAAGTGTCGACTTGCCGGCGCCGCGCAAACCGATGAAGGCAATGCGGCGCGCCCGTCGCTGCTGCGGATGTTCCGGGTCAAGGATCGCCAGCACGCGTTGAACTTGCTCAGCACTGGCTGATGACAGCAGTGTGGTGATCGCGCCGATCGGTGAGTGCCACGGGTCCTCTGCCGCGACCAACCAATCGATCCGCAAGCCCAGCGCATCGCCGAGCCGCATCAACAACGCGATCGAGATGTTACCCTGGCCCGTTTCAAGTTGAGCAATGTATCGCTGTGACACGCCTGATTTTTCCGAAAGTTCACGGCGCGACAAACCGATGCGCTGACGCGCGGTCCGAACCCGCTGGCCCACTGTTTCCAGCAATTCAGCAATACGCTGATCAGATTCACCATCCGACGCCGCACCTATTGCCGACCCGTTTTCCATCGTACCGACCGGAGCCATCGGCTGCACCTCAATACGTTTCGATATGATAGCGACCATCCTCACGCAGGGTATCGCGAACGGCCTGCCAGTTCAGTCCGGCATCACGGGCAATATCTTCGAAGGCCTGCTCGACGCCGGCTTCCATGTCCTTCAATCCACACACGTAAATGTAGGTGGCCCCGTCCAATAGCATCGGCGCCAGAACACCCGCCGCCTCTCGCAAACGATCCTGGACATAGATCTTCGGCGCATCCGCAACACGGCTGAACGCAAAGTGTTTGACAAGGACCGCGTCCGGCACCTTCTTCAAAGGCCCGAAATAGGGGAGCGACTCCGGCGTCCGGGCGCCGAAGAAGAGCTGCATCGCATGATCAACGTCAGGCAACACCCGCCGCCGCCGCATTGTGAACGCACGAAACGGCGCAGAGCCGGTTCCCGTGCACACCATGATAAGGCGCGCTTGCGGGTCGTTAGGCATTAGGAATGTCGCGCCGAATGGCCCGGCGAGCGCTACCTTATCGCCCTTCTTGAGATCGCAGATATAGTTGGAGCACACGCCATGCTCTTCACGCTTGACGGTCAGCGAAAGGTTGTTGGTGTTGGGCCGCTCGCCATCCCGCGGACTGGAGACGGAATAGAGGCGCGGAAGATATGGTTTGCCCTGGTCATCCTTACCGGGCGGCATGATACCAACGCTCTGGCCTTCCAGAACGGGAAACACCGCCGCGCCCAGATCCAGAATGATATGGCGAACATCTGAATCGGCGTTGTGCGCTGTCAGACGGTAGTTTCCCTGAACGGTGGCCTCCAGGGGTTTGCTCGGACTGAACAGATTAACCGTCGGCTTTGACGCCGATAACGGCGCGCGGGTGCGCCCGCCTGCCCCTTGGTGCGCTTCTGCCAGTAACGACTGCACGGCATCATCAAGCGCCTCGATGTTGGTATCCGCAGCATCGCCGTTGTCCGCCAACTCTTCCTGCTCAGGCAATTCCATCCAGGAAAACTGATCCTCAAGCGAATACGCAGCGCGCACCACACGCCAGTTGTCGATCGAGCCCGTCGGGCATGGTGCGATGCAATCCATGCATTGGTTGCATTTCGAAGCATCAACGACGACGTTGTCATCGTTGTGCGTTATCGCATCAATCGGACAAGCTTCCTCGCACGTGTAACATCGGATGCAGATCTCCGGATCAATCAGATGCTGTTTGATCAGTTCTGTCATTATGTGAGTCCTGCCGACCTCGATCTCTTGGGCCACTGCACAGCCACATCAGAGACATGCAGATGGGGCATCGGCCAACGTCCGCTCAGGCCCTCTTCCATCTTCCATTGGATCCCAACTAAGCCATGTGGAGTTGGACATACTCGAAGTCGCCGGGTTTGTTGTCGATACCGACACGAGGCGGTGCAATCCAACTGGCATACTTGCCTGGCTCAGTGACGGGGATCATGAGCGACTTCACGAAATCTCCGTCTGCCTGCGATGGCAACCAGTCATGCTGGCGAGCCTGCCATTCATCCTGAGAAAGGATTTCTCCATCCGGTGTGATTGAAGCAGATGCAAACTCACCGATTTGACGGTGAAAACCTTCGTGCGGCAGTTTCATCTCGAATTCGACGCCGGCCTTCTTGATCGCATTGTTCCAGCGCTTGATACCGCCCGAAGCATCCTTCACATAGTCATCCCGCAAGCGCATATTGATCGCCGACAACGCCGGCACGGTTTCCTCGACGATGCCATCATTCGCAAAACGCCGAACAGCATAGGTGTCGGCCTGCAGACGGTGGTCATCATCCAGCTTGACCTCCATGAAGCGTCCCTTGATGCCGGCATTGAAAGCGTTGGCGGCATTGGTCGAGACTTCCGAGCCGAACAGGTCGAGCGAAAGGCTGTAGTGCAGGTTGGCCTTCTTCTGGATCGTCGGCAGATCAATGACCCCGAGGTCGCGAATGGCGTTGGTGTCGTAGGGATCGGTGATGCCAGCTTTGGTCATCGCCTCACAGGTCGCCTGGATCGTTCGCCCGACACCGGTTTCACCGACAAACATGTGATGGGCTTCTTCGGTCAGCATGAACCGGCACGTGCGGCTCAGGGGGTCAAAGCCGGACTGTGCCAGGCTCTCAAGCTGCATCTTTCCATCACGGTCGGTGAAATAGGTAAACATAAAGAACGACAGCCAATCCGGCGTCGCCTCATTGAACGCGCCAAGCATGCGAGGAGCCTCTTCCGAACCTGAAGAGCGGCGCAACAGATCATCGGCCTCCTCGCGGCCGTTCTTGCCGAAGTACTTGTGCAACAGGTAAACCATTGCCCAAAGGTGGCGGCCTTCCTCAACGTTGACCTGGAACAGATTGCGAAGGTCATAGAGCGATGGTGCCGTGAGACCGAGATGCCGCTGCTGCTCGACCGACGCCGGTTCCGTGTCCCCTTGAATAACGATCAAACGCTGCAGCATTGCACGATACTCGCCAGGCACTTCCTGCCAGGCCGCTTCGCCAGCGTGTTCACCACATGGAATTGTTCGGTCTTCCACCTGCGGCGCCAGCAGCACGCCCCAACGGTATTCCGGCATCTTCACGTAGTCGAATTTCGCCCACCCTTTCGGGTCAACGCCCACCGCCGTACGCAGATAAACGCGGCTCTTCTGGAACTGCTCGGGAATGAGGTCGTTCCACCAATTGAGGTAGCCCGGGTGCCATTTTTCCAGCGCTCGCAACACACGCCGATCGCTGGACAACCCGACGTTGTTCGGGATCATCGTATCGTAACTGACGTTCATGACATCAGACATCGTCATCTCCTCAAGCGATTTTGTCTCAGACGCGCCGCATGTCGTAGGCGCCGCGGATACCTGTTCCGTAGCGCTGCAAGGCGCCGGTTTCACCGACCGCGTTGGGCCGTTGGAAGATCCAGTTCTGCCAGGCCGTAAGTCGGCCAAAGATCCGCGTTTCCATCGTTTCCGGCCCAGCGAAGCGGAGGTTGGCCTCCATGCCGGTCATCGCGTCGGGCGAGAAGCTCGCGCGCTCTTCGAGGAACACGCGGATTTCTTCCTCCCAATCGATATCGTCGAGAGCAAAGGTGACAAGCCCCAGTTCGCTCGCTTCTTCCGCGTCGAGCGGCTGATCCTTGTGCTCCATCAATTTCTCAACGCGCTCGGGCGTTCCCAAGAAACGTGTTTGCAGACGCGTCAGGTCGTTCGACATTGGATAGGGACCGAAATTCGCATCCGTCAGCGTGATGGTAGCCGGCGGCCGGTTGTCGCCTTCGAACGCACCGTCTGCCATCATCGAACGGTCAACGGCAAAAAGGATTTCAGCCAGTGTTCCAACAAAATTGGACCCGGGTTCGGCCAGTGCGACAAGCGAACGAGATGTCATGTCAATGCGCTTCAGGACACGCTTCCAATAGAGCAGGATCTCGTTGGCAAACCAGTCATCCCGATTGTCGAGCAGAAAGCGCTCGTGCGCCATGAGTTTTTCAGCCTCACCCGTCGCCTTGAAAATCAAAACGCCGGTTTCCAGTTCATTGAGACGCAGATGCAGGATCGCATCATCGAGTTCGCGCGCACACCGGAGCATCCATGTCTCGGCTCCATCGGCATGTAATTCGTCAAGTGATCCGGGCGCCGGGCTACTTGGTCCGGCAATTTCGACCACCGCGGTCCGGCGATCGCGGTCAAGCCGAACATCAACGGTAGAGTAACGGAACGACCCGTCGTCCTCGATAGATCGTTCGAGTGGCGTGAGGAGAACACCTTTCGCACCTGAAGGGCGGCGGGATTTAGCGGCAAATTCATCGGCGCGTTTCGCCACCGTCTCCTCAAACTTGCTGTTGGCAATCACGTCATCGACGAGATTCCAGTCCAGCGCACGACGGCCTCTGACACCTTCTTCAACGGAACAGAACACATCCGCAAGATCGCGTCGGACCTTGCGCTTGTCTGTGACGCGCGTAAGCCCGCCTGTGCCCGGCAAAACGGCCAGCAGCGGCACTTCAGGCAACGCGACATTCGACGCACCATCATCCGTCAGAATGATGTGGTCGCACGCCAGGGCCAATTCATAGCCACCGCCGGCACAGGCCCCCTTTATGGCGCAAATGTAATATTGTCCCGACTCCTGACCGGCCGCCTCGTACGTATTTCGGGTCTCGTTGGTGAATTTGCAGAAATTGACCTTGTGGGCATGACTGGCACCGCCCAGCATGCGGATATTGGCCCCCGCGCAGAACACATTGCCCTTACCTGAGCGCAAGACCACCACTTTGATTTCTGGATGCTCAAAACGCATGCGCTGCACGATATCGGCAAGCTCGATATCCACGCCAAGATCGTACGAATTGAGCTTGAGTTCGTATCCATCGAAAAGGCCACCGGCCTCATCAACATCCATGTAGAGCGTCGCAACTTGACCGTCATACGAGATGCGCCAATGGCGATAACCAGTCGGATCTATCCGAAAGTCGACAATCTGGTCTTTCGCCCGGTCCATGCGAACGCCTCTCTTGCAACAGCGGTTCCGGCAAGAGCGTTGCCAGACCCCATTAACGTTGATCACAACCTCTTCCAATTGGAATGAGGGCTACGCAGACACAGATCGATAGCGTGCGTTATGCGTAATAATGCGTGTTTCGTTTGTTTAATGCATCATAATGCGTTACACAACCCGCTGTGCAGGTGGCGCGGCGGCAGCTGAAATAATCTCTTTTGCCGAAGCGGGCTTGATGTGCGATTTCTCGCTGCGCACGTGACCAAAAAATGCAAAAAGCCGCCGGGTCTTGAAAGACTCGCATTGGGAGGAAAAACGAATGAAATCAATGAAGACATTGGTTGGGCCGCTTGCCATCGCCGGCCTGGCAGTATCAGCAAGCAGTGCCCTCGCGGCCGATACCGTCAAAATCGGGTTCGTCACGACTTTGACAACCCCGGCTGCCGTCATCGGCAAGGACATGCAAGATGCTGCCAATCTCGCCATGGCGCATATCGGCGGCAAGATGGGCGGCAAGCAGGTTGAATTGATTTATGAGGATGATGGCTTCCGTCCTGAAGGCGGCAAGCAGAAATCCGACAAACTCGTCAAACAGGACAACGTCCATTTCGTGACCGGCTTTATCTGGAGCCACGTGTTGCTCGCATCACGCAAATCCGTGCTTGACGCTGGCAAATTCTTGATCTCAGCCAATGCCGGGCCTTCGCCGGTCGCTGGCAAACTGTGCCACCAGAATTTCTTCTCGACCTCATGGCAGAACGACCAAACGCCTATGGCGATGGGCGAGGTTCTCAATCAAAAAGGTGTCAAGTCGATCTATCTCATGGCGCCGAACTATGCCGCTGGCAAGAACATGGTCGCCGGTGTCAAGCGCACGTTCAAAGGCAAGGTCCTCGGTACCGACTTCACGAAATGGGGCAAGGACGCACAGCTCGATTTCTCTGCCGAACTGGCCAAGGCCAAGGCGTCGGGCGCAGAAGGCATCTGGGTGTTCTACCCAGGCAAAGCCGGCGGCGCGTTCATCAAGCAATACCAGCAGGCCGGACTGCAGGGCAAAATCCCGCTGTTCACAAGCTTCACAGTCGATGCGATCGCACTGCCAAAATTGCAGAAAGCCAAACTCGAAGGCGTACTTGGCTCGGAAAACACTCAACAGTGGAGCCCGGACATGGACAATGCCGCCAACAAAAAATTCGTTGGCGACTTCAAAAAGAAGCACGGCCGTTATCCTTCGTTCTACGCCGCACAGGCCTATGACTCGATCATGCTGATCAAGTCGGCCGTCGACGCAGTCAGAGGCGACATGAAGAACATGGACGGCATGCGCGCTGCCATGAAAGCTGCCAGCTATGAATCGGTTCGTGGCAAGTACACGTACGGCAACAACCACATGCCGATTCAGAACTTCTACCTGCGCAAGGTCGTCAAAGATGCCGATGGTAACTGGACCACGAAAATCACCAAAACGGTCTACACCAATCATCAAGACGTCTACGCCAAAGACTGCAAGATGAAGTAAGGCGAGTTCCGGTAGCCGCTTGGTGGCTACCGGGCGCCGGGCGCAACATTGGATGATGCAAGGCCTTGCACTTCAGCAAAGCACCGCACCTTGCGAACAAGGCGCATGCGCATCGCAATCCCTAGCAATGAAAACTCACTGACGCCCCACTTAGTCGGACCAAACGAACGCCAATGGACCTCACCCTCTTCGTTGTGCAGTTTCTGAATGGGCTTCAGCTCGGCATTCTGCTGTTCCTGGTTGCCTCGGGCCTGACGCTGACATTCGGGATTATGGACTTCGTCAATCTCGCGCACGGCTCATTTTACATGATCGGTGCGTTCATTTGCGCAACGCTCGTGTTTGCGACCGGCTCGTTCATCTGGGGCGTTCTCCTCGCTATTCCGCTGATTGCAGCCGTCGGCTTTCTGACCGAATGGATCGCCATCCGCAATCTCTATCCGCGAGACCATCTCGATCATGTGCTCGCCACTTTCGGACTGATCCTCGTCTTCGACACCTTGGTGCAGCTGATCTGGGGACCAGCCGGCATCGCCGTCCCGCTGCCTGCTTGGCTTGACGGTCAGGTCACACTGCCTGGCGGCATCATCTTTCCGACGTTTCGCTTGATGATCATCGCCGCCGGCCTGCTGATTGCCGGCGGCCTATACTATCTCGTCAACCACACCCGTCTCGGCATGCTGATCCGCGCCGGCGCCTCGAACCGCACAATGGTCGGCGCACTCGGCATCGATATCAGCACACTGTTCTCCGGTGTCTTCGCCCTCGGCGCGGCACTCGCCGGTATTGCCGGCATGCTCATTTCGCCGATCACCGAAGCATCGATTGGAATGGGCAACGAGATTATCATCACCGCCTTCGTCGTCATTATCATCGGCGGCATCGGATCGATGAAGGGCGCCTTCGTGGCCGCCCTTCTGATCGGTCTTATCGATACAATGGGCCGATCATTCCTTGACGACATCTTCAAAGTAGCGATGTCGGCCGAAGCTGCAGAAACCGCCGCCCCTGCCGTCTCGGCGATGCTGATCTACATCCTGATGGCCATCATTCTCGCCGTTCGCCCGCAGGGCCTGTTTCCACCAAAGGTGCGCTGATCATGGCGGAACAAACCCCGGCGCCGCAAGAGAACGCATTGATCAGCGACACAGCGATCGACGCGGCAGACAAAATGTCGTGGCATATGCGTCTTGGCCCAAGCGGCTGGATCATGACAGTCGGCCTTGCAATATTGGCGATCGTTCCGTTCGCGGCCCACGCCACTGGCGATACCTTTTGGTTGAGCGTCTTCACGCGTCTCACCATCATGTCGATAGCCGCTGTCAGCCTAAATTTGGTGCTCGGTTATGGCGGGTTGGTCTCCTTCGGTCACGCGGCATTTATAGGCATCGGTGCCTATGCTGTCGGCATTCCGGTTCACCATTCAATCAACGGCGGTTTCGATAGCATCGCATCAAGCAATGGCCTGTTTCATATCGCGCTCGCCGTCGGCTGCGCCGCGCTCTACGCACTGATCACCGGCGCCATCAGCCTGCGCACACGCGGCGTCCATTTCATTATGATCACCATGGCGTTCGGACAGATGATGTTCTTCGCCATCGTCTCCATCGAAACCTACGGCGGTGACGACGGCCTGACTATCTATGAGCGGTCCACCCTGCCAGCAATCAGTCTCGACAATGCGCTGGTGCTCTATGCGGTCTGCTATGTCTCGTTGCTGGTTGCACTGTTCATCGTCCACCGCATCGTCAACTCGCGTTTCGGCATGGTTATCCGTGCCGCCAAGGGTAATGAAGAACGCATTCGCGCGCTCGGCTTCAACGCCTACGCCTATCGCCTGCTCGCCTATGTCATTTCCGGTTCGATGTGCGGTTTCGCGGGCGCACTGCTCGGCAACTTCACGACTTTCATTTCACCTGAGATGATGGATTGGACCCGGTCAGGCGAGTTGATGTTCATGGTCATTCTCGGCGGCGCCGGCTCCCTATTCGGTCCGGTTGTCGGCGCCTCGGCATTCCTGCTTCTAGAGGAGGTCCTGTCCCGCTTCACGCTGTATTGGCACCTGCCGTTCGGTATCATGCTTATCCTTGCCGTCCTGTTCCTGCGCGGCGGCATCAGCGGTTTTGTCGATCGCATCGGAGGGCGGCGCCATGACTGAGCCATTGCTCCGCATCCAAGGACTGCACAAGCGCTTTGGTGGCGTGCGCGCGACAGATGATGTCACGCTGGACGTCCTGGATGGAGAAACACACGCCGTTATCGGACCGAACGGCGCCGGCAAGACAACGTTGATCGCGCAGTTATCCGGTCAACTTGTGCCAGACTCGGGTCGCGTCTTGTTTGCAGGACGAGACATCACGACATTGCCGGCGTATCAGCGCGCGCACGTCGGAATCGCACGCTCATTCCAGATCACGTCCGTCTTCATGGACCTCTCCGTGCATGACAACGTCGCACTTGCCGTGCAAGCCCACCAGGGTCACTCCTTTAGGCTTTGGGCGCCCGCCCGCGCCGATGCTGAACTGCGCAGCATGGCGCTCAAACATTTGCGCGACGTCAGCCTTGACGATCGTGCCAATTGGGCGGCGGCTTCGCTCTCTCACGGCGAACGGCGACAACTGGAAATGGCGATGGCGCTGGCCGGAAAGCCAAAGCTGATGCTTCTTGACGAACCGATGGCCGGCATGAGCCTCGAAGAATCGACGCGCATGGTCGAGACACTCAAAGCGCTCGAGGCCCAATCGATCCTGCTCATCGAGCATGACATGGATGCGGTGTTCGCACTGGCAGACCGTATTTCGGTACTCGTCTACGGGCGCATCATCGCCACCGGAACGCCGGACGAGATCCGCAACAACGATGAGGTTCGCCGCGCCTATCTCGGGGAAGCCGCGTGATGCTCGATGTTAGAGGCCTTGAGACTTATTACGGCAGCAGCCAGGTGCTGTTTGGCATGTCCCTCAGTGTCCAGGCGGGCGAAGTCGTGACGCTGCTCGGCCGCAACGGCATGGG
>JAGDYV010000169.1:0-9920 GCA_049116495.1 Hyphomicrobiaceae bacterium | reverse complement strand
TAATATGACTGGGTTGCTAGGATTCGAACCCAGGAATGGCGAGACCAAATCCCGCTGCTTTACCGCTTGGCTACACCCCATCAAGGCCAACAAAATGTGCACCAAAAGTACACGAACTCTGCCCAAACACTAGCTTAAGAAACTAGCGAAGGCGCTTATTAGCGGGGTTTGCGCCGACGTTCAAGTCGCAATCCAGTGCCTATCCAACATCACGCTGCGGCCTGACGCCCGTTTTCCACTTCGTCAAGCCAAGCATCCCCATGGGCTGTCTCTGCCAGCTTGGGACTAGCTTGGAAACCGCCTCCACGAACAACCGCCATGGCGACCAATCGCGTAAAAGAGGGCACCACAAAATAACTCGTGTGAATCAGCTCATTCCAATTCAGGTATGCCAGCACATTATCGGATTCACTCTTGCGACCTTCGAAAAAAGCAAGCTCACTCAAAGCGTTCCGGAATTTGCCCAGTGACTTGAACGTCGCATCGTTCGAGCTTTGGGTTATCTCGGCACTGATCGCCAGTGGTAGAAACGGCTGACCGGCGCCCACCCAGCGAGGATAAGGCGCGGTACCAAGAGCAATCTCATCCTCCGTATCATTGCCAACCGCCGAGCGGCGCACCTGAGCCCACGTCATCGCGTCAAGCCACCGGCTTGCAATCCGCGAGAACCATCTGGCAAAAACTTGCACAAGCAACACCCAAAGGATCGCAATCCCACCAAGCACCACAGGAACGAGAATCACCGGCAGCAAATAACTCGCAATGCGCCCGACGCTGCTGCGACGAACTTCATCGTCGACGAACAGGCTGGCAACTTCATCGGTGATCAAATGAAGCAGCAGTTGAGCGTTAAGAGCTCGATTCTCACCATCGTCGCACAGGCGCCCGCCGTTGCACGGCCTGTTGTTTTTTTGGAGGAACTTACGCTTAAAGCGATGCGCTCGCTGCAATTTCGGCAGCTCAGGAAAGGCCTCCTGCAACCGCTTGCGCTGATCACGCAAAACGCGACGTTGCTCCTGAACCGTCCGCTTGGCAGCCTCTCGCTCGGCTAAAGGCTGCAGGTCGTCTTGCGCCCTTTTCTGTGCGGAACGCATGTTGCCACGGATACTGCGCAATGTACGCCTCGATTGCTGGTAGGACGCCGATTGAGCCGCAAGTTCATCCAGCTGATAGACGTGCATGCGCAGCATATCGGCAAGGCCGGTCATAAGGCTCGGCGAATTGATCGCAATCAGATAGACAGCGGGAAGCATAAACACGGACATCAAACTGAGCAGCGGCACCGCGAATTGCCGATCAAAGATTGGCAGCTTCACTGCTCGTAGCGAACCCAGCCCGCGTACGGCTTCATCGTCCTCATGCGTTAACGCAAGCCATCGAGCACCAAAATACTCTTTGGCTCGCCGCATAATACGTGGCCGATAAAAGAATCGCTGACTTCGTTCGCGCACGATCGCTATCAGCAGAAACACGATGACAGGTAACGCCGCAAAGATACCACCAACGCCCAATCGCCAAAGTGCACGCGTATTCTCAACGCTGATACTGCCTTCCCAAACCCGTCCAATCGTTGCCCCTAAAAATATCATGAGCAACATGAATGACGCGACATACATCGCCTTGAGAATGATCGGCAAACGCATGAATAAGAAACGTTCACGGCGCAACTCGACAAATGGCGTACCAATTGTAATCCAACGCGTCAGGCCCGGCAGTCGTTGATTGCGTGCAGCCGCCTGCAATAATGCTGCTGAGACGACTGATCCGCCGTGCGAGTGCGCCACGATGCAATAGGGCGCACCGGTGCTTTCCAAGTGCTGCAATTGCTCGTACAAGGCCCGCCCGGCCCGACGACGCTCGCGCTCACTGTTGTCTCCGCTCCAGACAAACGGTTGCACATCTACGGAGCCATCCGGACCTTGGACCAGAGACTTCAGCTCCGCATTAAAAGGGCTATCCGGGCGCCACCAATACGAAGTCGAACTCGCACTATTGTCACTCTCACCCGGAATTTCGATGTGTGCGAAAGTCCCGTGGACCGTCAGAATCGTCCCCATAGCTCGCCCCACTCACCCTCGATGATCCCATCAACTACGCCGTTCCGCCGGACATCGCATGGTTTCAAGGCAGAAATCCAGCAATCGAGAATAGCAATTCGCAACGAGGCCGCGCTTAAACTGAGTGTAGCAATTTTACAACACTCTGACGTGACGGCAGGCGACAACGCACCATTCAGCAGATCATTCGCACGAGGAGTGGTGGCAAATTGAGGTGTCCGCTGCATTTTTTGATAAATCAAAAAGAACCAGAATACAGAATCTTTTTGTGACTATCCCTCAACTCGAACCGCCCCTGCCCCACTGATCAGGGACAAGATACAGAGAACAAGCCATGTCGACCGTTTCCAAACCTGACAATCCAGAGAGTAATCCACGCGTGAAGTCAGTATTCGACGACTACGAGCCACGCGAGGCAGCGAATTTATCAACAATCTGTGGCATTACTTGGCCTGTGATCCAACCTTGCTTGAAAACACTTGGCGCGACGTCAAATCCGTCATGGCAACGCCTAGCAACCTTGATCCTTTGACAAAAGAGTTGATCTACGCGGCCGTATCAATCGCCAACAACTGTTCTTACTGCATCCATTCTCACACCGCCGCAGCGCGCGCCCACGGGTTGACTGATGCACAACACGCAGAGTTTCTGAGCATCGTATCTCTGGCCGGCCGGACCAACCATTTGCTCAACGGAATGCAAATTCCGATCGATCCAGAATTCAATCATGAGCCGCAAACTTGACGCCCGCCTTGCAATCGGCAATCGATCATCAACCAGTTCGTAGATCGAGAGAACCGCAACGATGACCGACCTTGAATTCAAGACTGATATGGAATTCGCCTATGGAACCCCGCGAGAGCTAGCGCCCGGTGTCGTTCGGTTCGTTGCAAACAATCCAAGTGTGTTCACCTTCAAAGGTACAAATACCTACATCGTTGGGACAGACGACCTTGCCATCATCGATCCGGGCCCCGAAGATGATGTGCACTTGCAGGCGATCCTCGACTTTGTCGGTGGTCGCAGAGTTAGTCATATTGCGATTACGCATACTCATCGTGACCATATCGACGGGCTTGCACGTTTGGCTGACGCTACGCAGGCCACGGTTTGCGGATTCGGACGCGACTCCAGCAATCAAGGCGCACTGATCAATCCAGAAAGCACGGAGTACATCGACGGATCCTTCGCACCTGATGTCACCCTAGCCGATGGTGACACCATCAAAGGCTCGGACTGGACGCTGGAGGCGTTGTTCACCCCCGGACACGCTCCTGATCATCTTTGCTTTGCTCTTCCTCAGCAAAAAGTCCTGTTCTCCGGCGATCACGTCATGGGATGGAATACGACGGTTGTTGCTCCACCCGAGGGAAGCATGTCTGCTTACATGGCCTCGCTGGAAAAACTCGTGGGCCGACCCGACACCGCATTCTTCCCTGGCCACGGCGGCCAAATTGCAGATCCCCAGCGCATGGTTCGCGGCTACATGGTTCATCGCAACTGGCGTGAACAAGCGATCTTGGGTGCCATCAAGGACGGTCATACGAATATTTCAAGCGTCGTTAAGCTCATCTACAAGGGCTTAGACGAACGCCTCATCAACGCAGCTTCACTATCGGTGCAGGCCCACGTTGACTTCCTGATCGAAAAAAACCTTGTCGCGTGTGATGGCCCGACAAGTTTCAATTGCGAACTAGCCGCTGTTTGATCTTTGTTTCCGCCCACGGTTTCGGCGCAATCGTTTGCGTCGACCGTCTTTTTTAGGCACCGTAGCCTGGATACGCTCCACCAGCGCAGTCAAGATCTTGCGAACGCGCGCCGCGTTTGCTCCAAGGTCGTGGCGGCCAAATCGCGATGCCGAGCGCACATCGACGAGTGCGCCTCGACCGTTGCTCGCAACACGTACGACAACGTCATCGTAAAAGCCAAGAACCAGCGTCCGATCTACCGCTTCAACATGGCCAACGCCCGTTCGCCCATCAGGCGCCACTTCGCGGACGACCTCCATGCGAAGTTTCCGAAGTGCCTGTCCAACCAGCGTAACCGTCTCTGTTGCATCACGTTCAACTGCCAACGTGCGCAGATCTGGATAGGCCTGTTGTTGTGCTTTGGCGAAGTTCTCGCCAGGATAGTCAACAGCATTGCTTCCTGGCGGACGTCGCTTCGCAGTTTCTAGAAAAGCCGGCGGCCGCACCGTATCGGTTGACACGTCGTTGATATTCGGCAACGCCTGGATCCTTGGCAACAGGCTGACAGGCCACATTAAAATTGCACTCGCCAATGCAATCGCAACAAGGGAGCTGCCGGTGCCACGGTAACCGCCTCTCCAAATCCGCCAAAGCGCATATGCGGCCAGTACAATGCCCAGACCAGCGCCGACAAACGCCAAAAAATAGAGGTTGAGTGCCACCGGCGTTGCCAGGCCGAACAAGCGGTGCAAGACGCTTGCCGCGACGATCAGCACGACAGAGTAGCCGGCAATTCGCATGGCCCAACCACTGACAATCACCCGTCTTTTCGAAAACCCAACTGCCATGAGCACTGCGCCATCATTGCGAATTCGCCTGCCTGGCTCGTTAACCAAGCTTCTGTCTCATGCCCGTTCAACCGGGCCAGGTCAAATCATCCGTTCCAAAGACTAAATTCACCTTGAGATAAGGCGCCGAGCCTCGCATGATGCCAAAACATGCGGGCTCTCGTCACGTCGGTTCGCACAGGAAACGCCCTTCCCGCCCCGAAAACCGGTAAACGGGTCACCGCCAGGATAATGATGCCATGCAAAAACAACTTACCAATTCCGAGATGCGCGATGTCGAGGTTCTTCTTCATCCTGCCACCAATCTTGCCGCCCACCGCGAGCACGGCCCCTTGGTCCTGGATCGTGGGGAAGGGATCTTCGTCTACGACACCCAAGGTAAGCGTTACATCGAAGGTCTTGCCGGTCTTTGGTGTACATCCCTCGGTTACGGCAACAAAGAGCTCATAGCGGCGGCCAGCGAGCAGATGTCGCGCCTATCGTTCACGCACCTGTTTGGATCGAAAAGTCATGAACCGGCAATTGAACTCGCCGAAAAACTCAAAGAAATAGTTCCCTCACCCGCATCGAAGATATTTTTCACATCTTCTGGCAGCGAAGCCAACGACAGCCAGATCAAGCTGGCGTGGTACTACAACAACGCCCGCGGAAAACCCGAGAAGAAAAAAATTATCGGCCGCATGCGCGGGTATCATGGCGTGACGGTCGGCGCAGCCAGCCTGACCGGTCTGCCGATCTACCATGCCGACTTTGACGTTCCGCTGCCAGGGTTCATCCATGCGGACTGCCCGCACTATTATGGCAACGCGGAGCCGGGTGAAACCGAGATCGAATTTGCAACCCGCATGGCCAACAATCTCGAAGCACTGATCGAACGCGAAGGGCCTGAGACGATCGCAGCCTTCATCGCAGAGCCGGTGCAGGGCGCGGGCGGCGTTATCATCCCCCCGGAAACCTACTTCGAGAAGGTTCAGGCAGTGCTCAGAAAACACGACATTGCGCTGATTGCCGATGAGGTGATCTGCGGATTTGGCCGGACGGGAAACATGTTTGGTTCTCAAACTTTTGGAATTGAACCGGACTCCATCACGATGGCGAAAGCCATTACCTCCGCCTATATGCCTCTCGGGGCCGTGACGGTATCGGAACCGGTATTTGAAGCACTGGTCTCCGAGAGTCAGAAACTGGGCCTGTTTGCCCATGGCTTTACCTATTCCGGCCATCCCGTTGCCTGTGCAGTGGCGGCCAAAACACTTGAGATTTACGAGCGAATCAACATCGTCGAACATGTCCGCTCGGTCACGCCGATCTTTAATACGCGACTACAGGCGCTCGCCGATCACCCGCTTGTCGGCAATGCCCGCAGCGTCGGTCTAATCGGAGCCCTGGAGCTTGTGCGCGACAAGAAGACCAAGGAGAGCTTTGCACCAAGCGAAGGGGTTGGAGCAAAGGTCGTGGCGATAGCCCAGGAAGAGGGGCTTCTTTGCCGGGCAGTGGGCGGAGACAATATCGGACTTTGTCCGCCGCTTGTTATCGAAGGCGCCGAAATAAATGTCATGTTTGATGCCTTATCAAAAGCGCTGGATCGAGCTGCGCATTGGGTCGAGCATGAACTTGGCCACAAACTTGGCAGCTAAGGCGCCTGGACGAAATGCCTGGACGCTGGCTGTGGCAATGATGCTCTTCGGACACGCCTCAGCCAGCGTTGCACAGACGCTGGAAACGCTGGCGGCTCGTCCTGACCCTGTTGAAACCCCGATCGGGACAGAGGCCAATACGCCGATACCAGAAATGCCAGAGACGGCGCCCAGACGTCGATTGCCTTCTTCGATAAACTTCAAGGTCGCAACATGGAACCTGGCTGCATTGCGGCCAGGTGAAAACCAGTCCGCGCAACAAGAATTTGAAAAACCAAGGAAAGTCTGGCGTCACACGTTCGGTGCGGAACGGACAACAGCGCCCTGGCGCGACTTCGCGAAAAGCGGCTTGGCTGCCGACTTGGTTGCTCTGCAGGGCGTCAAAAGCATCCGCACAGTAAGCCGCCTGTTCAATGCGCGGCGTTATCATATCATTACATCTCGCCAACTACTGGCGCGCTCGACGGTGAACAGCAGCGGCCTCGCGGTCCTGCGGGCCGATGCGCCCGCAACCACGGCGCTGGCGTTTCGACGGCGTCGGGGCGTCCGGATCTCAGGATTTCGCCATTTCCTACCGCGCACCATCAGGCGAGGCGCAGAACCACCAGCCATTACAGCTTTCAGGCTTCGCATCTACAGAAGGTTGTTGTGGGTCGCCTCGGCAGACGTGCCCGGCATATGCGCGAAGGATCCGAAGCGAGCCATCTGTCAGCACCAGGCGACGATCCTCTACAACTTCAACAAGTGGATCAGGGAGCGCCTGTCGAAACGAAAGGTGCCCCTGCTATTGCTGGGACAGTGGCCGGAATCAATCGCTGAAAAACTCAAGGAGGTCGGTTACGAGGCGCAAGCGTCACTGAGCACCAATCCAGCGTGCGCACCTCAGCCATCGCCGATGCGCCTCTACGGGTCGGCCCCCAATACCAGCGCGGTGAGCAAGTTAGCCAACCCCGACGTACCCACGTCGACCCCTTGCGCTGCCATTGCCGATCTCACCTTTGCCTTGCGATAAGCCAATCTAAACGTGCTGACCGCCATTGATGTGGAGTTCGGCTCCGTTGACGTAACTCGATTGATCCGTACATAGGAAATATATCGCCTTGGCAACTTCTTCCGGCTCACCAAGACGGTTCATCGGAATTTGCTCTCGAACAATTTTTTCCGTCCCCGGCGATAGAATCGACGTATCTATTTCGCCGGGCGATATCGAATTGACCCGGACATTCTTGGGGCCAAAATCATGCGCCATTTCACGCGTGAGAGCCGCCAATGCTGCTTTCGACGTGGCGTAGGCAGCGCCCGCAAAAGGATGCACTCGGCTACCCACAATCGATGACACATTGACGACCGCACCGCGCGCCGCTTCCAGCTCTTCGATCAGCCCGCGCGCGAGCATGACTGATGCAAAAAAATTCACGGCGAACACCTGCTGCCAGGCTTCAATCGGCGTCGTGATCGTCCCCAAGCGCTCTCCGTTCGGTCCCTTCGGGCTGATCGCCGCATTGTTGACCAGCGCATTCAGTCGGCCACCTTGGTCCAGCAACCGCTTCTTCATAAGCAGGACAGCTGCCTCGGTACTCGCAAAATCCGCCAGATCAACCTGGATGTGATCCTCTTCGCCCATCTCCCACGGGCAATCTTCAGGAAAGGGCTGCCGCGAACAGGTAATGACGCGCCAACCGGCAGAGGAAAACCGTTTAACGGTGGCATGACCGATACCGCGTGACGCTCCGGTCAGGATCAGCGTCTTACGTTCTTGGTTTGGCTGTCGTTCAGGCATGCAAGGACCGATCATCGCTAGAGGTGATAAGGATCCAGCATATCACAGTAGTATCTGCGGCAGGACAATTCTCAACGGTCACGGGTAAAGTCTCGTCTTGGACCAAGCCGCATCCGCTATGTCACGGCGGAAGACAACCCGTTCATGCAGCCGGTACGGCCGGTCGTGCCAGAACTCGATCTCTAAGGGTGTCAAACGATACCCGGACCAATGCGGCGGCCGCGGCACCGCCGCGTCATCCTCAAACCGCGAAGAAACCTCAGCAACGGCAGCATCGAGTTCTGCCATGTCAGCCATCGGTCGCGACTGTTGCGACGCCCAGGCGCCAATCTGGCTGCCACGCTGACGCGAAGCGAAATAGGCATCGCCCTCCGCCTGAGATACCAACGTCACAGGGCCCCGAACACGCACCTGCCGGCGTAATGACTTCCAGTGAAACAAAATGGCGGCAGCCGGGTTGTGTTCCAGCTCCACCCCTTTGCTGCTTTCGTAATTTGTGAACCAGGTGAACCCGCGCTCGGTGCCAAATTCGACGTCATCCATGCCCTTCAAGAGAACCGTGCGCACGTTCGGCATGCCGCTGCCATCGACCGTGGCAAGCGACATCGCATTCGCATCATTGAGCTCATGCCTGCCCGCCTCCTTGAACCAGTCTAAAAACAGATCGAACGGATCCTCGCTCTCAGCAAAATTGCCCGCCGGTCGGGGCTTCGTGACGTTTTCGGACATCTCGTTCATTTCAGCGCAATCCTAACAATAGCAATGTCTCAGAAACCTGCATCGGTTCAGATGATCTTAATCATAGACCGTCAAACTCACTGTATCGAGGGTGCGTTGACGCACGCTTCGTTGTGTCTGGTCTTTGTAACGAGACCTGTTTGTTGAGAGTTAGAGTGTCCTGTCATGCGTTCAAGTCCATGCTTCGCACGGCCGTTATCGACGGTCCTTGTTTCTGCTATTTTATTGGCCGGTCTTACGGCACTTCAGGCGCCCGCGGCGCTTGCTGGCCAGGCAAGCAGCGCCGAGCAGCTGCCGCCCTTGCCGCAACAAAAGCCATCTCTTAGAAAACCAAAATCGCAGCGCTTTCTAGCCCCTGTGTTGCGTCAGCACCTCCAGATGCGTCCAAGCAGTTGGCTTGGCCAGGACGACGAACTCGCCACGTTGCACGCCATCCATACCGCACTCTCGACCGTGGGTGACGGCGGTGCCTACGTATGGCAACGCGGCAATGGTCTCCTCGACGGTCTCATTCGTCCGACGACGTCCTTTAAAGATCGCACCGGCAATGTTTGTCGTCACGTCATCATTCGTTTGAATTCAAGACGTTACAGCCGAGAAATCGAAGGAATTGCATGTCGGAACGTCGTCGGCGCCTGGACGCTGTCGGGATAACGGCCACGCTCCCAGCCTTCCGTGACCGGCGTTCGGCTATCGCCCTTGAAAAGCAAAGTGAAACCGCAGTAAAGGACATATAACGAACCATGGAACGGTCCTGAACAGGGACCAGCCGACGGCGGCGCGATGCGCCTCGCCGCACGTTAAGGTGGGATGCAATGAGCGTAGACCAGGACAGCAACGTGCCGACCGGAACCCTTATGGACGGAAAGCGCGGCCTCATCATGGGTGTTGCGAACAACCGCTCGATCGCTTACGGCATCGCCAAGGCCGTTACGGCGCAAGGCGCAGAGATTGCGCTGACGTATCAGGGCGATGCGTTGAAAAAGCGGGTGGAACCACTGGCCAGAGACCTTGGTTGTGAACATGTGCTGCCCTGCGACGTGACCGATGGTGCCTCGATGGATGCCCTATTTGAGCATCTCAAGGCCAAGTGGGGACAGCTCGATTTTCTGGTGCACGCCATCGCCTATTCCGACAAGAACGAGTTGGACGGCCGCTACGTCGACACCAGC
>JAGDYV010000168.1:0-21160 GCA_049116495.1 Hyphomicrobiaceae bacterium | reverse complement strand
ATCCATCCCCATTCGGTGATCAGCGGCACCTACTACGTCGATGTGCCGCCGGGATCGGGGGCAATCCGCTTCGAGGATCCGCGCCACGCCATGATGATGGCAGCGCCACCACGAAAGGTGCGCGCCAAACGCGACAATCAGACGTTCGTGACGATCGAGCCGAAGCCCGGCCTGTTGCTGCTGTGGGAGAGCTGGCTGCGTCACGATGTGCCCGTCAACAACGCAGAAGCCCCGCGGTTAAGCGTGAGCTTTAACTATGGTTGGGGTGACGCATGAACGGTTCACCGAGCGCGCACAAAGCGCATTGCGCGGCCACCGGTTCACCCGGTAAGTTCCGCTCATGACCGAACCGACACCGAACAAACTGCGAATTGCGCTGGCTCAACTGAACGCGAAAGTTGGCGACATCGAAGGCAACGTTGCGCGCGCCAAAGAAGTGTGGGCGACAGCAAGCGATGCGGGCGCCGATCTGATCGTTTTCCCGGAACTCTGTGTGACCGGCTATCCGCCCGAGGACCTCGTGCTGAAGCCGGCATTCGCCGCAGCATCGCGCAAGGCGACCGAACAACTCGCAATCGATACGGCTGACGGGCCGGGCATTATCATCGGCGCCGTTTGGCCCGACGATGGCAAGATATACAACGCGGCAGCGCACCTAGATGGCGGCACGGTGCGCAGCGTGCGCTACAAAGTCGACCTGCCAAACTACGGCGTGTTCGACGAAAAGCGTGTCTTTGAACCCGGACCGCTGCCCGGGCCGATTGATTTCCGTGGGGTCCGGATTGGCGTGCCAATCTGTGAGGATATCTGGACGGAGGAGGTCACGGAGTGCCTCGCCGAGTGCGGCGCCGAACTGTTGATCGTACCGAACGGCTCGCCGTTTGATTGGTCGAAAATGGATGTCCGCATGAACATCGCGGTCGCCCGGGTTAAGGAAACCGAGTTGCCGATGGTCTATGTCAACCGACTTGGCGGACAGGATGAGCTAGTGTTCGATGGCGCATCGTTCGTGCTCAATGCTGACGCGCGCCTCGCGGTTCAGATGCCGGCGTGGCGCGAAGCGGTGACGATGACGGATTGGACGCGTGAAGCAGACGGCTGGACGTGCGCCACAGGCGAGCGCGCCGTGCTCGAAGAAGGCGATGCAGCAGCCTATGCCGCATGCGTGCTCGGCCTGCGAGATTACGTCAACGGCAATGGTTTTCCGGGCGTTGTGCTCGGACTGTCGGGTGGCGTTGATTCAGCCCTGGTCGCTGCGATGTCGGTCGATGCGCTGGGCCCGAAGCGGGTGCATTGCATCATGCTGCCCTACCGCTACACGTCAGAGGAAAGCCTCGACGATGCCGCCGCTTGTGCCAAGGCGCTCGGCGTGCGCTACGACAGCGTCGCGATCGAACAGCCGGTGGTCGGCTTTCTCGATGCGTTGGGCCCGATGTTCGAGGGCACCGAAAGCGGCGTCACCGAGGAAAATCTGCAGAGCCGGTCCCGCGGCACCATTTTGATGGCGATCTCAAACAAATTCGGCGGGATGGTTGTCACAACCGGCAACAAGAGTGAGATGTCGGTCGGCTACGCCACGCTCTATGGCGACATGAACGGTGGCTACAACCCGATCAAGGATCTCTACAAGACGGAGGTGTATCGGATCTCGGCGTGGCGGAACGCCAACAATCCGGTCGGCTCGCTTGGGCCGGATGGCGTCGTCATCCCGACAAACATTCTGACCAAGGCACCGACCGCGGAGTTGCGCGAAAATCAAACCGATCAGGACAATCTGCCGGAATATGACGTTCTGGACGATATCCTGCGTGCCCTGGTCGAGAACGAGGAACCGCTCATTGATATCGTCGCGCGCGGACATGATCCCGAGACCGTCAAGAAGGTCGAGCGGCTGCTGTATATCGCGGAATACAAACGGCGCCAGGCGGCACCCGGCGTCAAGATCTCGAGCCAGAACTTTGGCCGCGACCGGCGCTATCCGATCACGAACAAGTTCAGAGAGCCGATTTAGCAAAGAGGAAGCGCAATTCGATTTCGGGCGACGGCCGCAACGCATGTTTTGTCGATCAGGATTGTGCATCGCGTGATCCACGGATAATCGCGAGACGTAGTCCAAACAGAACACAGCAATTCCGATAGGATGCACAGATGACCCGCTTCGTTCTTGCCGTGCTGATCTACCTCTCACTCGTGCCGATCGCGACGGCGGATGACTATTGCGACAAGTACAAATTCGGTAGCCCGGAATGGTGGAGTTGCCGGCAAAACGAGCGGGGCCTCCCAAGGTCCGACATGACGCCTGTTAACGATCCGCAAACCATAGCCCGCGTTCGCTGACGTGTTTCAGCCATTCTGCCGTCTGAGCCCGTAAGCCACTTGCATTTTCAGTATCGTTTTAGGTGATTGTTATTGTCGCCCAACTATCTTGCCCACATTCAGACCGCAACGGTCTTCCTCACGGTTGAAGGTGAGGCATGTGAACAAGTGGAGATTGGCGAATATGATCGATGCGCGGCACCTGCGGTTTGCGGATATTTCAGGGATCAAGCGCATAGATCTACCCATTGCCGTTGAAATCTGGCTGCATGACATTACGACCAGCAGTTGGGCCAATCGGGACGTTCTCAAGCTCGCGACGTTGTTCAGCCAGTACATTAAGGACCCGCAAGCCGATCGGCTGACGTACCAAGTGATTGCGGCGGCGACGGGCCTCGAACGCGGTCAGGTCAGCGAAGCGGTCAAGGCGATGATCGCATTTGGCGCCGTTCACGATTTTGATGGCAGCAGCGAACGTCTTAAGGCCACGCTCAATCTCAGCTTTCTCCAGCGTCTACGGGTGCTGGAAGTGTGCTCACGCTTTGCCGAACTGCGCACAGAACTCATTGACCAGGAACTGCCTTGGCACGCGGCCGAGTTGAGCTGGGTAAAAACCTGCAATGCTCATCCAGCTCAATCCAGCCAAGTCGAACTGACCTGGACGTCCAGCGCGGCTTAGCTAGCGCACCGGTGACAGCTTGTTGCTCGGGGTCACAGACGAGGTCGTCGGTGGAACCGGAGAAACGGCGGCCGGTGCGGCGCCATCCTGCGGGACAAACTCGCTCTTCTTGCACGAGCACCCCTGGACGAATTCTTTGCGGTAGCGAAACGCCGTGCGCAGGGTTGAGTAAGGCTGCTGTGTACGTTGCGACACCATTTGATCCACCGAACCGCCCGGGTTCTGATGGAAATACAGTTCGGTTGGCGCCGCACACTTGGATTGGCAGGCATCGTTGTCGCGGGTGAAATGCGTTGGCAGCGTCGAAAAGCTCACCGGGAAGTAATAGCCGTCGCAAAGCCGGACGCAGACCGTCCGGTAGGTCGCGAACGGTAGGCCGCCAAAAAGGTTGCTCGGGCCGCGTGTGCTGTCGCCGTCGTTGTCATTCCAGAAGTTGGTGAACGGATCACGCCGCCGCGCTTCACGCTGATAATTGGCACCACAGTTATTGCGGGCCAACGCCCGGACGATCTCGTCTTGCCGCTCGCGACGGCTGCCGCGGTCCTGCAAACTGCGCAACTGAGCTGCAAAATCTTCGGCGCGCCGTCCGGCATCACGTGACTGCCGGTCGAGGCGATGGCAGGTCCGTGACGGGCGCAGACTGCGCGTAAACAGAAACGTCTCATAGCAGCTGCGCCGGTCGAGTTCCCGGTCGGCGCGGGCCAGATCGCGCCGTGCGGCACGCAGATTGGCGCGCAATTTCTGGATAACGCCCTGTGCGCCGGACTGGTTCTGCGCATTAAGCGCCAAACGTTGCTCAAGCTGCAGACAGATCTGCGGGCGGCCGCCGTAGTCCCGGTTGCCGTTCACGGACGGGCGCGCCTCGCCGTAATTCGGTGCGGGCTGACGGCGTGGTTGCGGGCGCCGTTGCGGCTCCTGGCGCTCGCGCGACGTTGCCCACGGCAACCAGCTCTGCGCCAGCGCGGTTTGCGAGGACAGCATCGGCAGGCCGGCCACGACCGCGACCAACCCCAGAAATACCCACCATATCGTCCGTTGGTAATGCACCCGGCTCTTCCACGTTTGCGCCCCCGAGGGGCCGTTAGTGCGACTGGCCCCACGTGTAACAGCATCCGGGGGTAGGTCGTCAATGCAGCGCAAATAGGGCGCCTCCTTACGGTCAAGCAGAATGCCCGGCTTTCGGCGTTCGTTACACATTGCACCGTCGTCGCCTGTGGATAATTTGCAACGAAATGGCGCAGTCGACCTGAATGCGCGGCACGCGAACGGGCCAAGAACGCGACAACCGCGCCGCCAGAAAAACAAGCGGATGCTTGACGACCGGGCGGCAAACGGCGCATAAGCCGCTGCATGATGAGGCACAACCGACGCACAGCGATTTGTCCCTGCGGCATAATTATTTCGAGCTAGTTCTAAACAGCTGGCGCGCGGCCCCTCCTTTTGCCCAAAAGTTTACGAGCCCCGCCCGGCCAGCCGGCGAAAGGGCCGTTCCGTGAGCGCCGACCAGCAACCGATTTTTCTCTATGACACGCTGCGCCGTGAAAAGGTGACGTTTACGCCGATCGATCCCGACAACGTCCGCATGTATGTCTGTGGGCCGACGGTTTACGACTATGCGCACATCGGCAACGCGCGGCCGATCATCGTCTTCGATGTGCTGTTTCGGCTGCTGCGGCATGTTTATGGCGCGGACCATGTCACCTATGCGCGCAACATCACCGACGTCGATGACAAGATTAATGCGCGGGCGGCGGAAGAACACAGCGACTTGCCGCTGAACGACGCGATCGCCGAAGTGACCACGCGGACGACGGCGCAGTTTCACGAGGACATCAAAACGCTTGGCGTGCTTGAGCCGACGGTGGAGCCGACCTGCACCGGCCACGTGCCGCAGATGGTCAGCATGATCGAGACACTGATCAAAAAGGAATGCGCCTATGCGGCCGAGGGCCATGTCCTGCTCGACACGACCAAGGTGCCTGACTACGGCAAGCTGTCAGGGCGTTCGCTCGATGAGATGATCGCTGGCGCGCGGGTCGAGGTGGCGCCATACAAGCGCAACCCCGCCGACAGCGTGTTGTGGAAACCGTCGACTGACGCGCAGCCGGGCTGGGACAGCCCGTGGGGGCGGGGCCGGCCGGGTTGGCACATCGAGTGCTCGGCGATGGCGGCGCAGCATCTTGGGGAAGTCTTCGATATTCACGGCGGCGGCATCGACCTGGCGTTCCCGCACCACGAAAACGAACTGGCACAATCACGCGCCGCGCACGATGCCGACCGCATGGCCAACATCTGGATGCACAATGGCTTCTTGCAGGTCGAAGGCGAGAAGATGTCGAAATCGCTCGGCAACTTTGTGACGATTAACGAGTTGCTGGCGACGGAAGCATTTGGTGGACGCGTGTGGCCGGGCGCCGTGCTGCGATTTGCGATGCTCATGACGCATTATCGCCAGCCGATCGACTGGACGGTTAATCGGCTTGAGGAAGCATCGGTTGCTTTGGACAGCTTCAGAGAGTTCAGCCGTGCAGGTGACCATACGGCACCGTCACCGGAGGTCGTCGACGCACTCTGTGATGATCTAAATACGCCCCGGGTGGTCGCTGAGCTCTACAAATTGCTGGCGGAGAGCAAGAAAACCGCTTCGTCCGACCAGACGAAGCCTGGCAGTGCGGCGCATGTTCTAAGAGCCTCCTGCGAATTCCTCGGCATTGATCTGGAAACTGTGAACCTCCAGAAGACCGCACGTGCATCATTGAACATCGATGACGCTCGCATTGCTGCCCTGATCCAGGAACGCCTCGACGCGCGCGCGGCGAAGAATTTCGCACGTGGTGACGAGATCCGCGATCAGTTGGCGGGCGAGGGCATTCAATTGAAAGACGGCAAGGATCCGGCAACGGGGCAGCCGATCACGACGTGGGAGGTCAAGAGATAGCACCACCTGCCAAGCCTTGGCCGTTATCCCTAACGGTTCGTTAAGGTGAAGGTGGCAAAACCTCTATCACCTGTTCGTCTTCTGTTAAGTGTGAGTTCGTGCGTATCATGACGACATCGGATCCCAAAGATCGCCTCTATTTGTTCGACACGACGCTGCGTGATGGCGCGCAGACGACGGGTGTCGACTTTTCCGTGGCCGACAAGATGCGCATTGCCGCCGTCTTGGACGAGATCGGCATTGACTATATCGAGGGCGGCTATCCCGGCGCTAATCCGACGGATACGGATTTCTTTGCCGCCCCGCCGCAGCTTGAGACGGCGACGTTTACGGCGTTCGGGATGACCAAACGGGCAGGCCGCTCGATCTCCAACGATGCCGGTTTTCAGGAAATCATGCGCGCCCCGGTGGCCGCCGTTTGTCTCGTCGCCAAGGCCTGGGACTATCACGTCCGCGTTGCCCTTGGCACGACCAACGAGGAAAACCTGGAAGGCGTGCGCCAGTCGGTCGAAGCCCTGGTCGCGGATGGCCGCGAGGCGATGATCGATTGCGAGCACTTCTTCGATGGCTACAAGGGCAACCGCGACTATGCCCTGAGCGTTGCGCAAACAGCCTATGAAGCCGGCGCGCGCTGGGTGGTGCTGTGCGATACCAACGGTGGCACGCTGCCGCATGAGGTGACGGCGATCGTTGCCGATGTCATGGCACTGGTGCCGGGCGCCCACCTCGGTATTCATGCGCACAATGACACCGAGAACGCGGTGTCCAACACGCTGGCCGCCGTGCGCGCCGGGGTGCGCCAGATCCAAGGTACGATGAACGGCATTGGCGAGCGCTGTGGCAACGCCAACCTGACCTCAGTTATTCCGACATTGCTTCTCAAAAGTGAATTCGCCGACCGGTTCACCACACGGGTCACACCGGACCGGCTGATGCGCCTGACGCATGCGAGCCGGGTGCTGGATGAAATCCTGAACCGTTCACCGAACCGACAGGCGCCCTATGTCGGCGAGAGCGCGTTCGCGACGAAAGCCGGCATCCATGCCTCGGCGATCCTCAAAGAACCGGAAACGTATGAGCACGTGAAGCCGGAGCTGGTCGGCAATCAACGCCGCGTGCTGGTTTCGGATCAGGCCGGGCGTTCGAATATCATGGCCGAGCTGGAACGTGTCGGCCTTCAGATCCCGAAGGACGATCATCGCGTCACCGCGTTGCTCGACGAAGTAAAGTCCCGCGAAGCGCTCGGCTATGCCTACGAGGGCGCCGACGCGTCGTTCGAGTTGCTGGCCCGTCGCATCGTCGGTGACGTGCCGCAGTATTTCACCGTCGACTCCTTCCGGGTGATGGTCGAAAAGCGCCACAACGCGCTCGGTGAACGCGTCACCGTATCGGAGGCGACGGTCAAGGTGTTCGTCGATGGCAGCGAGGATCCGCTGTGGTCGGTGGCCGAGGGCAACGGTCCGGTCAACGCGCTCGACCAGGCTTTGCGCAAAGATCTGGGGCACTACCAGAAGCACATCGATAGCATCGAGCTGATCGACTACAAGGTGCGCATCCTGACGGGCGGCACGGAGGCGGTGACGCGGGTGCTGATTGAATCACGCGATACCGTCACCGCGGAACGCTGGGTCACCGTCGGTGTTTCCGCGAACATCGTTGATGCCAGCTTTGAGGCTTTGGTCGATTCAATGAACTACAAGCTGATGCGCGACGGCGCCGAGGTGCGCGGGCAGCTGGCGGCGATGGTTTGAGGCTGTGCCCATCAGAACCTTTGATGGCTGCGCAGCTCAGTTCCCCAACAATCGTCGCGCAGCCTCGCGTGCCGAGCAGTGTCCGGCAAGGACGGCCTCGATCAGTTCTCGTGCACGCGGATCGTCGTTGCTGAGCGCGGTGCGGATCGCTTCGATGGCGGTGCGTTCGACGATGTAGCGGCCACGGCGCAGGCGACGGGCCGCGCCATCGACATGGGCGAGACAGTTTGCGACGAGGTCGTCGATATGGTGGCTCAGCGCCTCAACACCCGTGCCGGTGGTGGCTGTCGTCTGCACGATGTCGGGCGTGCGACCAATGCCTTCACGCAACGAAATCGCCGCCTGCATCTGCTGCGCGGTTTGGCCGGCCTCGGGGCGGTCGCTCTTGTTGACGACAAGCACGTCGGCGACTTCGAGCAGGCCGGACTTCATCGCCTGGATCCCATCGCCGAGCCCGGGTGCGACGATCACCACGCCGACGTCTGCAACCGACGCAACATCGACTTCGTTTTGGCCGGTGCCGACGGTTTCCAGCAGTACGAGATCGTAGTTGGCCGCATCAAAGGCATCGATGATGCGTGCCGCCGACGGCGACAAGCCGCCTAGATGGCCGTGACTGGCCAGCGAGCGCACAAACACATCATCGTCGTCTAGGGCTGCGGTCATGCGGATGCGGTCACCGAGAATGGCGCCTCCGGAAACGGGGCTGGAGGGGTCAACGGCAATCACGGCGACACGTCTTGCGCGGGCGCGCCAAGCCTGGATGAGCGCGTTGACCAAGGTCGATTTGCCAGCGCCCGGTGGGCCGGTGAAACCAACCACAGCGACGCCCTTGAGGTGCGGGCGCAAGGCATCGATCAGACCCGCGACGTCATCGCGGCCAGCTTCCAGCCGGGTGATCGCCTGCGCCAACGCCCGTCGATCGCCGGAGACCAGCTGTGTGACCAGCTGTGTGACCGAACCGTCAAAAGGAGTCTCTTGGGGAGGAATGCTCAAAACCAGATGCCTGGGAAGCGATAGCGTGGCCGCATCTCGATCAAGCTGGCGCTGACCATCGACACAAATGGTTCGTCGCGGATCAGGATCGGCGGCACTGTGCTTGGCACGGCCAGCTCCTTGAGGCGGGCAATTCGGTCGGCAGTCGCCGGGTGGCTGCGCAGTACGGACGGCTGCGGCACGCGGCGGCCCGGGACGGGCATCGTCAGGTCCTCCCAGAATACGCCGGTATGGCGCTCCAAACGATGCAAAGCCGACGCCAGCCAAGACGGATTGCCGGTTAACTGGGCCGCTTCCAGATCGGCGTCGTATTCACGCGCGCGCGACAGCCCGAGTTGCAGCAGGCTGGACAGCAACGGCGCGAAATACAGAATGATAATCGCCAGCCAGGAAATCTTCGGCTCGCCGTCAATCACCATGGTGAGCAGATTGGCGCCGAACAGGAAAATCGCGAAATACGACATGCCCTGGACCAAGCGGCTGGCAATGTCCGCAATAGCCATGACGCCAAGGTCATTGTTCTTGATGTGGCTGACCTCGTGGGCGAGCACGGCGGCAAGCTCCTGCATCGAGAGTTTGCGCAACAAGCCTTCCGTCACGCCGACCGCCGCGCGTTCGCGCGAGCCGGTTGCAAAGGCGTTCAGTGTCAGGCTCGGGATCACATAAAGCGCGGGCACGGCGGGGAGGCCGGCGCGCTCGCTGAGCACGGAAACGATATGCAGGAGCTGACTGCCGGATTGCTCGGTGACGCGCGTGCCCTTGTAGGCGCGCATGATCAATTCAGGTGGCGTCGCACGAGCAACAACAAACATGGCAGCGACCACCATGGCCGCGAAGATGACACCAAGGGTGCCCCAAATGAGGCCGACCGGCAACATCAGCAGGGTGCCGATGCCGAGCAACAAGGTCAGCGTGTGGATCTGGTTCTGCTGTCTGTGTGCCTGCAACACGTCCGGGTCCAGGAGCGACCGTTGCTGGCCGGAGACCGGACCAGGCGTCGCGTGCACAGTATTTCGCAGAAATCGAAAAGGAGCACGCACCGTTCGTGTTACCTTGGAGGCTAGAATTTATCGGCCACGGAGATCGAATCCGCCACGGCCGGCGGGTTGGCGGCAAGGCGTTGAACTGCCGGTACGATGTCTTCAGCGCGGTCGACAACCTCGAAGTTGACCTCTAGCCCTTCGCGGATGAATTTCTGAGCGCGCATGTGCTCCAAAAGCGACAGGAATGGCGACCAGAAATCAGCGATATTGGCAATCACAACCGGTTTACCGTGTTGGCCGAGTTGTGACCAGGTCAGTTGCTCGACCAGTTCCTCAAGCGTACCAATCCCGCCGGGCAGCGCAACGAAGGCGTCCGCACGTTTGAACATGAGCATTTTACGCTCATGCATATCATCGACAACGATTAACTCGTCGACATCCTTCAACATACGTTCTTTTTCGGACAAAAACGTCGGTATGATGCCGGTGACACGCCCGCCATTGCCGAGAGTGGCGCGGGCCGTCTCTCCCATCAGGCCGAGACTGCCACCACCATAGACAAGGCCGAGGCCGGCGTCTGCGATGGCACGCCCCAAGGTCTGTGCTGCAGCCACATAACGCGGATCCGTGCCAGGGCCCGAGCCACAGTAAACACAGATGTTCTGGACGTTGTTCAAGGACCGCTCCTGGACAGATTCTAAGGCCATGACTTGATATTTCCTTATCTATTGTTCTTGGTTCGAAATAGTAAAGGCGCGGCGCGGCCAGAATACGGGCAAAAGACGATCGCTCAACAGTCGCGTCACGAAAAACTCGACGCTGCAATATCCGTGCGCGTTTGCCGCAGGTCGGCTGAAAATTGGAAAACATCCTATCGAATGCGAAATTAACGCATCATGGTTAAAATGCGACAAGCGCATAGGACTCCCGAGTTTTACATGCTAACTAACTGGTTAATATGCGTGAAACAGTAAGCTGAGTGGTCCGGGCTGATGCCTGAAAGTAAAATTGCAAATCCTTGGCTTTTTGCCGGTGCATGCAGTGTGTTGGGTGCCTGGGTGGCGCTGATTGTCGCGACGGTGACAATGGCACCGTTCGGTCATCAACGCCCGTCATCCGGCATACAGCTGGCCACCCTGGGTGCCAAAGGCGCCGGTTTGTCCGGCCCACTGGCAGCTCATCTCGCACAACGCCTCAACACGGCCCCGACGCTGACACATTTGCGCCTGAGCCAGGCGACACGCCGCGGCCTGTTTGCCGGTCGCGGTATACCCAATGCCCGTGTTGTTTTGTTGCGTGGCGGCCGCGCGCTGGCGGACACCCGCGTTAACGATAACGGCGAGTGGCAGATCGCAACCGCTATTTCGCAGATCGTCGGTGATCATGGCTTTGCGGTTGAACAGCGCCTCGAAAGCGGAGCGTTCGTCGTTGGCGAAAGTATCCGCCTGCACGTGCCAGGCGATTTCCGGCAAACGATCAATATCGTCGCGTCCGAACCGCGGTCGGGCTTCCAACTCGTTGCCGTCCGCGCCGAAAGCGAAGACATCGGCTCCGCATCGTCGCGCAAGTTTGATGAATTGCTGCGCGATGGCGGTCTGCGCGACAAGCCAAACGTTCAACAGCGCCGGGTCGCAGAACGCAGCGCTGATCCGCTGGAGCCGGCATGGAACTGGCTGCGCGATGCCAACCGATCCTACCATGACGAAGTCGTGCCGCGGATCAAGCGCGGCGGCGGTTATGCTGGCGACGGCAATGTCAATCGGGACAGCAATCCCGTGCGCCGCAGCGACAATCCCCGACCGCGCCGCGAGCGGTTGGCGGCCAACACGCGGGACGCACAGACAAATGGGTCGGATGGTGACGACGCTTGGATGCCGCTTGGCGTTTCCGATTGGCTGACGGCTGCCCGACGCGGATACGCCACCGAAATCGTGCCGCGGCTCAGCGGTCGTGTGCCCCCAACGATTATCACCAGCACACGCGAAATCGACACCAACGAAACGGAGGCCGAACGCCTCCGTCGGCTGGAGCGCGAACGCAGTCTCGAGCGTAACGCAACCGAGAAGGCCGAGCAGGAACGGCTGGATGCCGCACGGCGCCGCCGTGAAGCGGAGTTGCGGCGACAGGATGCGGAAGAAGAAGCGCGCCGGCTGGCCGAAGAACGCCGCCGCACAGAAATCGAGGAAGCCCGCAAGATTGCTGAAGAGCGGCGTCGCGTTCTCGAACGACGCGCAGAACAGCAACGTCTCGCGCTCGCGGCAGAACGTCAGCGCCAACAGGAAGCCGAAGAGCAAGCACGCAAGGATCGTGAAGCCGAACTCGCCCGGGCTCAGGATGCCGCCGAGAAAGAAGCGCTTGAACGTCAGCGACTGGCCGAGTTCGAGAAGGAGAAACAAGCAAACGAAGCCGATGCGCAAGAACGCCGCCGCCTTGCCGAACTCGACTTGCGAAAGCGCGAACGCACCCGCGAAGAAGCCGAAGAACGCCGACTCGAGCAAGAGCGCCGCGATCGACTGATCGCAGAAGCTGCCGCAATCAAACAGCGCCAAGCCGAAGCACGTGAGCGCGAGGCCAAAGCCCGCGAGCGCCAGGCTGCAGCACGAGAGCGTGAGGCCGCGGAGCGCGAACGCGAGGCTGCTGCGCGCGAACGCCAGCGTGAGCGAGACGAAGCGCAACGACGAGCGCAGCGTCAGCGTTTGGCACAACTGCGCGCCAGTCAACGGGAACGACAAGAAGAATTGGCACGTCAGCAACGAGAGCGCGCGCAACGAGAGCGTGAAGCGCGCCGCCAGCGCCTTGCCCGCGAGAACGACAAGGCAGAGACGGTGCCTCGCGAAAGGTTGGCGCAAACACGCCTGCAGGATCTCAACCGCTTCAAGCGGCGTGACACGGAAATTGAATTTACCACCTCGCAACGCCGGTCCTCCGGCACGACCGATCGTGATGACCGCGCAGGCGAAACGACAACCGTGCGTAATGTGCAGCCACGGCGTACGGCGTCCAAGCGCCGCCGACTGACCAGGGCGCAGCGCCGGCGCGCCGTACGCGGCTACCGCCGCCGGATTGCGTCTGCCCGCAGGTCGCGTGGCCGCTGCGGCCGGCGTGCTGGACGCCGCATTGATCCGCCTGGCACATACACGGTCAAGCGCGGCGACTCGCTGTGGCGCATCTCGAAACGCCATTACCGCCTCGGCCGCTATTTCCGGACGATCTATCGCGCGAACAAGCGCAAGATCCGTCGCGCCCGCCTGATCTATCCGTGTCAACGGTTCCATCTGCCTCGGCGTCGCCGGACCTAGAATTTCAGACCGAGCGCGTGCTTGCGGATGAAGATCGGATGGAGTGTCGAATTGCACGTGCCGGCCGGTGCCGGCCGCACGGTTGCCAGACGTTGCCAATGCTGCGACTTTGACAGGGATGTCCGAGAACGCAGGCAATACCCGTAAATGACAGCACGCGATGAACCACCGGTTGGCCCTGGCCGCGCCGCGCCGCAGCCAAGAGGTTGGCGCCAGCTAATCGGGATGGCGGCACAGGCCAGGGCACCTTCAGCATCAACAAGCGGGGACGTACCAACCGACAGCGCCGGCACCGGACGCCGGGATCACTGGCGCCTATTTCGCGGACTGCTGCCCTACGTCTGGCCCGATGACCGTCCTGACCTGCGCCGTCGGGTCGTTCTGGCGGCCATCGTCCTCGTTGTTGGCAAGGTCGTTACGGTGCTGGTGCCGATCTTCTTCAAGGAGGCGACCGACCTACTGACGTCAGTGACGAAAGATACTGGTGCGGCCCTTGCGGCCGGAGTGGCGATGTGGGCGAGCGCGATGGTCGTTGCCTACGGCGTCGGGCGCATCGGCATGCAGGTGCTCAACCAGGTGCGTGATGTGCTGTTCACCGCCGTTGGCCAAAATGCGGTGCGCGGCCTCAACAACCGCACGTTCCGACATTTGCACCGATTGTCTCTGCGCTTTCATCTCGAGCGGCGCACCGGCGCCGTATCGCGCGTCATCGAACGGGCGACCCGGGCGATCGAGCTGATCATGCGCACCGGTGTGCTCAACTTGATCCCGACGTTGCTCGAGTTTGTGCTGGTGGCGGGGGTGCTGCTCTATTTCTTCAACTGGGTTTATCTCGCGGTGATTGTCATAACGATCACGGCCTACATGTGGTTCACACTGACCGCGACCGAGTGGCGGATCACCATCCGCCGCGAGATGAACGATAGCGATACTGAAACCAATACCAAGGCGATCGACAGTCTCCTCAACTATGAAACGGTCAAATATTTCGGCAACGAAGAAATGGAACAGCGCCGTTTTGACCAGTCGGCAGCACGTTACGAGAATGCCGCGATCAGAACGTTCTATTCGCTCGGTGTGCTCAATGCGGGCCAGGCCATCATTTTCACGATCGGGATGACGGTGTGCATGGTGATGGCCGCGCACGGCGTGACGACCGGCGTGCATACGATTGGTGACTTCGTGATGATCAATGCCTTGATGGTCCAGCTCTACATTCCGCTGAACTTCATGGGGTTCGTCTATCGCGAGATCCGGCAGGGTCTGGTTGACGTTGAAACGATGTTCAACCTGCTCGCCGAACCCGAGGAAATCCGCGACCGTGATGACGCCAAGCCGCTCGATATCGGACCCGGCAGAATCGAGTTTCGCAACGTCGATTTCCATTACGACGCCGAACGCCCGATCCTGAAGGACTTGTCGTTCGAGGTGCCGGCTGGCGGCATGCTGGCAATTGTCGGCCCATCAGGCGCCGGCAAATCAACGATCAGCCGTATCCTGTTCCGCTTCTACGAAATAACCAACGGCGCCGTGCTGATTGACGGCCAGGACATTCGCGGCGTGACCCAAAAATCATTGCGCGCGGCGATCGGCATGGTGCCGCAAGACACCGTGCTGTTCAACGACACGATCCGCTACAACATTCGGTATGGTCGCACCGATGCGACCGATCAGGAGATCGAAGAAGCGGCACGTTTCGCCCAGATCGACGAGTTCATCCGCCAACTGCCGCAAGGTTACGACACGATGGTCGGCGAACGCGGATTGAAGTTGTCGGGAGGCGAGAAACAACGCGTCGCCATCGCACGCACGATTCTGAAAGGGCCACCGATCCTGATGCTGGATGAGGCGACCAGTGCACTCGACAGCCAGACCGAGAAGGACATACAGGACGCGCTCGATGGCATTGCCAAAGACCGCACAACGTTGGTTATCGCACATCGCCTGTCGACGATTGTTCATGCGGACCGCATTCTCGTGCTCGAGAAAGGTGTCCTGGTCGAGCAGGGTACGCATGCCGATCTGATCAAAAGTGATGGGCTCTACGCGTCGCTGTGGAACAAGCAGCAGGAAGCCGAGGAGGCACGTGCAAAACTCGCCCGCACGTTGGAAGAAGCGCAACGACTTGGCGCCATTCGATAGCGGCGACCGACTTTAGAACGATTGAGCGCCCTAACGGGGTTCAGCGCCCTAACGGTTCAGCGCCCTAACGGTTCAGCGCCATGACGAGGCTGCCGACGCGGCCGCCGTTCTCTGAAATATAGTTCTCGAACAACTGCTGCAGAAACGGGCTGACCCAGAAACTCAGAACCTGCGCGTCGCGCACCTTGAATGTCTGGCGATTGGGAATCAGCATCCAGCGCACGTCATAAGTGCTGCCGTCTTTGAGGATGACCTGACTGTCGACCATGACGTTGCGCCCGTCGCGAACCGCCGCGCTGGCAAAGGCAACGCGCGCGACCGGATATTTCGGCGCTTCCTTGCTGGCATAACGACCGATGAAACGGGCCAGGCCACGATAATATGAACGACGGTCACCGTGGGCGAGGCCGCGACGATAATTGCCAAGCGCATACAACCCGATCGCGGGAACGTGCCCATAGCGTTTCACGACCTGCTCGAAAGCGCCAGGAGAGGCTCGTTTCTGTGCGTTGATCAAGGCAGCGGCGGCACGACGCATGAATTTGACCGCTGGATCATCCTTGGCATGCGCGCTGGTGAACGAGCCAACAAATGCCGTAACGCCGATAACGAACGCCAAAACGACGCCTGCCAGCGCATGACGGATGGGGTTTGAACGACCGAGAGATGTGCTCATGAGTATGGTTCCAGTGTGCGCCGGGTCCGATTTTCAGGTTCTTAGAACCCTGATAATGGGACAAAACCAAGGCTTGGTCCGAATAACGAGGAGGTCTCAACTGTGTTTCTGTGAGAGGTCAATTACGTGCTTGCGGTTTGACGATCTTCGCCCGGCGTTCCCCCCGAATTGCTCAGCCAAGCCAGCAAACCGTCACTCCATCTCTTGCGCAGCGTCGAGGAGGCGGGCTCCAAAATCGGCAGATCGTAACGCCGCGCCGCCTCAACGATAGTGTGGTTTGCGATATGTGTCTCATAAGCAATGTGCAAAGAACGCGTCGGAACGGCATGTTCCAGCAGCAGCGTGTGGATTGTGCCACCAGATGTCGTAAATACACGATGCCGAATGCCCTTAAATGCGCTCATCGGCGCCTGCCAACGGTGTTTACGGCCCTTGACGGTGTCGTCGACGATGGCGTTGGCACCATCAAATTCGATGACCCGCTCACGGACGACCGGTCGACTGAGTTCGGCCATGCCAAAGTAGAGCGCGGCAAGCGCGATCACCGCGACGATCGCCAACTGCACGGCGATCATCGGCTGAGCAATGCCAAGCTCGATAAGCCGCGCGCGCCCTGCGGCGTTACTCAAGATGAGCCCCAGCGGCGTGCACAGCGCCAGACCGCCGAGCATCATGGCAGATGCCCGCACGCGCCGGTGCCCATGCGAAAATTTCTGCGAAAGTACAACGCTGTCGCTTGCCTCGGCGTCACTGCCGCCGAGCGTTTCCATACTGTAAATGCGCATACCTTGCCCTTGGATACACATGCCTCGCTGCCGCGCAGCTTAGGGCAGGAGGTTTACGAAGCCCTTAATCGCAGTCCGAAATGAAACGGCACAATGGCCAAAATTCGATTGACATATAAAGATATGTTTATATCTTTCACCGAAGATCAATTGGCCGTACCGATTTAGAGAGGACAGCTCCGTGGTGGGCAAACCGTTAAACGCTGAAGCCGGATTGACCGCATTGCGGGCAATCAGCGAGCCAACGCGTCTGCGGATCTTGATGCTGCTGGCGACGGGGGAATTGACCGTTAAGGATCTGACCCAGGTCCTTGGACAGAGCCAGCCTCGGATCAGCCGCCATCTCAAGTTGATGCACGACGCCGGGTTGCTCGCTCGGGTCCAGGAAGGCAGTTGGGTTTACTTCCGCTTGACCGACAACGCCGGCCAGGCCGGGCTGTTGCGGGCTCTTCTTGCGCAATTTGACTTCGAGGACAGTGACTTTCGCCGCGACCGCGATCGCGCTGACTCCATCCGGCGGGAGCGCTTTGAGCGGGCCCAGGCGTTCTTCGCGAACCACGCCGGCCAATGGGATGAGCTGCGAGCGATGCATGCCGATGAAGCAGAAGTCGAGACGCGAATATGCGAGCTGCTCGATATCACGGACGGGGAGCTGTTGGTCGATATGGGAACCGGCACGGGCCGCGTGCTTGAGCTGTTGGCGGGTCGCTTTCGCCGGGCGATCGGCATCGACACCAATCAGCAGATGCTGGCTTACGCCCGGGCCCGGACACAGGGGGCCGATTATGCACATGTCCAGGTCCGGCAGGGCGATATTTGCAATCTGACGCTGCAAGACCAATCAGCCGAGGCGGTGATCATGCACCAGGTGCTGCATTACCTGCCCGACCCAGGTCGCGCGATCGCCGAGGCGACACGTATTCTGCGTCCCGGCGGACGGTTGCTGATTGTGGATTTCGCCGCGCATACACTTGACCGGCTGCGTGATGAATTCGCCCATCAAAGATTGGGTTTTACGGCTGAACAGATGGACGCCTGGTTGCAGCAGTCGGGGCTCCGGCTTGCCAGTCACGAGGAACTGCCGCCGGCGAAAGCCGGTGTCGATGAAGGATTGACCGTTTCGGTTTGGTTGGCGATGCGCGGCCCCGAGACGGACGCGGCACGCGCTGACGAACATGTATTGGAGGTTGCACGATGACTGAAAGTGTTTCTGGCGCGCGCAAAAGCCGCCTGATCGGCTCGGGCGAGATCAAGGTATCGTTCGAGTTCTTTCCGCCAAAGACCGAAAAGCTGGAGGAGGCCCTCTGGAAAGCCGTGCACCGATTGGCGCCACTCGCGCCGGAATTTGTCTCGGTAACGTACGGTGCCGGCGGGTCAACGCGAGAGCGGACCCACAAGACGCTGGCAACGATGCTGGAGGGAACAGACCTGCGCCCGGCGGGCCATTTGACATGCGTCAGTGCCACCCGCGAAGAGGTCGATGAGGTGATCCGCAGCTATTGGGAGCTTGGTGTCCGCCATATCGTGGCGCTTCGTGGCGATCCGCCGGCTGGTGTTGGTGCGGCCTACGAGCCGCATCCGGGTGGTTACAATGGTGCAGCCGAACTGGTTGCTGGAATTCGTGACATCGCTGACTTTGATATTTCCGTGAGCGGTTATCCCGAAATGCATCCGGAAAGCCCATCGCTTGAGGAGGATCTGGATAACCTCAAAGCCAAAGTCGATGCCGGTGCGTCGCGGATTATTACGCAGTTCTTTTTCGATAATGACCATTACCTGCGGTTCGTCGAAAGGGTACGTGCACACGGGATCTGGTGCCCGATCGTACCGGGTATCGTGCCGATCCATAATTTCGCGCAGGTTGCCAAGTTTGCCGGCCAGTGCGGCACGACGATGCCGTCTTGGCTGGCACGCCGGTTCGACGGGCTCGAAGACGACCCGGCGACGACCCATCTCGTCGCGGCAGCGATCGCGGCCGAACAGGTCATGGATCTCGTCGACCATGGCGTTCAGTCATTCCATTTGTACACGTTGAACCGCGCCGATCTGGCATACGCCATATGCCATCTTCTCGGTTTGCGACCGGTCGCCGATGCCGACCATCGCCGCGCGATTGCATGATCGCAGGTTTTCGGCAGGCATGCCTTTCCGCGGAGGATGCGCCGCCGTGGGGATAACCGGCTTGCGGTCCGCGTCGCTTCGATGCACACACGTCAGCAACGATGCGGTGTGCAGGGGTGAGGTGAGGAGCAACGACGTTGGAACCGGCGACCATCGATATTGACGGACACATCGACCTCATCGATCGCCAGCAATCGGAACCTTTGGCAGATGCGGATCGCGCGCGTCAAAGCCGATTGGCCGACGTCATGATCGTCCTCGAGCGTGAGAAGGCGGCTCTCGAGCAAGATCTGCTGGTGCGATTGGCCCCGGCGATGTCGCAAGGCATCGACACCCTGGCGCTTGACCTGGACGCAACGCAGCCAAGGTTTCACGTCGCGATCCACCCGGCATTGAGCGATGATACCACCGCACGTGACTTGACGGCGGAGCAGCGTGCCATACTTGAGAGTGAAACAGCTGACGCGGTGTGTGGCCTGATCGAGCAGCGTGCCGCCCAAACCCCAACACCGCGTTGGCAACCGGTCGTGTCCGCCACCTATCGCGGCCCGGCGTCAGAACAGGCACCGTTGCCAGTCCAATCGGAAACCACATCGACGCAACCCATGATGCCACCGCCGGCGGCGGCGCCTCAGGCTGTCACTCCGGCCAAAACGGCGGGCACTCGACGGGCACCATCGATCTGGCTGCACATGCTGTTTTGGCTGCTGGCACTTGTCATATTGGGGACGGCCTACCTCTATCTGACGCAATCTGGCGGTTAGAGCGCCGAGCCCAATTAATCCGAGATGGTTGTCCGATTGGT
The DNA here is from genome assembly GCA_049116495.1 of Hyphomicrobiaceae bacterium. GTDB lineage: Bacteria > Pseudomonadota > Alphaproteobacteria > Rhizobiales > Hyphomicrobiaceae > CAJQQK01. Next base: position 1,669 of record JAGDYV010000168.1, on the reverse strand, counting down.
TCATGTGCCGTGTAAGGATGGCATTGCCATAGGGCGCGAATCGCTAACATTTCCCGGTCGCATGGAGCAAACGACGTTGACAGTCGGGCGCAAGACGGGCCATTCGTCGGTGCGCGGCGGGTGCCGAGCGGCATAACGACAGTTGACACAAGGGGGATGCACCATGCTCGGGCGTTTGATGCTGATACTGGTTCAATGCGTCGTCGGATGGTACGCCGCGCTGGAAATCGTCAAGGGCCTGCCCAAACTCGGCAACCTTGATATCTTTGTGCTGGCGGGCATTTTTGCCATTCTGGTGTGGGCCATCGGGTTGCTGGCCGCAGCGGTCATGAAGGATGTGTCGCGACCTGGTCCACCGGCCTTGATGTTCGCGTTCGCAGCTGCCGTACTGTTTTCTGCGCTGACAGTGTTCCCAGATGCACAGCGCGCCGTGGCCTCTGTCATTGGCAACATCGACGCCCGGATCTATCCCCTCGTTGGCGCCGTCATCGGATACGCCGTGCAAAGTTAAAGCGCTGAGCCTCAAGAAAAACCCGGGCGCTTTCGGCACCCGGGTGTGACATGGATCGGCGTCTGATCGACGGCCTGTTTATTGGGCAGGTTTGGCGGCTTCCTTGGCCTTGTCGACGGTTTCCTTAACCTTCTCCTTGGCGGCCTGGTAAGCCGCGCCGGCTTTCTCCTTGGCAGCTTCATAAGCAGGGCCAACCTTTTCCTTGGCCTTCTTGTAGGCATCCGACGTCGTATCGGTTGTCTTGTCCGCCAATTCTTTGGCCTTTTCCATCGCGCGGTCAAAGAATGACTTTGGCGGACGGGCGCGTTCGAACGGTTTCAAGGCCTTGAGAACGTCCTTGGTCGCCTGTGGCAAGACGATCACCTGCTTGCCGTCACGAACTTCGATGGTCAGGGCCGTGTAGCGCACACCGATCCGTTTTTCACCGAGTCCAAGGACGCCGCCGGCGCCGACAATCACGCCTTCGACGGTGTTCAGTTCGTCCAGAATCAAATCCTCAATGTCGCCAATGATCTTGTTGTCTGCATTGTAGACCTTGGCACCGATCAGAAAATCCCGGGCCAATTGTTGATCACCGGCCTGACGCTGGACGAAGACACCTGCCGGGATCGCTGGATCCGCGGCATGCGCCGATTGCGCCAGAACGCCAAACACAAGCACTACTGCGAGAACTAAAGACCGCATCATCATTATCTTCCTGCTGAATTTATCTATGGCCGAACAAGCCTGTTTATTGAGGCATTCGGTAGTTTTATGGCGTTTAGCCAATCTATACGGCGTCGCCGTGGCAGGGTTCTGCCCACTGCATGCTCAAGCACATATGGTGTTTTTCCAACCGGCTTGTAGCGCGACATTTCTGCCGGTGGTGCGGCCAATTCGATGTGGATAACGATGCCCCGGAAAACGATGGAATTTGCGTGATTTATCTCGGATTTACGCTATAACCCTCCAAGTTGAATCTGGCCGCGCAAGCAATGCTTGCATACGTTCGATCCAGCAACCAGATGCCGCAACCCAGGTGACTTGATTGGCTGACGCAGATCCACCCGAAGATCCTCCTGAAGGACCGCCGCCGTCCGGCTCGGATGACGGACATGGTGAAGTTCGTAGCATCTCCATCGTCGATGAGATGAAGCGCTCCTATCTCGATTACGCGAT
>JAGDYV010000167.1:0-7606 GCA_049116495.1 Hyphomicrobiaceae bacterium | reverse complement strand
GAGCCCTTCAGACTGAGATGGACCCATTCTGCCGAGGCGGATTTGGCGTGAGATCAAGTGGACCGTCGCCGTGCGTGGCGGTGCCACGGACAAGACGGGACGCGCCGAGATCGGGGCAAATCCGCCCGGCCCATTTTCGTGTCGATCATTCGAGCACGAACATCAAGTGGGTTTGCAAACGGCGGCCACCCAGTAAACGCCCATGGGCGTCGAACGGCTTGCCCGCAGCACCGCTGCGCGCCGCGCCGCTCTCCTGCTGGTCGACTCACCGTTTGCGAACAGAATTGACTCCATCTAAGTTTGAAGGGCTCTTGCGCGTAGTCTTGGTCTCGTTGGATATGCCTTGTCGTCGTGCCGGAGGGGCCATGTGGAATGTGCAAAAGTGCGAGCGTGTTCGACGCATCAAATCGGGGCGCTGTGCAGCGCTGGTCCTGCTCGGCTTGATCGGTGTGGCTTTCTCAGGCATGAGCCCGCAACCTGGTCGGGCCACCGGCGCTGTCGATCTTGTCCTGGTGCTGGCGCTGGATGTATCGAGCAGTGTTGATGCGCAGGAGTTCGCCATCCAGAAGGCCGGGCTCGTCGAGGCGTTCCGGCATGCTGCCGTCGCGGCCGCCATTCGGCGTGGGCGCTATCAGCGAATTGCTGTGACCGCTGTGCAATGGGCCGGCTACGACCAGCAGCAGATCATGGTGCCGTGGATGGTTGTCGGCGATCAGGCCGCAGCTTTGCGGTTTGCGACCCAGCTCGCGGCCATGCCGCGCGCCTATCCGGATGGCGCCACGCATGTATCCGGGATCATTGCGTTTTCAACCAAACTGGCGCTTGCGGCGCCGTTTACGGTCGTGCGACGGGTCATCGACATCTCCGGTGACGGTATCGACAACGTCAAAGGGTCGCCACGACAGGCGCGCGACGCCGCGATCGGTCAGGGAATGACGATCAACGGGCTTGCGATAGCCAACGAAACGCCGGATCTGGTCGATTACTACCGTGCCAATGTTATTGGCGGGCCATCTGCCTTCGTTCTGGCGGTGCGCGATTACCAAGCCTATCCGCGCGCCATACTGCGCAAATTGGTGCGGGAGATTGAAACGCGGCTGGTGTTCTGAAGCGGGCCGTTGTTGCGGCCTTGATTGTCCGACCGATTGGCCGCGGCCAAGCATGGAGCATTAACCGTTCGCGCCTTATCGTGACGCCAGCTGATTTTATGACGTTTACGGATTATTTGACCTTTCTTTAACTTCCAAGCTCGATGATCGCGCGAATTTGATGCGAGGTGGAGAGCGATGAGCGCAAAAAAGCCAGATCCGAAGCTCAAGTCAGGCGGTTGTCTTTGTGGAGCTGTGCGCTTTCAGGCCCAACTCAACGGCTTGCACTATCACGTCTGCCATTGCGAACGCTGCCGCAAATGGGGCGGGGGGCCGGCGTTTGGTGCGCCGGCGTCGTCGGTCAAATACGAAGAGGTGGCGGGCCTGGCGTTGTTCAGCAGCTCCAGCCATGGACAACGGTACTTCTGCAAGCAGTGTGGCACGCAGCTGCTGTGGCAGATGAAGAGCGGACAGACATCGGTGATCTGGGTTGGCGCCCTGGATGAGGGCGATGACCTGAAGTTCGAGAACGAGTTGTTCATTGACTCGAAGCCGACACACTACAGCTTCGCCAACGAAACGCAGAAGCTCACCGGTGCCGAGATGAAAGCGCTATACGCGGCGCGTGGCGCATAACAGCGTCTATTGACGATGACGATGACGATGACGAAGGCGACATGGCCACCGGTTGCCGGTAGACAGGAGCAAGGCTGTTCTATCCTCACACGCTGATCTCGTGTTCCGACTCCGACGCTTGGTGCCCAAGCGTCTCCGCAGGAACACGAGACAACTTTCTGATTGTGTTCTGGATTAACGAACACGATCCGACTTTCACCCGGAATCAAGTGTTCGATCCAGAACACTGGATCGCGACGTGTCTATGACCGATTATCTCTTGAGAGTTGAGGAAGCTTTATCGTCGGGGCGCTTGTGGCGTGCCAAAGAAATCCTCCAAGGCCGGTTGGCAGATGCTCGATACGATGTCGAGTTGTTCGAGGCCTACGGGAACGTGTTGAGAAAGATGGGGGATTTGCGTTTGGCTGGCAAATTCCTTTTCCTGTCCGGCGTGAGATCTGCCGAGGCTGATCCGTGTATCGAGATTTTCAAGGCCCACGATTGCAAAGGCCCGTTCTCGTCGTTCTGGAAGAATATGCCCAGGGCGGTTCAGAATTCTCCGAGGTCAGAAGTCCCGAGCGTGGTGATGAACGACTTAATCAGTCTTGGCTTCGATCGTTCTGAGATCGTTTCAGTGTTCGACGCACTCGAACGAAGAATCGAAGAAAAAAGGAACAACGACGGGACCGTTACGACAGGCCGTTCGGATTGGCTTGGCTTTGCATTCGTCGGCGGGTGCGTAGCTTTATTGTTGGGGCTGATCTACCAATCGGTTGTCGGCGTTGTTGCACTTGTCAAATTGGCTGTTGGCTGGAATGCGCTCTAGCGTTTCGACTCTTTGGTCGTGCTTCGGGCGCACGAACACACGCCGACCTGCTTCCGTGATCGAGTGTTTGCTCCAGAACACTAAGCCCCGTCATCGTTGTCGGCAGGCACGAGTTCATCGCGGGTGATCTGTTCGCCGGGTTTATGGAAGAAAACGATCGCAGCGACAATGCATGCGGTGCCGACGAGCATAGCCATGACGAAGACGTTGAACTCGATGACATGCAGACGCTGGGTGCCGCAGAACCAGAACAGGACACCGGTGACAACAAGCAGCAACCAGTGCCAGGCCTTGCCGAGAAAAATGTTGCCGATCATCGGACTTCTCCCTGGGCGGCTTCAACTGTCTGTTTGGTTGCGACGTCAGCTGTTGCCGCAGCGGGTGTATTGCGCGACATGAAGCGCGGCCCGAGGACCAGTGCGCTCAAGGCCAAACCGATCGCCCACCAAATGTAGCCCTGCAATCCTGCAATGATGGTGAACGGTGGCAGCAGAGTGAGGGCGGCCGCGACGATGGCAGCGAACCGTTGCCCGGGATTGAGGCGTCCGCGGTACCACCCCTCCAGCCCGGTCGAAAGGACGTAGAGGCCGATCAACGCCATCAACGTGGAAGCGACTGTCAACCATGTCGGCCCGACCATCAGCAGCGACGGGTTGTAGGCGAAGGCGAGCGGCATCAGGTATTTGGCGACGCCAACACGCGTCGACTCGACCGCAGTTGCCATCGGCCCCGTCCCTGCGATCGCTGCGGCTGCAAATGCGGCGAGTGCAACCGGTGGCGTGATCGACGAGACAACTCCAAAGTAGAACGCGAACATGTGCGCGGCGATCGGCTCAATGCCGGCTTTGACCAGGGCGGGCACAATCAGCGCCGCCACCGTAATGTAGACGGCCGTTGTGGTCAGGCCCATGCCAAGGACGATCGCGGACACGCCGGTCAGCGACAGCAGGATCAGGAGGTTGCCGTTGGAAATCTCGATCACTTCCTGCGTGAACTTGAGGCCGAGGCCGGAAACAAAAACGGAGCCAATGATGAGGCCTGCGCACGCACACGCAATTGTCACGGGCACGGTGGCACGAACACCGGCTTCGAATGCGGCCAGTGTATCGACAGGGCTCATGCGCGTTTCGGGCCGAATGAAGCTCAGCCCGAACAAGGCAATGATGCCCCAGAAAGCGGACTTCATTGGTGTGTAACCAAGCAACAGGAATGTGACCAGGACGACGAGCGCGATCAGCAAATGCCAGCCGCGCTGAAGGACTTCGCCGGTTTGCGGCAATAACTTCTTATCAATGCGCCCGATACCGTTCTTCTCCGCTTCGAGGTGCACCATGAAGTAGACGGTTGCGAAGTAGAGGAACGCCGGAATGATTGCGGCGACAATAATGTTGACGTAACTGGTCTCGAGGAACTCGGCCATGATGAAGGCGGCAGCCCCCATGATCGGTGGCGTAATCTGCCCGCCGGATGAGGCACAGGCTTCGACGGCGCCGGCGAATTTCGGGCGGTAGCCGATCTTGCGCATCAATGGAATCGTGAACGCGCCAGTGGTGACGACGTTGGCAACGGCCGAGCCAGAGACGGTGCCCATGAAACCGCTGGCGACGGCGGCTGCCTTGGCCGGTCCGCCAACCCGATGGCCGGTGAGCGAGACGGCAAGGTCGATGAAAAAGCGGCCGGCGCCGGTTCGAATCAACAGAGCTCCAAAGATGATGAACAGAACAATGTAGGTGGCGCAGACATGCAGCGGGATGCCGAATATCCCGTCACTCGACATGAACAGCGTGTCGACAAATTTTTCGAAGCGGACGGGAGGGCCGTAAAAGAACCCGCCGAAGTAGTTTGCGTAAAGTGCGTGGCAGATGAAAAAGGCGGTGATCGTCACCATCGCCCAACCGACGGCACGGCGTGTGACTTCGAGAATGAGCAGGACATAGAGGCCTCCGATCAAAATATCGGACGGATCCTTTTCGCCGAAGCGCATGTGAAATGCATTGATGTCGTAGATCGTCCAGATCTGCACAAAGATAACGTAGGCGATCAAGACGAGATCAATTGAAAATCCGACCCAACGCAAGCCGTCACCGGACGTACCCTGGGCGACCGGTTCCCAGGTAGAGCGGCGGAATAACGGAAACATGCAAAGCGCGAGCACCAGCATGGCGCTTAAGTGAATGGTTCGGAATGAGCGCCCTTCAGGCGTGCCGAAGGCGGCGACGTACAGATGGAACACCGCCAGGGCGATGGCGATGACCGCACAGACGAAGAAGATCGTGTTCGTCAGGGTAAACCGTCGATCCAGAAGCAACCGTTCGAGGAAGCCGTTCTCGTGGGCTTCTTCATAAGTAATCTTTTCGCTTTCGCTCATGTCGGGAGGTGCTTTGGCTGGCGCAACAGGCGCGGCGTTGGAAATTGGCGATCGAGACGCGAGCCGGGCAGCGCGTGTTCGAAACGCACTGCCCGGATCAATTCAGTGTCTCAGGATTGTGGGATCTGAAATCCCTGTGCTTAGCCCTTCTTGACGCCAAGCTCGTCGTAGCACTTCTGCGCACCAGGATGGACCGGAATGGCAACACCCTTGAGCGCGTCTTCCTGCTTAACGCGCTTCCAGACGCTTTTGACTTCCACGAACTTGGCATGGTTCGCCCAGAATACCTTGCACATGTTGTAAACAAGGTTGTCCGGGAGATCCTTATGGACAATCATTTCGACGGTGATGCCGAGCGTGCTGAGGTCGCGATCGACGCTCTTGTAAACACCCTTCGGCATAACGCCTGGCACGAAGCCCGGGTTGTCCTTCAGGATCTTTGCGTGCTTGGCCTTATCCTCAATGCCGATGAAGCGAATACCCGGACTTTGCTCGAGCTCCAGGAATGAGGCTTGCGGCATGTTGGTGGCGCCCATGAAGACATCGATGTGGCCATCCTTCATCAAGGCGACGGATTCCGTGTAGCTGACGTGATGCACGGTGCCGCCGTTCTTTCGAATGCTGGCGAACGAGATGCCATATTCCTTCAGGATGGCTTCTGCGAAAGCGGTGCCGGTCCATTTAGCCTTGCCTGGCGAAATGTTGGCGCCCTTCATGTCGGCGAATGATTTGATAGGACTGTCCTTGCGCACAGCCACCTGGAACGTCGACCCGTAGAGTGTCGCGAAGTGCCGGACGTTCTTTTGCGGCTTCGAGAACTTGCCTGCTGCCTTCATGCCGTTGGCGGCGGTGTGGGCATAGGTGAAGCCGACTTCGGCATCGCCGCCGTTGACCGAGAGAACGTTCGAGATGCCGCCGCCGGACGTGTTCGACGTGGTGATGCCTTTGACCTCTTCATCCATGACTTGCATGATTTTGGCACCAAGAGGGTACCACGAACCGCCGGACGGGCCCGAGACCATGCGGACGAATTGGTCAGCAGCCTGCGCCGCCGGAACGGCGACTGGCAGCACCATGGCCGCGAGTGCCAGTGATTTCCACGTTTTCATCTAAGATTTTCCTCCACTGAAACGCCGATTCTTCGGCTTTGATGAACAGAATGGTAGAGGACACAGGCTAGCTGTCAATGCAAGCTGCGGCGTGCAACGTGCCGCCCGAACGGTTATGCCCGATCTCTTGGCCCGATCGCCCGGGTGCTTAGCGGCTGATGGTCGCTGTTATGGCCATTTACCCTTCTACGGATTTCGCACGTCGGGCAGAAGCAGCAAGCCTGCGATCCGGGCAGAGGCACCATACGTGTTGCGTTGCCGAATAATCTGAGTGAGCTTCCCTTCCGCCCGCGTCTCTCGTGAGAGATGGGCTTTATCCCTCTGCCATGGCCAGCAAGACGGTGCCTTCTTCGACCTGGTCGCCGGGGCTGGCAAGGAGTTCGCCGATGGTGCCGTCGCGCGGGGCGGTGAGTGTGTGCTCCATCTTCATCGCTTCCATCACGATGACCGGATCGCCTTTCGAGATCGTGTCGCCGGCTGCCACGTTGACGACCTTGACGAGGCCCGGCATCGGCGCTGCGACGCGATCGGAGTCGGCGGCTTCCTCGGCGCTGCCGGCGAGTGGATCGGGTACGGTGAAGGCATGCTGCTCGCCATCGAGGAACAGTGTGATGGCATCGCCATGGTGCGTGGTGCGGGCCGAGAATGTGCGACCGCCGGCGGTGGCGCGGACGTCGTCGCCGTTCTGTGACTTGATCGTGAGGGCGACTTCGGCATCGTCCCATCTGACCGTGTAGGCGTTTGCTGTGTCATGGAATTCGATCGTTGCGTCGATTGCGGTGTTGCCCTGGATGAGCGAGACGAACGCGTTCGGCGTATCCCAGAGGCGCCAGCCGCCGAGACGGACCCAGGGGTCGGCACTTGACTTGCTGGTGTTGACGCCGGGCCACTCGAGGGCGGCCAGGGCTGCGAGCGCGGTCGCTTCATCGGGGACGTCGGCGGTGGCGACGAGAGCATCAAAATGGCGCTCGATCAGACCGGTGTCGACGTCGCCGGACGCGAAGTCTGGATGGCGCGAAAGTTCAAGCAGGAAGCGGGCGTTGGTGATGGTGCCGGCGACGTGGCTGTCGCTCAGGGCGCTCGCGAGCTTGTTGAGGGCGGCGTCGCGGGTGTCGCCGTGGACGATGATCTTGGCGATCATCGGATCATAGAACGGCGTGATGGCGTCGCCCTGGCGCACGCCGGTATCGATGCGCACGCCGTCGTTCTCGCTGGGGTAGTGCAGCGTCTTGAGGGTGCCGGTGGCGGGCAGGAACCCCTTGGCTGCGTTCTCGGCGTAGAGCCGCGCCTCGATCGCCCAGCCATTGATCTTGAGGTCGTCTTGCCGGACGGGAAGTGGTTCGCCATTGGCAACGCGCAACTGCCATTCGACAAGGTCGTGGCCGGTGATCATTTCGGTCACCGGATGCTCGACCTGGAGGCGGGTGTTCATCTCCATGAAGTAGAAGCGGTCGTCGTGCAGGCCGTTGGCGACGTCGGCAATGAACTCAATGGTGCCGGCGCCGGAGTAGTTTATCGCCTTGGCAGCCGTGACGGCAGCCTCGCCCATGGCGGCGCGCATCACGTCGCTCATGCCGGGGGCGGGGGCTTCCTCGATCAC
>JAGDYV010000166.1:0-10574 GCA_049116495.1 Hyphomicrobiaceae bacterium | reverse complement strand
GAGATCAAGTGGACCGTCGCCGTGCGCAGCAGTGCTACGGGCTGCACACTTTTCCTGCTGGATCGCCTCGCCGTTGGTAAACAGAATCGCCTCCAACTCAAGGCTCGGCGCTCAAGACGTAATCGGCTCGCCAAAACTCAATTCGTTGCCGTCTCGATCGATCAGCCGGAAGTCGCGCATGCCGTAGTTCCGATCTGCGAGGGGGATCGTGACTTGGCCACCGGCAGCGATGATTTTCGCATAGTAGGCATCGACGCCGCGCAATTGAATATAATGACGGGAGGGCCCGAACGTATCAGTCCGGGATGAGGCGAGGTTCAGTTCCACGTCATCGCGGCAGACGCTCGCCAACGTCGGCGGATCGCCCCAGGTCCATGCTACCTGAAGACTCAGAACGCTCTGGTAGTAGTCGAGTGCCGCTGACAGATTCTGCACGGTCAGGATTGGATTGACCGACTGGAGCCGGGGCGGCGGCTGACTGTTCATGCGGTTGCATCCTGCGGCAAGATCAAGCGATCGTCGTGCCTCCGTCCGCCACGATTGTCTGGCCGGTTATGAACTGGGCGGTTGGGCCGGCGAGGAACGCGGCTATGCCGCCGATGTCGTCTGGGTCGCCGATGCGGCCAAGCGGTGTGCGCGCTTCGCGGTTCTTGCGATTGGTTTCGTCCTCCCACAATGCGCGCGCAAAATCCGTTTTGACGAGACCTGGCATGATGCAGTTGACGCGGATGTTCTTTGGGCCCCATTCGACGGCGAGTGCGCGGGCAACGCCGGTGTCGGCTGCTTTCGATATGCCGTAGGCGCCAAGCGTTGCCGAACCTTTGAGCCCACCGATCGATGAGACGATGATGAAGCTGCCACCGCCGACCTCGGCCATATGCGGCATCGCGGCATTGGCGAACCAGATGGCGCTATGGACGTTCGATGTCATGACCTTGTTGAAGGCTTCGTCGGATAGTCCGGTCATAGGCCCGAAAACCGGGTTGACCGCGGCATTGGCAACGAACGTGTCGATGCGTCCCCAAGCGTCATGCGTGACCTTGACGAGATTTTCGCATTCATCTCGACGCGAGATGTTGCAGGCGACGGCCATTGCCTCACCACCGTTCTCCTTGATGTCGGCAACGACGCTTTCGCACGCATCGAGTTTGCGGCTGGATACAACGACTTTGGCGCCGAGCTGGGCCAGATGGTGGCAGATGGACAGGCCGATGCCCTTGCTGCCGCCGGTGACGATGGCGACCTGACCATCAAGCGAGAATGGATTTTTCACGTTAGGCGCTCCGGAAATGTATGGGTTTCGGCAACTGTGCCCCAGCTGCTTTGTTGACACAATCCGCCGCCATGCCCTGCGGCGCAGGGATTGCTTTGCCTGGACCCTATAATCACGAATGTGGTGAGGATTTGCAGCGCCGTGGTTTTGACGTCATATTGCGCCAAACACAGGTATAACGTCGCACGCGATACGTGCGCTAGTAGGAGTTTTCGGAATGGCGCTGCTTATTCTTGCATTGGTCGCAAGCTTCGTCGTGAGCGCAATCTTCATGGCCGAGATTGGTCTGTTTCCCTGGTTGGCCGTTCTTATTGCGATCCCGATTGCGTATGCGGTTGGATACGCGCTGAGCCGTGTATTGCGCGGTGCGGGAGTCCTGTAGGGCATCGGCCTCTCTAGGTGCAATACGTCGCTTTCGTTTTTCTAGACAGTAATCACCCTGAGATTGTTGGTCGAACCCGGAGTGCCGAAGGGGACGCCGGCGATCACCACAATCCGATCACCGGGTTTGGCAAAGCCGTCGGCAATGGCGAGTTTGCGGCTGTCTTCCACCATCTCGTCATAACTGGCGATCATGTGGTCGGCCGTGACGCTGTGGGCGCCCCACAACAAGGCGAGCCGTCGCGCGATGCTGATATCCGTGGTGGCGCTCAGGATCGGAACTTCCGGCCGTTTGCGGGCAATGCGGTAGGCCGTGGTGCCGCGGGAGGTGAAGGCGACGATTGATGTCGCCCCGATCATGTTGGCGACGTCGGCCGCAGCCTCAGATACGGCATGGTGGATTGATGGATCGACGATGGGTTCCAGCGCATCGATGATCGATCGGTAGGCCCGATGGTTCTCCGTGTTCCAGATTATGCGATCCATCATCTCGACGGTTTCAACCGGATAGGTGCCGATTGCCGACTCTTGCGAGAGCATGACGGCATCGGCGCCATCGTAGATCGCGGTTGCGACATCGGACGCTTCGGCGCGGGTTGGGGCCGGTGAACTGGCCATCGAGTCGAGCATCTGGGTTGCGACCACGACGGGTTTGGCGGCAAGACGGCAGGCGCGAATGAGTTCCTTCTGACGCCCGGGGACCTGCTCTGGTGGAATTTCAACGCCGAGATCACCGCGCGCGACCATGATCGCATCGCACAGGGCAACGATGTCATCGATGCGATCCAGCGCGGCGGGCTTTTCGATCTTTGCCATGATACCGGCTTGATCGCCAACGATCTGCCGCGCTTCCATGATATCCGATGGTTGCTGGACAAAAGACAGGGCCAGCCAGTCGATCCCAAGACCAAGTCCGAACTCGAGGTCACCGCGATCCTTGTCCGTGAGAGGTGATAGTTCGAGCACGGCATCCGGAACATTGACGCCTTTGCGGTTTGATATCGTACCGCCGACGACGACATCGGCAACGATGGCATCGCCTTCGAAGCCGGTGACCTTGAGCATGAGGCGGCCATCATCGATCAGCAGACGGTGACCCGGAGCGGTTGATGCAAAGATTTCGGGGTGGGGCAGTGGAATGGCATCCGGGCCGCCATCATTACCGTCGGGGACAAAACGCACGGTGTCGCCGGCTTCGACATCGATGCGGCCGTCCTTGATCGTGCCGACGCGGATTTTGGGGCCTTGCAGATCCTGCAGGATCCCGATCGGGCGCGAGACCTCTTTTTCGAGCGCGCGAATTGCAGCGTGGACTGCGGCATGATCTTCCTGGGCGCCGTGGCTAAAGTTCATTCGAAAGACGTCGACACCGGCGTGAAAAATCTTTTGGATCATCTCTGGACTAGACGTTGCAGGGCCGATGGTGGCCACGATCTTAGCTCGGCGATTGCGTCTCATTATTATTCCTCAATGAGGTTCGTTGCGAAGGCTTGCCCGTTCAAGGCAACGGTTTTGATGGTAGGTACAGGAGAAATCATACGGCCGGATGACAGCTGGTTCATGCGGCATCATCGATGATGTAGTCGGCAGCCTGCTTGCGTTGTGTGATGACGTTCTTGAGAGCGTGTGGTTGCGGCCCGCCGGTTGCCCAATCGATGAGTTGGACGGTGTGGACGACGGGTATATTGGTGGCTGCACTGATCTGGATCATGCAGCCGAGGTTGCCAGCGGCGACAATATCTGGGGAGAGGCTTTCAATGTTGGCCACTTTGCGCGCCTGTAGCTGGCCGGCGAGTTCCGGCTGCAGCAGATTGTAGGTGCCGGCGGAGCCGCAGCAGATATGGCTCTCCGGTATGCTCTCGGTATCGAAGCCAACCTGTGAAAGCAGCGCCATGGGTGTCGTGGTAATCTTCTGGCCGTGTTGCATCGAGCAGGCAGAATGATAGGCAACACGCAAATTCGGCAGGTCGATCTGCCGTTCAGGTTGGAGTTTGTCGAGCAACTCGGTGATGTCGCATGCAATACTAGAGATCTTCGCGGCATCGTCGGCCAGGCCTGGGTCATCGCGAAACATGAAACCGTAGTCCTTGACGGTGGTGCCGCAGCCGGACGTATTGATCACGATGTGATCCAGGCCGGCGCCATCGATCTCCCGTTTCCAGGCTCGTATATTGGATGCCGCCGAGGCATGCGAGGCATCAACCTTGCCCATGTGATGGGTTAACGCTCCGCAACAACCGGCGCCCTTTGCAACGACGACCTCGACGCCGAGGCGGTTGAGCAGTCTTACGGTTGCTTCGTTGATCGCAGGATCCAGCGCCTTTTGCGCACAGCCATTGAGGAGGGCGACACGCAGGCGCCGTGGTCCGGCTGGCGGATAGACACCTGGCCGGTCAACGAACGAAGGCGATGGGATGGATGCAGGTGCCATCGCGACCAGACCTTTGAGGCGGCCCGGAAGGAGCGTGCGGAAAGGTTTGGCAAATCGGGCAGCGAACAGTGCGAAACGGAACAGATTGGGGCGTGGCAGCACGATCGCGAGGATGCGACGCAAGGCGCGTTCAGGCAATGGTCTGCGATACGTACGTTCGATATGGGTGCGCGCGTGATCGACGAGATGCATGTAATGGACGCCGGAAGGACATGTTGTCATGCATGAGAGGCACGAGAGGCAGCGGTCGACATGCTTGACCGTTTTGGCGTCGGCTGCTCGATCGTTTTCGAGCATCTCCTTGATGAGGTAGATGCGGCCACGCGGGCTGTCGAGCTCATCGCCGAGGAGCAGATAAGTCGGGCAAGTCGCCGTGCAGAATCCACAATGGACGCACTTGCGCAGAATGGCTTCCGATTGCGCAACGTCAGGGTCACGGAGTTGCTGGGGCGTGAAATTCGTCTGCATCAGAGATCTTTCCGCATGCGGCCGCGGTTCAGGATGCGTTCGGGATCAAAACTCTCTTTGACGCGGGCGGTGAGCGCTGCAAGGGCGGTGGGCTGTGGCTGGAACACGTCAACGTTGGTGCGGTTCGTCGAGCTTGCGCGGATAAGCGTCGCGTGACCGCCTGCGGATTTGATTGCTGCACGGATTGTCGGCGCAGCGGTGGCGGCTGTGGTTGCCGTTGCCAGCCAGATCAAACCTCCGGCCCAGTCATAGTAGGCGCGCGTCTCAACACCGGCGGTGCGAATATCTTCGAGCACGGCGGCGCCATGGGTCGGCGGGACAGAGAGACGCCAGATGTCGCCGTCGTGATCCGACAGCGGGGCGACGTCGCGGAGGGCATGCCAGAAGGCGCGTGATTGACTAGGCGGGATCGCATCGAAGTCGCCGCCACAGTCGCCAAAGTGCTGGCGCAGGTCTTGTTTGCGTTTGGTGACGGAAATCTCGGGGCCCTCCAATCTGAGAGCCGTCAGCGGGCCTTCGCCGCGGACCGGCTCGGTCATACGGGTTGCAACGTTGGCAGGGATATGGGCGAAACTTGACACTTCGTGTGGCAGGCCGGAGGCTTCGGTCATAACGGCAATGGCCGTCTGATCATCGAGCCCGTGGATCACGAGTGTCTCCTCCATCTCCGGCTTCGGCAACACCTTCAATGTGAGGTCGGTGTAAATCGCCAACGTGCCGTATGAGCCGGTCATGAGTTTCGAGAGATCATAACCGGTAACGTTCTTCATGACGCGGCCGCCGGATTGGAACGTTTCTCCGCGTCCACTGACAGCGGTAAAGCCGAGCATATGATCACGGGCGGCGCCCGTCTTGATCCGGCGTGATCCGCTTGCATTGATGGCAACCGTGCCGGCAACCGTGCCGAGCATGGGTTCTTGTCCGAAGAGCGGGCCATAGTCAATCGGCTCGAAGGCGAGTTCCTGGCCGTTCTGGTCGAGCAATTCGGTGAGTTCGCGCATCGTTGTGCCCGGCGCCAAAGAGACGACCAGCTCCGATGGTTCGTAGAAATGGACACCACGCATGTTGCGAGTCGAAAGGCTGTGCACCGCCTCCACGGGCCGGCCCAGCGCCCTTTTGGTGTGATTTCCGCCAACCTCGATAGGCGTCTCGTTGGCGATGGCAGCTTTGACCGTATCGATAATCGCGTCAGCGGATGTCGGTGCGAAATGCTCCACGAGTTAAAACCTCGGCAGTTCAGGGAAGGGCACCTTGCCCTTGTGGACGTGCATATGGCCAAGTTCTGCGCACCGGTGCAGTGTTGGAAAAACCTTGCCCGGGTTCAGTCGATGGTTCGGGTCGAAAGCACATTTGACCCGTTGCTGCTGCTTGAGGTCATCCTCGCTGAACATGGTGTCCATGAGATCGCGCTTTTCCACACCAACACCGTGCTCGCCGGTAAGGACGCCACCGACCTTGACGCATAGGCGGAGAATATCGGCACCGAAGGCCTCGGCCTTTTCGATGTCGCCATCTATGCTGGCATCGTAGAGGATGAGCGGGTGCAAATTGCCGTCGCCGGCATGAAAGACATTGGCAACGCGCAGACCATGTTTCTTTGACAACTCGCGCATGCCGGCAAGCACGTTGCTCAGTTCCTTGCGCGGGATGGTTCCGTCCATGCACAAATAATCAGGGCCGATGGCGCCGACAGCCGGGAACGCGTTCTTGCGGCCGGCCCAGAACTGCAGCCGCTCCTCTTCCGTTTCGGCAACGCGAATGACGGATGCGTTATTGTCCTTTGCAATTTCGGAGACACGCGCGATCAGATGATCGACTTCGGTATCAGTTCCGTCGAGTTCACAAATCAACAGGCTTTCGACATCACGCGGATAACCGCATGGCTGGAAATCGTCGGCGGCGATGATCGCCATGTTGTCCATCATCTCAAGGCCGCCGGGGATGATGCCGGCTGCGATGATATCTGCAACGCAGTTGCCACCGTCATCAAGTGTCGGAAAGCCGAACAGCATGCCTCGGACGGTTTGCGGCTTTTGCAGGATGCGGACGGTGACTTCGGTGACGACCCCCAACAGCCCTTCAGAGCCTGTCATCAGCCCCATCAGGTCGTAGGCTTCGCTGTCGAGATGCTTGCCGCCCAGTTGAACCACGTCACCATCCATCAAGACGATTTCGAGGCCGAGCAGGTTGTTCGTCGTCAGGCCGTACTTGAGGCAATGGACGCCGCCGGCGTTCTCGCCGACATTGCCGCCGATGGAGCACGCAATCTGAGATGAGGGATCGGGTGCATAGTAGAACCCCTTGTGCTCGACAGCCTTGGTGATGGCGAGGTTGGTGACGCCGGGCTGAACGCGGGCGCATCGGTTTGGGTAGTCGACCTCCACGACTTTGTTGAATTTACTCATGCCAAGCAGGATGCCGTCGCCAAGTGGCAGGGAGCCGCCAGACAGCGAGGTGCCGGAACCGCGTGGCACGACCTTGACGTTCATTTCGTTGGCAAGGGCCATGACGGCCGAGACCTGTGGCACGGTCTCGGGCAGCACGACGACGAGGGGGAGCTGGCGATACATTGTCAAGGCATCGCATTCATAAGCTCGCCGCTCGATTTCACCGTCAATGACACTGTCGGTTGGCAGAATTTCCCGCAATCTCCGAATAAGCAGATCGCGGTTATCGAGGATCTCTTGTTCGGGCTTCGGCATCATGAGTGCCATGGTTCAATCCTCGTTGCGGTATTTGTCTCACGCGGCTGGCGGAGTGATCAGAATGGCGCGGAAGTCGTTGATATTGGTCAGCGTGGGGCCGGTCATTACCAAGTCGTCGAGCTTCTGGAAGAATGTATAGCCGTCGTTGTTGGAAAGACAGGCTGATGCGTTGATTGTCGCGGCCTGGGCACGCGATAGCGTTGTCGGACCCGTGATCGCGCCGGCGTTGTCTTCGCTGCCATCAATGCCATCGGTATCGCAGGCAATCGCATGGACTTGCGGATTGCCGTCGAGGGCGACGGCAAGGGCGAGGAGATACTCCGCGTTGCGCCCGCCGCGGCCGCTACCCCGGACCGTCACCGTGGTTTCGCCACCGGATATCAGGGCGACGGGGGCGTCGTCTATGGCAAGGCTGGCCGCGATGGCCGTGGCTTGGGCGGCGTGATCGGCGGCAACTTCGCGGGCCTCGCCTTCCAGGTCGTCGCCAAGAATTTCAGGAGTTATGCCGGCTTCATGACATAGTTTGGCGGCCGCCTCCAAAGAGGCCATGGGCGTGGCGACCATCCGGAATGTGCAGTGAGCAAGGCTCGGGTCATCCGGTTTGGGTGTCTCGGCTGCACGGTCATTGAGGAATGTCGAGATCGTGTGCGGCGGCGTGATCCCGTATCTGTCAAGCACGGCCTGAGCGTCCGCCACGGTCGTGGCATCGCCGACGGTCGGACCGGATGCGATTACGGCGGGATCGTCACCGGGCACGTCGGAAATGGCGAGCGTGACGACCTGGGCTGGCGCAGCCGCGAGCGCCAAACGTCCGCCTTTGATAGCCGACAGATGTTTGCGCACCGTATTCATGTCGGTGATGTTGGCGCCGGATTTGAGCAGCGCTCGATTGAGCTCCTGCTTGTCTTCGAGCGGGATGCCGGGGCCGGGCAAAGTGAGCAATGCTGACCCGCCGCCGGAGATTAGACACAGCACGAGATCATCGGCCGTCAGTTCCTGCACGGCTGCCAGGATGCGATTTGCCGCCTCCAGGCCTTTGGCGTCCGGCACCGGATGCGCTGCTTCGACGACCTCTATGCGCGCGCAGTCGAGGCCGTGCTCGTACCGCGTGACAACGAGACCGCTGATGTCGCCGGCCCAGTTCTGTTCGGTGGCTTTGGCCATCGAGGCGGCGGCTTTGCCGGCACCGACGACAATGGTGCGTCTCTTTGGCGGTGCCGGCAGATAGTTGGGCAGGCAATGGATCGGATCCGCTGCCTTTACGGCGGCATCGAACAGATTGCGCAAGAATGCCTTGTGATCCATTGCGGTTCCTCGTGTTGGCAGCGGCTATTCGGCGACCTTGTGATTGGCCATGCGTTCAAGCGCCAGGACGAGGCCGGAGTGGTCGTCATCGCCGCCGCCGTGGCTGGCACATGAGTTGAACAGCTCCTGTGCGGTTGCCGTGTTCGGGAGCGAAATACCCATCTCCTTGGCGTTTTGAAGTGCGAGGTTGAGATCCTTCTGATGCAGCCGGATTCGGAAACCTGGGTCGAATGTCCGGTTGATCATCCGTTCGGCGTGAATTTCGAGAATCTTGGATGAGGCGAACCCGCCCATAAGGGCTTCGCGAACTTTCGCTGGATCGGCGCCGGCTTTGGAAGCAAACAGGAGTGCCTCCGCGACGGCTTCGATATTGAGCGCCACAATGATCTGATTGGCGACCTTGGTCGTCTGGCCGGCGCCGATCGGGCCGACGTGGGTGATGTTTTTGCCCATCAAGTCGAACAATGGCTTGGCGCGGGCAAAGCCGTCATCCGTGGCGCCCACCATAATCGTCAACGAGGCGGCTTTGGCACCGACTTCACCGCCGGACACCGGTGCATCAACATAGTCACAGCCGAGAGCTGCGATCTTTTCGGCGAATGCCTTTGTGTCGATGGGCGAGATCGAGCTCATGTCGATAACGAGCTTGCCGTTCGATAGGCCGGCGGCAATGCCTTCCGGGGCGAACAGAACCTCTTCGACCTGCGGCGTGTCGGGCACGATCAATATGATCACGTCGGCGGTTTCTGCAACGGCCTTGTGACTTGCCAGATCCTCGACGCCTTTTGATTTCAGGCCTTCCGGTACGGGTGATTTGTGCGTATGCGTCACGACCTTGTGGCCGGCATCAGCAAGGTGCCCGGCCATCGGCGCGCCCATTATGCCCAGTCCGATAAATCCGATCGTGGTCATATTTCGTTCCTCCAGAGTTTTTGCACCGGTCGTGGCGCGCATGCTTTTGCTGTTTCGGCTAACAGATGCCGGCGCGTCTGGCCAGTTCGGGACGCATATTTCGTTCAGTAAAAATGTAGCGGATTGTTGCAGATTGTTCACGAGCAATTGATGTTCCGTGAGATTTGGGGTCATATGCACGCCGCAAAGTACGTGGACCGCGACTCTCAGGATCATTCAATGACTTACGGTTTATCCCCCGATCAACTTGTGTTGCAAGGCCGCGCCCGTGAATTGGCTCAATCCGTCATGAAGTCGCGTGCTCGCCGCGTCGATGAGACGGAGGCTTATGCGTGGGACAACATCGAAGCATTGCGTGACGCCGGTTTCATGGGGATGACGATTCCCAAGGCATACGGCGGCCCCGGGCTGAGTTATCTGGACGTCGTGCTGGTGATCGAAGAAATGGCGCGGTGTTGCGGTGCCGCCGGACGGATCTCGGTCGAGGCCAATATGGGCGCGATTTCCGCGATCATGGCCTACGGGACAGAAGCGCAAAAGCGGTTTGCGGCCGAGTTTCCGCTTTCCGGCGACAAGCCGGCGATTTGCATAACGGAGCCCGAAGCCGGCAGTGCTGCGACTGAAATGAGCACGCGGGCCGTGAAGCGTGGCGACAAATTCATCATTAACGGGCGCAAACATTGGATTACCGGCGGTGGCGTCTCGCGGTTGCACCTGATTTTTGCGAGGACCTTCGACGAGCAGGGCGAAGACCTGGGCATTGGCGGTTTCATAGCTGTCCGCGATGTGACACCGGGGCTGGTCATTGGCAAACGCGAGCCGGCGATGGGGCTTCGCGGCATTCCGGAAACCGAAATCCTATTTGAGGATATGGAAGTTGCCGAAGACATGATGCTGGTGCCGCCGTCCGGCCTGCGCCGTGGCTTTGGTGATTTGATTGATGCCTATAATTCGCAGCGTGTCGGCGCTGGTACGGTCGCGCTGGGACTGGCCCAGGGAGCCTACGATCTCGTTCTTGATTACCTGCAGGAACGCGAGCAGTTTGGCCGACCGATCGCAGAATTCCAGGGGCTGCAATGGATGCTGGCCGATATGGCGA
>JAGDYV010000165.1:0-19861 GCA_049116495.1 Hyphomicrobiaceae bacterium | reverse complement strand
CGAAGTGGCGCATCGCGGAGAACAGGAAAGCAATTTTCTTGGGGTGGTGCGCGACGTATGTCGCTTCTTTATGCACTTCCATCATCAGTACGGCATCCTTTGCCGGGTCTGATGCAGCCAATGAAGACATCATATCCGAGAGCTGGTCTCCCAATATGACAACAAGATTTCGCAATGCCATTCGTTCTGCTTTCCCAAGGGCCGGGCGCGTAACGCCCTAAGCCTTTCCCTCAGGACCCATGCGGGACCATAGATCCAATTGCCGGGCAATCTCGTCGTCTAGCTGCTTGACGGCCCGGTCGCGCGCCATCTTCAATGACGGTTCCCGGTGCATGCCAATCGTTGTCACGACCGCTGCATAGCTCGCTGCGAGCTGTACGAACAATGCCGTCAGCTCCTCGATGTTCTCCTGGACGATATCCGGGTTTCCACGTTCGGCGGCTCCGATAATCCTAGCCACATCCATCGGGATGCGCCGTAGCCGTTCGTCATTCGAGATTTCGTCCATGACTTAACTCACCATCCTTCGTCCATTTCGCCTTATGGATCAGCCTCAACGATTGGTTGGCACGAGGTGCATACAAACGCGCGCCGCCCACTGATCGACAGCGCGTCAATGTCATTCGTGCATCGCGGACAGGTGGTCTTGTTGAAGATGTTCAAACGTTCGCGCTTTGGGGGCCGCGCCTTTGCAGCCGACTTCGACGGCTGATCAACCGTGATAATCGCATTCTTCTTCACGCCGATTGCAAGTAGTGCCCTTGCGTCCTGCCAAAGGTCATCGAACTGCGTCCGCGTGATCGCACGACCGGTCGTATCAGGATGGATCGATTGGCGCCACAGGATTTCCGTGCGGTAGATATTGCCGATCCCCGCCACTACCGACTGGTCCATGAGAAGTTTGCCAATCGGCGCCCGGCTCTTTGAGATCTGTTGGAAGGCCTGTTCGGGATCGGCATCGGCACGGATCAGGTCAGGGCCGATGCGATTGGTCAGATCTGCAACGCCCCCGCTGTCCAAGACTTCACAAATCGTCGGACCGTTGATGTCGACGACATGCGTCGCACTCACCATCCTCACCCGAACGGCACCCTTAGGTTCCTTGGCCGGGATCTTGTGTTTTCTGATCCTGCCAAACAGACCGAGGTGAACATGCAGAAACGCGTTATCGCTGAATTCGGCAAGCAGGTGTTTGCCATAGGCTTCGACCAGAAGGCATTCCCGACCATCAAGCACCGCCGCACCACCAGCGAACCGTCCCTGCGGCGAGGTCACATCTATGGTGGAGCCAACCAGGACACGGCCAAGGTCCCGTGCCGCGCGGTGAATGGTATGTCCCTCAGGCATGTAGCTCGTTTGCCTCCGCTCGGCCCGACGTGTCGCCTATGCGCACGGGACGTGATGCAACACGGCTATCGCGTCAGACGAAAAACTTGCCTGCACGGCATTGCCTTTTCCGTCAGTGGCAATCGTTGCCGTCGCTCCTTCAATTTCAGATCCCGCAACCCGTATCTGACCAAGCCGGCTGTCATTTAGCGTATCATCCACATCAATCGTAAAGGCGTATACGTCGGCTGGTTGTAGGTGTTTCAGCCGCAAGCTCAGTTGGTCATCACCATCGCGCACGAGCGGAGTTTTCGCTGCGAGTTGCCGGCCACGCGCGATCTCGAAGGGCTGAAAGACTTCCACACCGGCGCCTTTGCCCGTCACATCAAAGATCAAGCGCCCGCGAGACTTCCCCAAGTCGAGAAGCAACGTCATCGGGATGGCCCGGCAGTTGCCCGTATTGCGGACTTCAAAGCTATCCTTCGGCGCGCTTTCCCTGAACGTAACCGTCATCGACGTTGCATCGGCCATGGCAACCGTGGCGCCAAATGCCCAAACTGTCAGCGTCGTTGTTAGAAGTCGTCTCATCCGTTTCTCTCCATTCGCACTCGCTGCCCAACACTCGCCGACTGCGTTGGTAACGAAAGTAACTCTCGATTGGACCAGCGCATCTGAAAGAAAAATCCATTGAAACTTCCCGAGATCGGTGCCTGATCACTCACGTTGGCCTCAGACTTCGAGATCGTTTAGGGATAGTCCAAGCACGCTGAGAGCGGCCAGTCGTCGCGACCGGACATGGATTGCTTGGCGGCAATGAACGGAGATTTAGTTGGGCCGGCCGCTATGCGGCAAACACCAGCCGCGTAGTCGTAGGTGTCAGTGGAGATCGAGACCCCGAATCCAAAATTCAATATAAAAATCAATTAATTACATAGGCTATTCGGTTCCCTTGCTGTTGCGATTTCGCTTGTGCCGCCTTCATATCGCCAGCGCCGCGCGCAATCCAGCGAAGGCTGGACGCCTCGACTATTGGAGCATCGATGGCCAAACGTCTACGAATCTGGGGGACAGAAGTTCGAATCTCTTCCGGTACACCAATAAAATCTATGACTTAGGTTCGGTTTCGAAATCTCCTAGATTTTTCTAGTCAGCACATAGTAAGCGCGAATCTAAAACGCCCGCACCGAGGCTGCTGATCATATCGCTCGGTTTATTTTCCACTGATGATAGGCTGTGCGGAGAAAAACTGGCCTATTTCCTTCGCCGTACGGTTGAATGCGCGAGCGAGATCGCCATTATGTGTCGAGCGTGCTGTGGATGATTGCCGAAGCACAATGCCCTGACAAAGACGGGAGACATTCATGGACAACGACAGAACGGTAGCTCTCGTTTCTGGCGGCACGGGCGTGATCGGCAATGCCAGGTTACGAAGTCGTGCTACTCGCTCGCAACGAAAGCCGGGCTAAGATGGCAGTCGATGAAATACGACTTGAGACTGGCAACGATGCAGTGCGCATCTTGGTGGCTGACGTTTCCAGATATCAGTCGGGTCAGGCAGCAGCTGGCAGTTGGCGGGCCCATTGCATGTCCTGGTCAACAATGCTGGAATCGCACCGCGAAGGCGAGACAGCACTCCAGAAGACTTAGAACTCACCTTTGCTACCAATGCGCTCGGTTACGTATGGGTAACACAGGCCTTCGCACCACACCTTACCAGGTCTGCTCCTGCCCGCGTTGTCAATGTAGCTAGTTTCTATGCCGGAGATGTTGATCTCAACGATCTTGAATTTGATGACCGCCGTTTTGACAATTCCATCGTGTAGCGCCAATCCAAACAAGCCAACCGTATGATTACTGGGAAACAGGCCGAGGAACTTGCCGCTTCAGGAACAACAGTGAACTCCTGCCATCCAGGCAATCCTTCCTCGGTGTCGAGCCGCAACCTTGGATTTGGTAGCGCTCAATCTCCAGACGACTCCGCACGCACACCAGTGATGCTAGCGAGTGGCGACTTAGGTGCAGGTCTAACGGGACGCTATTTCGCTAGTGGATCTGAGGTCCGGTGCGAGTTTGCCGAGGATCGGGACCGCGTCGATAGACTCTTTGAGATTTGCCAGCAATACAATTGACCAGCACCGCCGCGAATGAAGCTAAGCATAGACATGGTCGCGGAAGAAAACTTCTGCTGCAGAGGCAATTGCTGCTGCGCTTCGCTCATGCTGAATCTAGTCTACCTTGACCCATAACCCGCGTTGAGCATCGCCCAACTTTTCTCCAATCGATGACCGCTCCTGGTTAGAGCGGACAGTGCTGTGCTGACACATTCGCGACTGACGCGCCACACGGTCGCGAAGATCAAAAAGCAGCCATTGAGATCCTTGCCTGACCGCAGTAACGGATAGGCTTCAGAGAATAGCGAAGCTAACGATACATCAGATGTAACGTGCTCAGCTCCAATGCATGCTGAGACTATCGGCGATGAAAATCTCGAATCTATATATAGGTCGAGTCGTGCAATTGCTCACGAAGCCTATTTACCTCTATTCCGCAGTTCATCGACGGGAATATTCAGCCGCTTTGCAGCCTCCTCGACCCCGTACTTTTTGATCAAGCCTTCGACATGAACGTTGCGAACCGAATCCCGCTCGCCCCGTCGAACTTTTCGGCACGCGCGACAGCGCACTGCCCGTGAAGCGATCTTGCCTTTGGCTATTTCGTACCACCATTTTTGCTGCTTAGCAGTCCAGAGTTGCTCGATATCGCAGTCAATGCAGGTGAATACCTGGTCTACGTAATAGTTGGGAAAAGGACCGTAGGTATTGTCGTGAGCCAGTTGGGCATGATCGGCGGCGACGCTGTTCTTTGGCCAGCCACCTCTTGAAGCCGGATGGGTATCGAGTTGCGCGCGACGCGCAGCCTTCAATCGTTTGGCTCGAATTTCGGCCCGTCTTTGTTTGCCGCTTTTCATAGCAAATCTAGCCTATCTCCAATTGTCAATCACATGTCTCAACTGCCACCGAGGTTGCTCGTAGGGCGTTCGCAAAAAAGTTCGCGAACGCCAGCAGAATTTGCGTCAGTATCCTGGGCAAACCCCGCCTTTCGGCCTGACCCTATTGCAGATTGACCATAACCTAAGTGCAAGGCCGGCCGTTGGAAGATAACCACCTGGCCCCTGCGAGTTGCCGGCGCTATCGCTCAGCCGTCGCCCATGTCGGCGCCCGGTGGATTTATGCCCGTGGCGCATGCGTTTCAGACGCTTCGAACGTTTGCCGACTTGGATCAGAAGCGATCGCGCGTCGTCTGCCGCTGCCTCATGGATCGTTGCAGGCACCTGGGGTGCGACGACGTGAGCGCTCACCGGACCACTCGCTAGCGCGAGGGCAGCGACACATGAAAGCAATGTCAGTTTCATCCTATCTTCCTCCGTTGTTCCGCCTTGGCGGAATTGCGGTCGAGCTTGTTCAACCGATACATCCGTTAGTCGCCGTGACTAGGAAATAGGTTCATTGGATAGAAATTTTTTTCGGGGGGCATGCGGAAACCTGTCGGATGCCCCGGCTATGTCGCCGCCGAGCTCAGTTCAGGTCACTATTTCCAGGAATTTTCCGGCACTCATTGGCCAGCTCGACATAGGCGGGAAGCATGGCCGTTCGATCGATCAATGAACCAAAATCTGACGATCTCAGGAAGTGTCTGATCACACGAGAGGTGCTCCATTGCAGCGCCAGTCAGGGATCAGGATCCTGAACTAATAGTAGGCCATAGCAACTAAGCTAATTGAAGGCGAGCGATCAAAGCTGCACGTCTGTCGGCTGCGCATAGAAAACACTGACGTTTGAAACCTCTCAACAAAATATCGACGGCGACGGTTTGTGGCGCAAACGAGAAAACCTCAATCTGAGGACGAGACGTCCGCTTCTTGATCGACTTCGAGCATGGCCTTGGCCAAGGCGCTAACACCATTGATGTGAACGAGTCGCGATCTGTTTGCTTGTGAGACACGAGACCTCTTTCAACCAGCATAGACTTCGAGTAATCCGCCCCAACCACGACTTAGAGGTTGGCAAGACGCAGATCCTGATACATCCTTGCCGGCAATTCGTGTCCCAACCGGAAAAGTAGCGTTGCGAATGCCCTTAAGAAACGCTGGTGCGCGTCGGCCGCCGCAGTGGATGTCTTCAATTGCGATCGTGGCAGTCGCCTCGATCATGACCACGTCTATGGCGCAAAAGGTTGGCTCGACGATAAAGGTCGACCTTGCGCTGGTGCTTGCCCTCGACATTTCAGCAAGCGTTGATGATCGCGAGTTCAACCTGCAAAAACTGGGACTCGCCGCTGCGCTCACGAACCCGAAAGTGCTCGATGCCATCAAGTTTGGCAGCAACAAGCGTATTGCGGTTACCGTGGTTCAATGGGCGGGTTATCGCCAACAGTTTGTGTCGGTTCCCTGGCAATTGATTGGCGATGCCGAAAACGCGCAAGAGTTCGCTGCAGACCTTTCTGCGATGGGACGACGCGAAACTCTTGGCTTCACGCACATTGGAGGTGCGATACGATTTTCGGCGCAATTGCTGGAGCCCATGCAATTGGCGGCGGATCGGCGGGTCGTGGACATTTCGGGTGATGGCACAAACAACGTCAGTCCGAGGCCACAGTCTGCGCGCGACAACGCCGTCAGGTCGGGCATAACGATCAATGGTCTGGCGATTGCCAATGAGGTCAGAGACCTCAACGCATACTATCGTAATACCGTCATTGGCGGACCAGGCGCGTTCGTGATCGTCGCGCAAGACTATAGCGACTATGAAAAAGCGATGATCCAGAAGCTTGTGCGTGAGATCAACGCGAAGGCAATATTCTAAGCCGGCGGCCCGGTGGGCACGCAATTCTAGATGGACAAGACTGACCTATCTCATTTCTCAATTAGCCAAGCTGAAGTTAGTGCCTTTGCTATGAAACGGCGGCACTTCAGGAGTGTCTTCTGATGCGGAAAGTCAGCCTTCGGCGGCCTAGGGCCATGTGCTGCCGCAAGCAAGCGCAGCATAGTTCGTTCGCGTCTCAGTCGGTCTGTCGCAATCGCCGACACGAGCCGGTTTTGCAGCTAGCCGCGAGTTCACGCCCGCCTATTGACCGCACCTGAAAGTATAACGGACGATACGATCAGCGAGCTGCCAATGGGAATTTTGACCCTGAGTGGCCCCGTCATTTAGTACGCGATCGCTCCTCCTCCGCCAAAGCCAGCAATGCCACGCGTCGCTCAAGGTTTTGGGGAGACCACGTTGTTTCGAAATCGTAGAACGCCTCGACTGCTAGGCTGTCTTCCGGCAATTGTATCCAAGGCTGCTTCGACGCGGTGTAGATATGGACGTCCGGTGGCAAATGATCTGGGTTGTCAAGCGTACCGACGCGAACAAAACGAATGAGGTCTTGGATCCCGCTCATGTAGTAGTTGCTCCAAACAGCCACCTTGCACTTCGGGCATCGTGAAATTTTCTGACCCTTGCCGCTTGGGGTATTGACAGTGATGATCTCTGGATCACCTTGCTGTATTTTAACGTGGCTTGCTTCGAACAGCGCGTTGATAGCAAACGCGGCTCCACTAAGTCGCTGACACTGTCGGCAATGGCAACAGTGCACGATGAATGGATTGGACGTCGTCTTATAGCGAATGTGGTCACAGGCACAGCCACCCAAGAGCTCTTTTGATTGCTCGCCCACTTTTCAATCTCCTATTGCGAGTAAAGTCGCCAAGCGCGGTTTCGCAGTGGTTTGGCACCAAGATAGTGCGCCATAGCTGTAGTTGCTCACCAGTCTAACAGATCAGTTTGAGCAAATCAGGCTTGAAGCTGAGACCTAACCGGGAGTGCGTTGCTACGGTCGCTCAAAGCGGCATGTGGCCCATCTGTTTCATCGGGAAACTGAACATATTGCATCTGCTCACGGCCTTTCCCAGGTTGACCCTAAGGCGAAGTCACGAACGTGTGCTTGCGTGATCACTGTGCTGGTTGGATGCAGCGTCCCCGAACCAGGCGTGGGCGTTGTCTCGGGCACCGGCACCGGTTGTTGACCACCCGGCCACCGACGCACGCTACGATTCTCGGTTTGCGCTTGCACACGAATGCGCGAGGGGAGAGGACCTGGCGCTGCTGATTTGGTCCGCAGATACATACGCCACCTCGCACGGTGCCACCGCGGCACGTAATTTTTTGTGGCGTAGGTCGCGGTCGGGCAATGCAAGCGAACTGCTTTGAGGCTGTTTGACGGCGCAAGCGGCCAGCGCCGCAAATACACCGGCCTTGTCTTACTCTACCACCCTGACAGATGACGCGAGTCGCGCCATCACGCCTGCGGCCGGTTGATGAGCTTGTGGGCGTCTCTAGTCCGCCCTGCGGAGAGCCAGTCGTAGGGTTCACACAGCGAAAGTCTCGCCCCAACGCGGTGTGAAGTCTGCGCTTGCCCGGCGAGCTCGTCTTGAGCGCGCAGCGAATCTTGGCGAAGCCGCCTTTGCCTTTCGGCAGGTTGAACCGAACGAGGGCCGGCGCAATCCGCTGGCCCTTGGCATTGCGTCTCACCTTTGCAACGCCTGAGTAGTTTCCATGTCCGCAATCGAGGGACCAACGCACAGGCGCATCATGCGTCGCATAGAAATTTATTACCGCGCTCACTCGGCGCGGGCATCTCTTGCTGCGGTTGCGATCGACATATTGAAAGCTGCCCTTGAATGCGCGGCGTCCGGGATCAACAGATGAGCCAGGCCCGACTGCAACGCTACCTGAACCGGCGGAACTACCACATTTGTAAAATGCATTCACTGCATACGTTGCCTTGGTTGCAAAGTTCTCGGCGCGCGCAATGCATTTCAAGGTTTCGGACTTCTTGATTGTCACCGGCAACGTTGCTGTAGCCTGAAATCGATTACCTACCTTCTTCGCCTTGATATAGCCGGCTATCTGGCGCCCTCCATTGCATCGGATTGAGTGTTTGAAGCGGCCGTTGCCTGATGCCAGGTAGGTCGCAGTAGCGAATACCTTCCTTGGGCAAGTTTGTTTCGGGCTCGCGAGTAGTTCCAGCTTTGCTGAATTAACTGCGAGACAGTCGACATTCAGACTCTTCCAGCCCGAGTTTGCGGGCGAGCCATCATGCTCCGCTTTGAGATCGCGGTTGAACGTGCTGCTCTGAAAGTTGCGGCGGGCCGTAGCCACGTATTGGTTGCCGTCGAGCTTAGCCTCGGCGTTGCCGCTATAAAGGATCAGACCGCCCTGGTCCTTGATACGATAGCGCAAGGGGCCGGGCCGGTTCGTGTAGAGTTTCACTGTTTCGGTGACACGCTTCGGACATGTCGCCTTTGACGACATTTTATAGTCGAGCGACACGAACGTGACCTTCCGTGGCGCACAGCGAATTGTCGCAATTACCCAGTTACTGCTCGGACCATTCTCGACAACAACTTTGAACTTTATCTGCTTTGCACCCTGGCCAGCATGATCCAGTGTTAGCTTATGTCTGTAGGTCGCTCGGTAGACCGCGCCCACCGCGCCTTTACCCTTGCCTTTCTTGAGCGTTAGCCGGATTAGCTTGCTCGAAACGCCGGGCGTCCGCCGCGAGATCTGGAACGCACCACTGCGGTTGGATTTGAACACCGCTTGCAGCTCCCACGTTTGCGGGCACTTCTGACCTTTCGACGTTTTGATCAGATTGACCGTTGCGATCTCAATCTCGCGCTTGTCAGAAATCGGCTTGCAAGTCACGATCACATCGACGTCAGTCTGAGATGAACGTCGGACACGCGTTGAAGGAACAATATCGTCTGATGTAGTCACGAAATCTGTTACAGTAGCCTGTCGACCAGCGCGCACGCTAAGAGACAACACAATCTTCATGCGGCGCTCGAAACCGTTAGTCGCATTGCGGTTCGATACAAGACGCTGATTGCACAAGTCGACAGCCTTCTTGGCGACAGGGCCGAGACGCTCCTGCGGCAGGCGGAATGTCACCGACCGGTCGAATTTCCGGGGGTACCCATCTTTGGTGTCGAGAAATGACCTTGACCAATGGTTGGTCGACTTCCCGCCTCCTGTGCGGGGAAGGGACGCGGAGACCATTGCCTCGTAGATCTTGAAGCTGCGGCGGACATTGGTGACGCGCGCCTTGATTTTGACGCCGAAGTTCAAGTTCGCGCTCTCAACAGCGCGATATCGTCCGTCCCGACCGGTGACGACCAGCGTGCGAATGCCAGGGAATGTACCGCGGCTGCCGCTGCCCTTGATCGATACGTCTCGCAATTTGGTCTCGGCGATGGCCGGACCACCGAACAGGCCGATTGCAAGCAATACCACTGTGCCAAACTTGAACGACATAATGATACCTCCAAAGAACGCGCGCGTTTGATATTCAATTGCAGGAAAAGCGCTGTTGGCGCGGAACAAAAAATCGTCTTGACCGTCGCTTCTTCGCAGGCGAACGGTGCAATTCCTGGATACTTCGGACAACTTTGGCGCGATTGTAAAAAACGGACTAGGCCCCGTTCTCGTGACGGGACTTCTGCGTTTCGGTTAACACTGACGAGGGTCAGAGCTTCTTTGATTACGCATCTAACTCACGGCGTGGCGGTTTTGTCCTGCCTTTAGCGTCGGGTGCTACGATGCTTGTAGATCCTGCGTCGAACGAGGCACAGATTTGCCGTATTCATATCAGTCCGATTTTTCGCAATTATTGTGACATCCACACGATCGACAGTGGGAGGATAATGTTTGTTTGCCGCATAGTGACCGCCGAGAGGGGAACACAATGCTGGCGACCCGTTGCCCAAGGTATCGACATGCCAAATTCGCATTACGCTTCGGTGCCACATGCAACTCCTTTGTTCGTGTTTTTGGTCTCATCCTTGTCCACAAGCGCCGGCGCACACTATGTGAACTGTCTTGCGCGCAAGACTTTCAAAGGTCAGGCATCGACAAAGGCTCAGGCGCTCGAACGATCACTGGATGGCTGGTGCCGGTCGGTTTGAATCAACAGAAACTGGCGTTGGGGCTTCTGGACAATTGCGCGTGGTCGAGGACGATTTGCAAGAGAGTGGCGACCATGTTGCCATATCAGCTGCCTTGGGAGTGTGTTCGCGGCGCGAGACCATGCCGGCAACACAAACATCGAGGCGTCAACGCTGTTGATCATCCTAGTAGCGGTCGAGAATGCGGGATTTTGCAAGGAACTACTCAAGGATGTCGTGCTCGCTTTCCAGAAACTCGCGCGGACTTTGCTGAAAGAACTGCTGCATCGTCCTGATAAAATGCGATTGATCATAATAGCCGCTTTCATGCGCGATCTCGGTGAGATCGGCAGCGTTACCGCTCATAAGAACGCCAAGCATGTTGTTGAGCTGTACGACGCGCGAGTAGTACTTCGGCGGAATGCCGACGATGTCGCGAAATTGGCGATTGAGAACGCGCTCTGAAACATTTAATCCCGCGCAGAGTTCGCTGACTTGAACGCGCCCTCCCGCCTCCTCAATTTGCGTGACTGCTGCATCTACGAAATCGATCGGACCTCTCTCATGCGGGATCAGGCTTGTCAGGAACTGCGCAAAGGCCTTCATCCGGTCGCCATCCGGCTCCACCGCAGTTAGCGCCTGATCCAACCTTTCGCCAAGGGCCGGATCGACCTCCGCAACATCAACTGTGGTCGCATAGACCGTCGCGCCGCGCACATTCAAGAGCCGGTAAAGACCAGTTGGCGCAAATTCGGCCAGGATATGTTGGAACGAGCCTTGGTATCGAACGGAAATGTCCTGATGCTGGATCTGACCTGAGAAGTGGAATGGCGTCTCCATAGGCTGCACGTTGCCATCTACGACAGCTGTCAAATATCCGCCAACTTGTTGCCCCATATAGTTGAAGCCGGTTGGCGCCGGTCTCACCGTCACATCGATGGGCTCGACGACGTTCGCATGCATGAAACGGCGAACAAAAGGCCTCAGTTCAACAGGGGCTTCAACAATCTGGTATAGGCCAGGCTGCATAGGGCGGATCTCAATCTTCGTCTCTTCGTTGTGACCAGAAACGTTCTGATCAGTCAGCACCATAACCGCATGTACCAGGCGCGTCGATGCTGCCCGCATCGACGAGGCCATCTGTATTGTAGAGTTGCGCATCTCCCCAAATCATGTGCGCGGCATCTTCTGGACGATCCGCTGACAAGTCTGACTTTGATCTTCAACGGGTCAACATCAAGCCGCCCCAGATCAAGGCGAGCACAATCAGTGTGATGACAAAGGCGCGTTGACGAGACGCACCGATCCAAAAAACTGCTTCTGTGAAAATGGCAAGGGCCGCGTGCAACATGATTGCTCTCCAAACTTGGACTTCCCGCATTTGTCGCAGCCAGTCACCGTTTGGTTCAATCTCTTCGTCCAGCCATTGGTGATTTAGTGCACACTTGTCGAATTCCGTTCAAGGGGGGCGATTCAACGCTAAGTTTTCAATCTAAAAAAACCTTCTGAATCTCGCCCGACGCGTCGATGTTCTGCGGCATAGCTCGTCGGCAGCTCTCGGGCGGCATAGCTCAAAAAATTCGCTGACGTAGCGGCAGTCACAGCATTCGCGATTGCTCTGATAATTTCGCGGCAAAAAAGCATGACAACCCTATACTGCTGCGTCCCAATCGTTCAGCTTTGGTCGCATAGGCAACGGTCGCACATCTCGGACCCAACTTCTATCGATGAATGGAATACAGAATTGCACATCGTCCGGTTGAGGTGCGGTCTGATAACGATAGATAGCCGGGTCGAACAACTGATTTGGAGATTTCGCAGGTTCGCCGCCGTCTAAAAACTCGTCTAGCACCTGATTCCACAAGAGATAACAGCTTGGTAAAACGAGATGAGCGGGCACGCTAAGCTCGTAAATCCAAACTCCAGCCGATCGTTCTGATCCGCTTAACAGGGCATCTGCCGTGGCAAATGTTGGTGGCCCACCAAGTGCGCTGGACTTGGACCAAGTCCAAACTGGCGAATAACCATGGGTCGGAATGCCCCTGCGAGCCATAGCGCAACTCATCCAACGATAAGCGCGGTTCCATGGGTCGGCTTGGCCACCATTGCGCCAGCCAGAACGATAAATGCGCTGGTTCGCTAACCAGGAACGCGGATAGTTACTCTGAAATGTCACCAGTTCGGTCTGCATGTTCAGCGGCTCACTTTTTCGATCTTAGTAACCCCTAGATCTTGCGGCCCAATTCGCTGACAATGCCGGCGTTTCGGGTTCTAGTGATGAAAGGGATCAATACTAATGAGTCAGGTCGCTGCCTACCCCGCATGATATGGAGCCGTTGCTCAGGTATTTCTGGGTCCATGCGCGTGTAGCGCCTTGAGGGATAGCTCTGCCAAGAGCAAAACACGACAGCTTGTGTCTAAAGTACAGACATAGACTGAACCTGCTATGAATGGAGCATCCGAGCAATTGCTCTTCGACTAATTTTTTGACCTCGCGAAGTTTGAGCGCTGCAGTAGCTCGAATTGACGCCAGGTCCGGCCTTGCGATGGAACATTGATTACGGGATCAGGGCTTGCCGCACTTGCTCGCGTCTGTAGCTGGCCCGTCAGCGACCTCCTCTCACATATATCTGCAGGTCACTCGACGTCGACGCAATAATTGCGCCGGATCGAAGCGGTTTGGCGACGGCATGAAAGTATTTGGTCGGCCATTAAGCAATCAAAGGACCGCGATAGAACCTGAGGCGATTGGCGAAACTGAAGCCGCAGATGGTTGGTGCAGCATGAAGGAAGCAGGTCGAAGAGCTGAAGACTGCAAACAACCCGCGTCGGCACAAGACAATAAAGCTGACAATCGAAGGACAACGTCTCTCACAACCGACCTTTGCAACAACATTGTCAATGACCGAACATTCATCATGATGAGATAACGCGGTTCAATGTGCGCCGAGTAAGCTTGTCCCGCCGTTGCGCCAGATTGCAATTGGCTCGCTTCGTCCTCGCACTGTGCGGGATTCATCCTTTATCAGCCCTGATGCAACTGTTTTCGGATCAACGCTTTGCGCTCGGACCGCTTTGATCAGATCATCGCTCACCACAAGCGATGCGCTCAGATCTCGTGTTAAGTGCTCAAGACGGCTTGCCACATTTACGGTGTCGCCGAGAACGGTGTATTCGAGCCTGCGGGCGTCGCCGATATTGCCAACAATGACGTCGCCGAAATGCACGCCTACGCCGATGCCAATAGGCGGTTCGCCATTGGTTGCACGCTCTACATTCCATTCCTCGATCGATGCGACCATCTCCACAGCACATTGAAGCGCCCGTACTGCGTCGTCTGGTTTCGAATGCGGCGTCCCGAAGTTCACCATGATCGCATCGCCGATGTACTTGTCGACCGTACCGCCATGGGCAAAAGCCTTGTCCGCTAACTTGCCATGGAATTCGCGAAGAAGGCTGACAAGCGCGTCCGGTTTGAGTCGCTCGGTGATCGCAGTGAAGCCGACCATATCGGCAAAAAGGACCGCGACTGGCTGCACCTTTGGATGATCAAGAGATTGGCTGTTGATCGAAATTTCGCGGACGATGTTAGGTGAAAAATAGCGCGAAAGCGCGCTGCGCTGAGCCTCCGCTGCCACTTGCCGGCGCACCAACCTCCGTGAGCGCCAGACCGTTAACGTTAGGATTACAGTGACAAGGGCAAGAAATACGATTTGGTTGGAAAGCCGCGTGAGCCCCACGGCCTTCGGGTCAAGAATTGTGCTTATGACCGCTTCAATGCCCAAGCCGCGATCAAGCACGTCGCTTGAAGAGAAAATGACGCTGTCAGGTAAATTCACCACCCAGAGGTAACCAACCGTCCAAGTTGTGATCGTCGCAATGCCAGCCCAAATCACAAGGGCTGGCTTGTAGCTCAAGGCCATGGCCACAAGAAACACGCCGACGTACAAAAAGCCGGGCGCCCGCAGGTTAAGTTGTGGTGACCAGCCCTCGAGGCCGTATGGGTTTGGAAAAATCAGGATGTAACTGAGAATGGCGGCGTCGATGAGAAGAAAGATGGCAACGACCGGCGTGCCACCGATGCCTCGTCGGGTCAGCAGAAAGGGTGCCGCGCCAAGAGCGGCGAATAATGTGATAGCAGCAACATAGAGCGATGAGCGTTCGATGGGCAGCGTCGCGGCAATCCAAGTCGCGAGCAGCGACAGCACCAGAAAGAGACCCCAAAATACGTACGCAAGTCCGGTCAACTCTTCCTGCGCCAGTTCCTCGCTAACCTCACCAGGCTGCGAAGTCGTGGGAGAGAAAATGTCCATCAACATTGCATCATTATCCGTGCTGAGGGTCGAGCGAAAGAATAAAGGCCGCATCAATTGATGCGGCCACCAGGGACGGTCGAATTCTTAGGCAGATCGCTCTACGAATTATCGACTTTGTATCGCCCTTCTGTGCGGACGTATATGATGCACTCTTCTTTGCATGCGAGTCCGTGATCGATCGCGCCCTTCGAGCCGAAATAGCTGCCAGGCTTTAGAGTTTTGGTTCCCGAAGCTGCCGCGTATTCGACCTCGCCCCGAATGACGACAGCACGCAACTGTGAGCTATTGCCGCTTAGCTTCCCGTTGTAGCCGGTTGGCAGCTTGAGGAACGTACCGTTCTTTTTGCCGTCCTCTAACTCACCCCACAGAAAGGCGATCTTCGGACCTTTGCCATTGCCTGCATTCACCCAGGCTGCATCAGAGGGGCTTAACCAGACGATGTTACGGGCCTCTACGTTGACCGGGCGTTCGCCATTGTCGTACGCCTTTGTCGATGGCTGAACGAGGTACGGTCCTTTCATGATTTCAAGGAACGCGGTAGCACCCCCTTGGCCAGCTGATGTGATGTGGTCCTCTCCGGCCGGTTGCGTCCAAAACGAGCCAGGGCCCATCCACA
Source organism: Hyphomicrobiaceae bacterium (assembly GCA_049116495.1). Taxonomy (GTDB): domain Bacteria; phylum Pseudomonadota; class Alphaproteobacteria; order Rhizobiales; family Hyphomicrobiaceae; genus CAJQQK01. Next base: position 4,617 of record JAGDYV010000165.1, on the reverse strand, counting down.
TAGTCTTTGCAGTCGGATCATCGTTGTGCAGTGCACCGCTAATTACAACGGCGCGGTACGTGATGTTATGTATATGAGGTGGAGATGAGAACTCACTCGCAAACTTGAGCAGGACACCGCTCGGCACGTCCTTTCTGATATCACCCCAGAGGACGCCCGCCTGTGGTGCAGCGTCGCCTCGGGCTGGATTAAGCGAAATAAATTTGAGCTCCGACCGCAGGACGAGTTCGGAACTGGATTGAGCAGCAGCATTTGTGTTAACTATTGCTGTTGCGATGAGAGCAAGTGAGGCCAACATGCCGAACCCAGTGGCATATGCTTGGACACGACTGGTCATAAGGTTTCCTCTTTGGTTGCGTTGCAATGAGATCAGCGAGACTTAAGAGATCCACTCTCCCAAGATTGCTTCGATAGCTTTGACAACACGATTGCGCTTGGCGTCATCGAGAGCATCTCGGTGCGGAGGCCCAAAGCGCCTTTCGTCATTGTCGAAGTACTTGCCGTTTGCGTTGGCGAACTCATCAGAGAGCGCCGCGCGTGTCAGAATGTCGGCGCCAATACTCAAATCGTTTCCGGCGACGCCAAAACCTTCCTTGACCATCTTGCTCGCGAGCAGCGATCCGGGATTGACGGCGATCATTACTGGGCCATTTGTCCGCGTTTGCGCCAGCGCGTTCGACCACATGGTGAGGGCGAGTTTGCTCTGAGCATACGCCTCCATGTCCTCAACGCGCATGCGCCCAGCCAGGGCATCGAGGTTGACCGGAGCCTGCGCCGCCGATGACAGGTTAATCACGCGTCCATCCGCATCCATGAGTGGCAACAACTTCTTCGTCAGCAGGTAGGGCGCAACCGTGTTTACGACGAAACGATTATCAAGCCCGGTAACGGTAACGGTGACGGGCTTGGGTGTCTTATAGACGCCGGCGTTGTTGATCACGATATCGAGGTGATCATGCCGTTCTTTGATCTGATCCGCTAGCGCAGCAACCTCGGCGAGGCTCGATAGGTCGGCAACGTAGGACTCAATTTTCCCGCCATGCGCAACGGCTGCAACTTTGTCGACCGCGGCCTCAAGCTTTGCCACGTTGCGCCCGTGCAGGAGAACGGTGTGGCCCTTGGCAGCAAGGCGTTTTGAGGTTTCCAATCCGATGCCGTCGGTCGAGCCGGTTACGAGGATTGTTTTGGTCATGCGGCTACTCTCCCTGTCTGCAAAATTCGGCAGCACATCATCTACCAACTCTCGGAACCGCCATCTGTCAGTTCTCGATCTCCACCCAAAACACGAGAAGGACCGGGGCGTTCAAAGGCATCTCCGGATTGGTGTAGATCATGCGCGAGTGACGACCGCGACTTCCGAATACTTCGCCAATTAGGTCGGACGCCCCGTTCAAGGCATGGGGATGATCACGGTAACCCGGGGCAACCTGCATCGTTCCTTCGAGTCGGAGGATCTGGCTGACCCGGTTGAGGGAACCCAACGCGGCCTTGATCTGAGCAAACCCGTTGAGGGTGGCGAGACGGCAGGCATCGTACGATTGCTCAGCGTTCAGATCGGAACCCATCCGGCCTTCATAGACCAGTTCGCCGTCCCGATAAGAGAACTGACCAGACGTCATCAGCAGGTTGCCAGTGATAGCCCAAGGTGCATAGCTGGAAACAAGTGCATCAGGTGCAGGTGGCAACGTGAGTCCCATCTCTGCCAGCTTTGTTTCCGGGGAAAATTCCTCGCTCTTGTCGCGATCGATCATCGATGCCTCCTCCTGCGTTTGGCTGTCTATCGCCGCCTTGACGTCTCCAATTCGCGCTGCGTTTAGAATCCCTCGATAACGATTTTGCCCTTGGCTCTGCCGGTTTCGATCCGCCGGTGAGCTTCGCGCAAGTTCGCAGCATTGATGGGCGAGAGCACTTCGCTGATGGTGGTTCGCAATTGGCCGGCATCGATCTGATCCGCCACCCAACTCAGTAACTTGTGCTGTTCGATCATGTCAGGCGTTTCGAACATTGCGCGTGCAAACATGAACTCCCAGTGAAAGCTGGCCGCCTTCATTTTCATGCCTTCCATTGGCATTGGCAGATCAGTATCGTCAATCGAGACGATGCCACCTTGCGGGCGTATCAGCTCGACTGCTGTCGCCCAATGGCGCATGTCGTTGAAGATGGCGACGTGATCGACGTGCTGCATACCGAGTGTGCGGACTTGTGCGATCATATCTTCACGGTGATTGACGACATGATCGGCGCCAAGCTCTTTCACCCAAGCCTCGGTCTCGGGTCGCGATGCCGTTGCAATGACAATCAAGCCTGCATGCTTTGCAAGCTGAATGCCGATTGAGCCAACACCACCACCGCCGCCAACGATCAGGATCGACTGTCCCTTGTTCGCACCCTCACGATCTATGCCGAGCCGATCGAAAAACGCTTCGTAGGCGGTAATGGCTGTAAGCGGCAGCGCCGCTGCTTCGGCATGGCTCAAGGTCTTCGGCTTCGGGCCAACAATGCGTTCGTCGATGACTTGAAACTCGGAGTTGCAGCCCGGTCGCGTAATATCGCCTGCATACCAAACCTCATCACCAGGTTTGAAAGACGTAGCACTCGGTCCGACCGCTTCGACGACACCACTGGCATCCCATCCAAGCACACGCGGTGGATCTTCCACCGCATCTGGGCCTGTGCCTCGTCCGGCACGCACCTTGGTATCCACCGGGTTGACGGCGACAGCCTTCACCGCAACCAACAACTGTCGACCGGTCGGTTCAGGTTTAGGAATATCAAGATCTAAAAAAGACTCAGTCTGTTCAATCGGCAGATACTTTTTCAGAGCAACGGCTTTCATCGGAGACCTCTTGTTCCAGCTTCACTATTCGACGATGGTCATTTCGTTGAGTGTGAAATCTTCAACCGCGCCTTCTGTAGCGGCCATGTAGGCGGCAAGATGCGGCGCGTTCATGTGCGTCTGCCAAAGCTCCCGGTTCTCCCAGTTTTCGTAGAACATGAAGTGCGCCGGATTCTCGTTGTCCAGATGAAGGTCGTATTGGATGCAGCCTTGTTCGGCGCGCGTAATGGGAATGAGCTTCAGCAGCTCTGACTTGACCAGTTCGACCTTGTCCGACTTGGCGTGAATGTTTGCGACGATCGTCAGTTTTGCCATTGCCAGTCTCCTTGTAAATGCTCAACGACAGAGCTATTAGAGAAGGAACAATCAGACAAGTACGCACAGATTTGTGCTGTAGGCACAAAAAGTATCCTATGGAGCAACTATGGCGACTGAGCGGTGTGATGGCTCGGGCATGTGTCCCGTCGAAGCCGCACTCGAACGGATTGGCGGCAAATGGAAAGGGGTCGCTCTCTACCACTTGCTCACAGGTCCTTTGAGGTACAATGAACTCAAGAGACAGGTGGGGAATGTCACACAGAGAATGCTCACCAAGCAGCTTCGAGAGCTGGAAAGTGACGGCTTAATCGTGCGCGAGGTATTTCCCGTCGTACCGCCCCATGTCGAGTACAGCCTGACCGACAAAGGTCGAACGCTTAAGCCGATACTGTTGGCGCTACGCAAGTGGGGCGAGAGTTACGCCTAACGAGACCGGCCGAGACGAAAATCGAAATCGCGGTCGTGTCAGCTTCAGTTGCGAACGCGCCGGCTTGTTCAATCTACAGAGTGGCGGGTGCTGCCCCAATGTCGGAAATGTGGACTTTGCGTTGACTTTGCCTGCAGGCGGTCAGCTCACAGGTGTGAGAATTGCAACACAAGATGCTGGAATCGATGCGTCCTCTATCGATCGAAGCGAACAGAATAAGCCTCGCGTTTCACGTCTGGCGCATGTCTCAAAGTGATGCTGTGGACGACGCCCGCACCTCACGTGTGGCGAGTGAGTTTGCCAGCGTAGGGTGATCGTTTAAGACGAATCATTCGAGAGGGCGTCCACATGCAGCAGATTCAAACCATCGGTATCGATCTCGCCAAGAATGTCTTTCAAGTTCATGGTGTCGATGAGAACGACGAGGTCGTTGTTGCCAAGCAATTGCGCCGCAAGCAGGTAATTCCATTTTTTGAAAAGATCGAGCCATGCTTGGTCGGCATGGAGGCGTGCGCAACAGGCCATCATTGGGCGCGCGAACTGATCAAACTCGGTCATGACGTCCGACTGATCCCGACGGTTTATGTGAAGGCCTACGTCTAGCGCAGCAAGAACGATGCTGCTGATGCAGCCGCGATCTGTGAGGCTGTTACCCGGCCATCGATGCGGCTTGTGCCGGTGAAGACACAAGAGCAACAGGCCGCGTTAGCGGTGCATCGCGCGCGCGATCTGTTGATGCGCCAGCGCACGCAACTGATCAATGCACTCCGAGCCCATATGGCTGAGTTGGGCATCATCGCAGAGACAGGCCGAGAGGGCGGCGCCAAGCTGGTTGAGATCGTCGCGGATGCACGCTCGACCGGGGTGCTGCCATCCGAGATGATTGATGCACTATCTGCGCTTATCGATCAGGTCTTTTCACTGCAACAACAGATCGAGGAACTAAATCGGTGCATCAAGCAGCAGCACCGCGCCAGCGATCTTGCCAATCGCCTGGAAGGCATTCCCGGCATCGGTATCATCACTGCAACAGCCA
>JAGDYV010000164.1:0-470 GCA_049116495.1 Hyphomicrobiaceae bacterium | reverse complement strand
CGTAGAAGCAGTAACCACAGCCGATGCACAGGTCCTTGGAGTGCAGAACGACGCCGTCGTCGGTCTCATAGAAGCAGTCGACCGGGCAAACGGCCATGCATGGTGCGTCCGAACAGTGCATGCACGCAACCGAGATAGAGCGTTCACCAGGTTTGCCGTCATTGATCGTGACGACACGCCGGCGGTTCACGCCCCACGGTACTTCATGCTCGTTCTTACATGCGGTGACGCACGCGTTGCATTCGATGCAGCGCTCAGCGTCACAGAGGAATTTCATCCGTGCCATTGTGCGTCTCCTTTACGCTGAAGTGATTTTGCAGAGGGTGGCTTTGGTCTCTTGCATATTGGTGACCGAGTCGTAGCCGTAGGTTTGTGCGGTGTTTGATGCCTCGCCAAGGACATACGGATCGGCACCCTCAGGGTACTTGCTCCGCTGGTCCTCGCCCTGGAAGTGGCCGCCAAAGTGGAAC
>JAGDYV010000163.1:0-10826 GCA_049116495.1 Hyphomicrobiaceae bacterium | reverse complement strand
CTCGACATGTTCGGCAACGAGATGCCGGTCGATGAAGGCACCGCGTGGAGCCGCCTGATCAACACCGGTCTGTGGCAGGCCGCTGCCGATGAGCCGCGTTTCATTCCGCTTGCCGCGCTGCCGATGCAGAACGGCGCCAAGGCCGCCGAAGTGCTGCGCGAAGCCCATGGCATGGGATTCAAGGGTGCCATGATCGGGACGCAGCCCAAGGGCGTTGGTGGCGTACTCGATGACCCGTCGCTCGATCCGTTCTGGCAGGCCGCCGATGAACTCGGCACCATTCTGTTTATCCACCCGGTGTTTGAAAGCGGCGATGCGCGCAATGCCGACTATGGCATGCCGAACGCCGTCGGGCGCATTACGGATTCGCTCATCGCGACCAGTCGTTTGATCTATTCCGGACATGTCCTGCGCTATGCCAACGTCAAGATCGTGATCGGCATCGGCGGGGCGGCGTTGCCGTTCATCGTCGGACGGTTGCGCCGAAACTATTCGCTGCATCAGGACACACTGGCCGATCCCGACGCGTCACTGGCACAGCTTTACTATGACACGGTCGTGCATGACCCGCGCGTGCTGCGCTTCGTTGCCGACATGGTTGGCGCCGATCGGATCATGATGGGCTCCGACAAGCCGTTTCCGATCGGTGATCCGTCACCCATCCAGATCGTTGCCGACGCCGGCTTTTCCGACGCGGAGCAGGCATCCATGAATGCCGGACTGGCGCAGCGCCTGTTCGGTTTGTAGCACGCGGCGCACTTGCCCTCACGGGCTACGCCAGCGGCGCGAACGTGTAGCCGGCGCCTTGGCGCTGGACGCGCCCCATGCCGGGGACGGGCAGATGATAACCGATGATACGGTTGCCGTCGGTGGTAAGTTTGTCGAGCAGACGTTTGCGCGTCTTGACCGCGAGATCGGGCTGCTGATCGATCTCCGGGCGCCAGTCTGGATGCTGGAATGAAATCACCGGGTGGGTCAGCGCGTCGCCGAGGATGACGACGGCGTCCTTGCCCGTGCCAACCTCGAGCGAGATGTGGCCTGGCGTGTGGCCATACGTTTCCAACACATTGATGCCAGAGATGAGTTCACCGCCGGGCTTGATCGTCTTCAGTTGCGCCTTGGCCGCCTTGAGGTTGCGTTGTGCGCCGACGGCAAATCCATGGCGCTCTTTTGGCAATTTCGTCAGGACGTCTTTCGACATCCAGAAATTCCATTCAGCTTCCGAGATGTAGTACGACGCATTGGGAAAGCTCAGTTCGTCGAAATCATTGACCGTCCCCCAGAGATGATCCGGATGGGCGTGGGTGAAGATGACTTTGCTGATTTTCTCGGGATCAACGCCGGCGGTTTCGAGCCCCTCGACCAGCTTGCCAGCGGTGTCCATGAAGCGTGGGCCGGAGCCAACATCGATCAGGATTTTTTCGCTTGGCGTTTCGATCAACGTGACATTGAGGGGGGAAACGATCGTGGTGCCTTGCTGACCGGCTGCCTTGAGCGCGGCTGCACGCACTGCATCATCAACGCGTGGCGCCAGCATCCTCGCCGGCAGATTGAGATGGCCATCGCTGAACGGCGTGATTTTGATGTCACCGCTTTTAATCGACTTGGGCTGCGCGGCCCTGGCAATGCCCATACCAAAGGTCGCGGTCACCGCAAGGGCGGCACTGCCCGACAGTAGGGTCCGACGGTCAATCATCTCGGCTACCTTTTTTTATACGGGCGCGAACGTGGGGAAGAACACAACACCTCCCGAGGGCACAGCACCCTCGGGAGGCTGACTTGCAACGGCAGCGCCGCGCTAGCCGAAGATGTCCTTCGTGATGCCGTCGTACCAGCCGACCGACTCTTCGTAAGTCTGCTTGCGCAGGTCTTCATCTTCGCCGGTCTTCGAGATGAATTTGCTGACCACCTCGATTTTGCTAGCGCCGGCCTTGTAGGCAGCGCCGACCTTGACGCCATCCTCCGGCGCAATCAGGCTCCAGCACGTATTGTTGAAACGCGGATCAAATACTTTCGAGCCGGTCAGCGCGCCGCGAACCGCCATTGCCGCGACCTTGGCCTGAGAGTTGGCGGAAAAGCCCGACTTGGGCATGGCCGCGGCCACCGACGCATCGCCAAGCACGTGGATGTTGGCGTCCTTCGTTGATTGCATCGTCTTGGGAACAATCGGGCACCAGCCGCTGTCGTCGGTGAGGCCGGCTTTGTGGGCGATACGGCCTGCCGTTTGCGCCGGTACGACCGACGCGGCATCGGCCTTGAAGTCATCATCGGTCTTGATCGTCATGGTGCCCGCATCGACCGACTTGACGCCGCCAGTGATCGAGGCGGGCAGCCATTCGATCATGTCGCCGTAATGGTTCTGCCAGCCTTCCTGGAAGAGCGCCTGTTTGGAGAACTTCTCCTTCGGATCAAGGACGATGATCTTGGCCTTCGGGTTCTTCTCCTTGAGAAGATGCGCGACCATCGATATCCGCTCGTAGGGACCTGGCGGGCAGCGGAACGGATTGGGTGGCGGGACCATGACGAAGGTACCGCCTTCCTTCATGTTCTCGACCATCGCCTTGAGGACCTGAACCTGCGTGCCCGACTTCCAGGCATGTGGCATCTTCGTCGATGCTTCGACAGAGTAACCGGGGATCGCATCGTACTTCATGTCGATGCCCGGTGATACGATGAGGCGGTCGTATGCCACCTTGGCGCCGGAGGCGAGATGGACGTTTTTCTTGTCGCGATCGATGTTCTCCGCCCAGTCGTGGACGACGCCGACGCCTTGCGATGCCATGTTCTCGTAGGTGTGCCCGATCGAGGCATAATCGCGAAAACCGCCGAGGTAGAGGTTCGAGAAGAAGCACGTGTAATAGGTTTTCGATGGCTCGATAAGGGTGACGTTGATCGCGCCCTTGGAGTCTTTCGCGATGTAGCGCGCCGCCGTGCCGCCACCGGCACCACCGCCGATGACAACGACCTTGGGCTGCGCCGCGCGTGCAACGAACGGCATGCCGATGGCCGTGGCTGCAACGCCACCGCCAACAAGTTGGGAAAACCGCCTGCGTGATATCGTTGTCATCTGCTTCCTCCAAATGTTTTGTGCTGATTATTCGTCTTTGGGCTTGATCGTTGCGAAATAGGCTGCGAGCGCCGCGATATCTTCATCGCTGAACGTGGCAGCGATGTTCTGCATCGCCTTGTTGTCACGCTCGCGCTTCTTGTAGGACTGCATCACCGCGATGAAAGAGGCGGTGTCCCAGCCGACGATGGCTGGAATGCCGTTCGATTTTCCCGACAACTGGTGACAGGTGGTGCATTGGCTCGACAGGTATTCGCCGAGTTCACGATCGGCCGCAGCAGCTGGCGCAGATGCTGAGATCAATGACAGCAAAATGTAACCGAGCCGCTTGATCATCGTTGCCAACGCTCTTCCCTTTTGTTGCCGGTTGCGACTTACCATTCGATATGCTCCATGCCGCCTACAACCGTAACATAGAAACATGCGAATTCGTGAATATCAAGAAATCAGTACCATCGAAACGGGTTGTCCTTGTGTGTCAAAGACGGGGCTCTCTCGCAGCCGGTGGCTGACTAGTCGTCCTTCTTTTTCTCGTCCGGCGTCACGTCAAGCACGCGCGCGCGCCCCGTGATCTTGACCTCTGTCTTGCAATTCTTCATGCACGGCGCCTGCTGCGTGGCCAGCGGCGTATCGGGGCGCACGTCCTTGGTGAAATTCTTCTCGTTAGGCAGGCGGATCTTCGCGAAATTCTTATTCGACAAGACAAAGGCTTCGTCGTCGACGATTTCATTCATGTAGAGCAGATAGGCCGTCAGCGCGTAGGTGTCGTTCGCGGACAGCGACTGCGCATTGCCAAACGGCATGGCGCGGCGGATATAATCGAAGATGGTCGATGCGTAGGGCCAGTAGGAGCCGACGGTCTTCACCGGATCATCACCGTTGAGCGAATCCTTGCCGCCGACGAGCACCGGCCAGCGGTCGATGCCTTCGCCGAAGTCGCCATGGCAGGCCGCGCACTGCTCGTTATAGATGGTTTCGCCGTCCGACACCTTGCCTTGCCCCTTGGGCAGGCCCTGACCGTCGGGGCGCACGTCGATATTCCAGGCCGCGATCTCAGCCGGCAATGCCTGACGGCCAAGATTGAACTTACCTGACTTGGCAAGCGTCGGCGCGCTCAACGCCGAAACCGAGGCAACGGCGACAACGGCAGCGAGAACCGCATTAAGAAATTTCGACATTTTCAACCGCTCCGTCTTCGCGAACATGCCAGGTCTGGATGCCATTGTTGTGATAGATGGAATTGGTGCCACGCACCTTGCGCAATGCGTTCTTGGTCGGCTGCACATAGCCTGTCGAGTCGATCGCGCGTGATTGCAGCAGCAGCGGCTGTCCGTTCCAATCGAAGTCGAAATAGAAGCGGTGCAGCGACTTATCAAGGCTCGGTCCATCAAGCCGCGCCGTGTGCCAGTTCTTGCCGCCGTCGATGGTGACGTCGACCCGTTTGACCGTACCGCGGCCCGACCAGGCAACGCCGGTAACGACCGTCTGACCCTTCTTGTGTGCGAACGGCGCCTGCGGCGACGGATTGGTGATGACCGACTTGCAATCCATCTCCCAGGTGAAGCGGCGCGCTTTGCCGTTCTCCATCAGGTCGGTGTATTTCGACGTTTCCTCGCGCGCATGCCAGGGCTGATCGCCAACCTCGATGCGACGCAGCCACTTGACCCACATGTTGCCCTCCCAGCCCGGCACCACGAGGCGCAATGGATAACCTTGCTCGGGGCGCAGCGCTTCACCGTTCATGGCGAAGGCGACGAGGCAATCATCGAGGCCCTTGAACAGGGGCACGGAGCGGTTCATGCCGGAAGCATCGGCGCCCTCCGGCATCAACCATTTGGCGTTGGTCTTGAGGCCGGCTTCCTCAAGCAGCAGTTTCAAGGGCACGCCGGTATACATCACGTTGTGGACCATGCCGTGTGTGAACTGGCAGCCATTGAGCTGGGCGCCGCGCCACTCCATGCCGGAGTTGGCCGCGCATTCGAGAAAGAATACCTTGTTGGTCCGCGGGAAGCGGCGCAAGTCATCCATGGTGAAGACAAGCGGCTTGTCGACCAGGCCGTTGATCATCAGGCGGTGCTTTGCCGGATCAACCTCGGCGATGCCGGCATGATGGCGCTCGAAGCACAGCCCGTTCGGCGTGATAATACCATCGAGTTCATGCAGCGGTGTGAAGTTGACCGACGATTCCGGTGAAGCGGTGAGCCAGGCAACGTTGCGGCGCACGACATCTTTTTCGAATGGTGACGGAGAACCGTAGGGCCGTGCGTCGACGCCTTCGCCGAGCGTCTGCGCCCATTCCTGGACTTCGGTGATGGCCTTGTCCGGCGTCGCGGCGCGCGCACTGGCCGCGCCAGCGACCAACGCACCGCCAGCCGCGATCCCGCCTTTCAGGAAGGACCGCCGCGATGCCTCACCACCCGCCATCTGTTGTTGGATCTTCTTCGTCACAGCACCACTCCCGGGTATGCGAATTTCGACAATCCGATCATCACATTCTAATATGTGAATATGAAATTGCAATCATTAGATTGACCATCGAGCTCAACCCTTTGTTGCCACTCAAACGCCATCAACGATGACCGAGCGGTTCGGTTGCAGTTTCACCGTGCCGGCTTTCTTGACGTGGTTCATGACGACGTCCCAGATCGGCGGCCCCTTCGTGCCTTCGTTGACGGAAGCCCAGCCGGCAACGATATAGGTCTTGGCCGGATCGACCGGTGTGCCCGTTTTCAGGATCGTCATGTCCGAGATGCGACGGCCCATCGCGGCACCGATATTGATGCGATAGCCCATGCCACCAACGCGGACCATGTCACCGCCCTGCTGATAGTAGGGGTCGGTGTTGAACAGATTGTCGGCGACATCCTCGAGCACTTCCTTCAGGCGCTGTCCGGTCATTTCGAGGCGATAGGCATTGGGATAGGTCATGCCGGTTGCGTTGAAGACATCCTCGACGGTGATATTGCCACCGGGCAGAACGGTCGTGCCCCAACGGAAACCGGGCGATAGGGCGACATCGGCTTCGCGCTCGGAAAGCAGGGCCTCGCAGATCAGGTCGTCGAACGTGCCGTTGAAGTTGCCGCGGCGGTAGAGAAGCGAATCGGTCTTGCCGACGACTTTTCTCAGTTCGACCTCGTAGGGCGCGCGGACGTTCTTGACCAGCGCCGCCGTGTCCGCATCGGACGAAATGACGTCGGAGAAGATCGGAATGAGTTTGAACTTGTAGCCTTTGACTTCGCCGCCCCGGACATCAAGATCGAGGCGACTAAGGAACTTGCCGTGCGAGCCACTGGCGACGACGAGGGTCTTGCCGATGATCACCGGCTCCGGCAGCGCGTCGTGAGTGTGGCCGGCGAGAATGACATCGATGCCTTTGACGCGGCCGGCCATCTTACGGTCGACATCGAAACCGTTGTGCGACAGCAGGACGACAAGTTGCGCGCCTTTCGCGCGGGCGTCTTTGACATGTTTCTGGACCTGCTCCTCGCGAATACCGAACGACAGCTTCGGGAACATCCAGCGCGGATTGGCGATCGGCATATAGGGAAATGCCTGGCCGATGACAGCGACCTTGACGCCGCCACGATCAAAGAACTTCATCGCATCGTAGGCCGGCTCGTCCCACTCGTTGTCAAAGATGTTGCCGCCGAGGAAAGCGAACGGCAGGTCATCGACGATTTCCTTGACGCGCTCGGCACCATAGGTGAATTCCCAGTGCGCCGTCATGGCATCAGGCTTGAGCGAGTTCATGATATCGACCATGTCCTGGCCGCGCGTCTTCAACGAGGTGTAGCTGCCCTGCCAGGTATCGCCGCCGTCGAGGAACAGCATATTCTCGTCACGCTCCGCGCGGATCGATTTCAGGACCGTCGCGATACGATCGATGCCGCCCATTCGCCCGTAGGACTTGGCAAGGGCGATGTAGTCCTCGGACGAGAGAGCATAGGCTTGCGGCGACTTCGGCTTGATCTTGTAGCGCTCAAGGAAATCCTTACCGGACAGGTGCGGTGGTTTGCCTTTGACCTCGCCAACTCCGAGGTTGATCGATGGCTCGCGAAAATAGATCGGCAGCAGCTGTGCGTGAATATCGGTGAGATGCACCAGACTGACGTTTCCGAAACTTGGAAACTTCAGCAGATCAGCTTCGCTCATCAGTTGCTGCTTGGCGGCCAGCGCCGACCATGCACCGGTTCCGGCAGTACCCGTCACAACGCCGGTTGCGACGGCGGCCTGAAGAAACTCTCGGCGGGATACCATGAGACGATCCTCTGATTGCCACTGAAGGTGTTCGATAAATCGACGATGTCGCCGAAAAATCCGTCATCCTGTCAAAAAAAGACCGGCCTCGGGATTACGTCCCGGAGCCGGCCACAAGCGTGTTCCGAATTAATTACGGACGGCCGGCGTTTCGACAGAAAGGCCCTGGCCGCGTGAAGCGACATAAAGCTCAAGCGCAACGAACTCGTCGCTGCCGACTTTGAACGGCTTCGCTCGGATGTTTTTCATGCAGCCTTTGAAGCGGCGATGGATCGACCCCATCTTCTGCCACTTGAAACGGTAGGTCGGGAAGCCGTTGATCTGGCCCTGACTCAGATGGTCGGCGCGGATCATCTTGCCGTTGTTGTCCTCGTGACAGCCTGCACATGACATGTCGAGCTGGCCAACGCGGGTGTAGTAGATCTCCTTGCCCTTGTCGTGAGCAGCTTTGTAGGCACCGTCCGTCTTGACGTTGACCGGCATGCCGCGTGACTGCAGACCGATATAGGCTGCCATGCCGAGCATCTGGTTGGATTCCCACTTCCAGGCCTTGGCCTTCATGCGGTCCGTGCGGCAGTAATTGACGTGCTGCTGCAGCGCTTGAACCTTGCCGATCTCCTTGTGCATTTTTGGCATCGAGGCGCGAACGCCCTTCATCGCCTTGGAAGCGTCGTTGTGACAGCTCGCACAGGCTTTGCCGGCGTCGCCCTCAACCTTCTGCCAAAGTTCGGTACCGAGATCGACCAATGGAAAACCCGGGTTCTCGAAATCATCGGCCTGCAGCTTCTGGGTTTCCTTGCTGCGGAACCTCCAGCCCGAGTACAGATCGTCGAAAGGACTTCCTTTCGGCGCCTTGACCTTGGTCGTCAGCTTCTTGCCATCGACCACCAGCTCATTGTCGTTGGGCTCGGCAAGGACAACCGAAAAGGTCAGCCCGACGACAGTCGCGGCACCAATCCCAATGCTCAAGGCTCGTTTCATATTCGACATTTTCGTTGTTTCCTCCCTCGCCGCGCGGGCCTGCCGGATCATTCCATCGACGAAAATTCAGCTGACGGTGATCTTCTTCTTGGCCGAGTAAGTCTTGCCGTCATCATCAACCCAGATGAATTCGAACTCGCCGCTCTCCGGCACTTTCACGTTGAACTGCAGGAACGGGTTGGCCGAAACCGCAGGTAGGATATCAACCCCGAAGACCTGCGTGCCGTTGAACTTGGCAGTGAATTTATTGATAATCTTGCGCGGGATTTTCTCGCCGGTTTTCTTGTCTTTGCGCTGACCCGATTCCATTTTGTGGCTGATCAACGTCTTGATGGTGATGACTTCGTCTTTGGAAGCGGTCTTCGGCACTTTTACGCGAGGTCTTGCCATTGTCTTGGATCCTAGATGCGTGTTCGTTCAATTCGGTTCAGGCGTACGTCCGGCTTCGGCTAGCCGCCGCAACCGCCAATCGTGACCTTGACCAGTTTCTTGTCGATGAAGACCGAACCGTCGCTCATTTTTGCAACTGCGATGACATCCTGCGTCTTGGCCAGACGGATGCGCGTGGTCGCCGAAGCCTCACCGCTCATTGACGAGAAGTGGAACGTCGCCACGCCAGGATTGGGGTTGCCGGCCGCGAGCAGCATGACCGACGCGACGTAGTTGTCCTTCGTCATTGGGCTTTCGACGTCGACGGTGATCGGCACGGTGTTGCCGTTTTCAGCGATTTCCGGGGTCGTCAGAGCAACTTTGCCGCTCGCCGGGACCTTGCCGCCCGCGAACGACTCGATCGCCTTCTTGACCTGATCATCTGCTGCCAGCGCTTCGAGGGACATGCCGCCGAACGCGACGAATGCGGCTGCGCCACCACCAACTGCGAAGAACTCTCGCTTGGTTAGTTTCATCGTTATTTTGCTCCTTGAATATCGATTGCATGGAAGATCGGCGGCGCGTAGTCAGGCCCGCTCTCGATCAACGCCGCTATTCCTTCAATGTCAGCAGATAGGCCAGCACATCTTCGACCTGCTGGGCTGACAGTATGGTTTTGCCTTTGAACTTCTTGCCGACACGGTTGAGGCCGGCTTCACGGTAGAAGGCGGGCATCAACGTTTGATCGCCAAACACCGCTTTGGAGTCCACGATAATGGCGCGCAATGCCGCCGGCTCGTGACGCTCGGCAACGCCGTCAAGCGGTGGGCCAACCTCGCCGTGGAATTGCTGATCGGACGTATCCTTGTTGACGTGACAGGCCAGGCAGTTGCCAAGCTTGCGTCCGACAAAAGTCCTCTTGCCAGCTTCCGGGTCACCCTGCTTGCCGGTGAGCGATTGGGCAAGCTCGCCATCTTTGATCTTGACCGCGGCCGGCTTCACGGCTTCAGCCGACGCGCTCGCGGTCAAAAGCATCAGTGATGCGCATCCAGCGGCAACGGCCGCGCCCACATTCAAAGTTTGAAGAGCCAAGTTCATCCTCCCCGATCGAGTGATGTCGTGCGGTTGAATTTCCGCTTATTGCGGCCAACCTATATCGAATTGCATGCTCGACGCAAATACAAATTCGAATACCTGAATATGTTGCGCTGCAACATGTTTAAAACCTTGGTTCACAGCGCAGGCTGCACGCGCAGGATCACTTGCCGGTCGCCTTGGCCGCCGACAGCTTGCGGGCATGGTACTTCTGGAACGGTTCCTCCTTGAGGTACCCTTTTTCCCTGACCCATTGGAACATGTGAAGCGTCGTACTGCGGCCGAACGCACCCGGCATCACCATCACAGCAGCTTGTTTCGCGGTTTTGCCCTTTGGCGCGACTTCGGGCAGGAACAGGATGGTTGGCGTAAAGGCCAATCCCCATTTACGCACCGCCGTCTTCTCCGTCAGCGTCGCGCCGTCGGTATCGATCACCTCTTCGTCGCCGAACATGTTGTACTGCACGACCATGAAATTGTCGGCGATGTACTTTGCGGTTTTCTTATCCGACAGGACGGTTTCGTGCAGCTTCTTGCAATAGATGCAGCCGCGCTGCTCAATGATGATTGCAAGGCGCTTGCCTTCCGCCTTGGCAGCGGCGATGTCTTCGGCAACATCCTTGAACGTCACGGAAAACCACGGTTGCTTGTGCAGGCCATCATCGCCGACTTTGGCGTGAGCGGCACCTGCCAGAGTGAAGGCCGCCAAGAGCAGCAGGATCAGTGGGCGCATTATTTTCTCTCCTTTATTCCTTGTTCCTGTCTGATCAGCCGATGGTGCCCAACGCCGGGAACAATTCGAGCAGCCAGAAGGCCATGGTCGACATCTGCCCGGTCATGAACAAGACGCCGGTGACGACGAGCAAGCCACCCATCGCCTTTTCGATTGTGTGCATATGCCGCTTGGCGCGACCCATCATCTCGATGAACGGTTTGGCAAACAGCGCCGCAGCCAGGAACGGCAGGCCGATGCCAAGCGAATAAGCAAACAGCAAACCGACGCCCTGCCACGCCGTATCGTTACTCGCCGCCAGAAACAGGATCGCCGCCAGCACCG
>JAGDYV010000162.1:0-12151 GCA_049116495.1 Hyphomicrobiaceae bacterium | reverse complement strand
CCATGAACCTGACCGAGCCACATGCGGGCTCTGATGTCGGTGCCCTGCGCACCCGTGCGGAACCACAAGGTGATGGCACCTATAAACTGTTTGGCACGAAGACATTCATCACCTATGGCGATCACGATTTTAGCGAGAACATTATTCATATGGTGCTTGCCCGTCTGACGGATGCGCCGGAGGGAACACGTGGCATCTCTCTGTTTCTGGTGCCCAAATTCATGGTCAACCCGGACGGGACTCTTGGAGCGCGCAACGATGTTGTGACCGCCAACGTCGAGCACAAACTCGGTATCCACGCCAGTCCGACATGTACCTTGAAATACGGCGAGAACGACGGTGCGATCGGCTACTTGGTCGGTGAAGAAAACCGTGGCCTTAACATTATGTTCATCATGATGAACGCCGCCCGGCTCGGGGTTGGCCTCCAGGGGGTGGCCGTTGCCGACCGTGCGACGCAGCGGGCGATCGAATATGCCAACGAACGGACCCAGGGCCGCGGTCCGAAAGCAAAGCGCGGCGAGATGAGCCCGATCATCGAACATGCCGACATTCGCCGCACCATCCTGACCATGAAATCGATGACGCAGGCTGCCCGCATGATCTGCCTCGTCACGGCACGAGAGCTTGATTTGGCCGAGCGTGGTGCCACCAAGGAGGACCGCTTGCAGGGTGAGGTGCGCGGCGCTTTGCTGACACCCGTCGCCAAGGCGTTTTCAACCGACATCGGCGTTGAAGTTGCTTCGATGGGCATCCAGGTGCACGGCGGCATGGGTTTCATGGAGGAGACCGGCGCAGCGCAATATTACCGCGATGCCCGCATCCTGCCGATCTACGAAGGCACCAATGGCATTCAGGCGATTGATCTTGTGACGCGCAAGCTGCCACTTGGTGACGGTGCCGTGGTTGCGGCATTGATCGACGAATGGGATGCGATCGCGGATGAGGTCAAAGCCTCCAACCAGCCAGCGTTTGGCAAGATGGCGGACCGGCTCGGCGAAGCCCTGACGGCATTGCGTGCCGCATCACTTTGGATGGGGGAGCAACTGCAAAACAATCCTGAAGCTGCGCTGGCTGGCGCAACACCTTATTTGCGGCTGTTCGGCTTGGCGGCTGGTGGCGTTTTTCTCGCCAAAGGCGCGTTGCTTGCCGCGCGTGACACCAATGGTGCTGGACATGATCACGTCGCACTCGCGCGTTTCTTCGCCGAAACCCAGGTGCCGCTGGCCGGCGGCCTCTCGACGTCAATCATGGAAGGCGCCGACAGCCTTCTGACGGTGCCGGTCGAGCGCCTGAGTGCCTGAGACGTCAGTTGCCGACCACCGCGTTCGAACATGGAGCCGCCGATGTCCGAGTTGTCCGCCGAGATTGATGTGTCGCGCAGCGATGGTGTGCAGACGATCCGGATACAACGCCCGGACAAAAAGAACGCGCTGCTGCCGGAAATGTATACAGCCATGTACACGGCGCTGGTCGACGGTGATGAGGATGATGATGTTCGTGCTCATATCATTGTGGGATCGGGCGGTGTATTCAGCGCCGGAAACGACATCAAGGACTTCATGCAGCGCGCCAGCGGCGGCGCAGCAACCGTTGGCGAAACGCCGGTTCACCGCTTCATTGGCTATTTGCCGAAGGTCGAGAAACCCTTGATCGCGGCGGTTGACGGCCTGGCGATCGGTGTCGGAGTCACGTTGCTGTTTCATTGCGATCTCGTCTATGCGTCTCCTTCGGCGCGGCTGATTACGCCGTTTCTCGACCTCGGGCTGGTGCCTGAGGCGGGGTCGAGTTTATTGGCACCGAGGCGTATGGGGCATGCCCGCGCGTTTGAGATGCTGGCGCTTGGCGAGCCTTTTACGGGCGAACGCGCGCGCGAAGCCGGCCTTGTGAACGCTGTGGTCGACAGTGATGAGCTGGAGGCAACCGCGCGCAAAGCAGCACTGCGGCTGGCGGCAAAACCACCGGGTGCGCTCAAGGTCGCCCGCGATCTTATTCGTGGTGCATCTGTCGATGAGATCGTCGAGCGGCTTGAGACCGAGTCGCATCTGTTCGCTGATCGCATGACATCGCCGGAAGCCCGTGAGGCATTTCAAGCATTTGTCGAAAAAAGACCGCCGAATTTCAAAGATCTGTAGGGCGGCAGTCATCGATTTCTTGGAAATCGCGATGTTTAGCGGCCGAATTTCTCCCAACTTCGCGCTATCATGAGTGGATGTGCGAACCAGGCCGACATGCAACTCATCTACAGCCAGCAGTAACGTGCCAGAGTGCCGGCATTCTTGCCCGTTGCTGGGTTGTTTTGGCATGGCTGATCGTTGTGAGCGGTCCAGCCCATGCCGCGTCCTATGATCCGTTTGGTTGGCTCAGCGGTGTCCGCCAGATGGTTTTGAGCGATGCACCAGTGCGGCGGGGCGATCAACTCACCGCGCTCGGCGTTCTCATCAAAGCGCAGACGGTGAAGCCACCGGCCCTGGTGCTCGCAGCCCGCGTCACGGCGCAAGGGCATTGGACGTTCGTCAACCAAGCCGGTCAACGCTACACAACCGCGAGCAAGCAGGAATTGGCGCGCGTCTACACCCATCTCGCACCTGAGCTGGCCGTCCGTCCCGCACCGGTGGTGATCTATCTGACGGCTGCCAGCGTCTTTGCACATGGCGAACATCTGGATCAGTTGCCCGTTGATGCAAAGCTGCGTGTTGTTGTGACCGGTCAGAGTTATCCGTTGTATGTCGTCGGACGGCGGCGCGCTGGTGCCTGGTTCATTGAGGTCCGGCCAAACGTCTATGCGCGCAGCACCGATCGCTCGATCTTTACGGAGACCGTTTGGCAACTCGCAAAGCCGCTGCGCAGTCGTTTCATGCGTGTTTTGGCGTTGCGATCGGATGCGCCGGACACGTTCCGTCCGGACGCGTCGATTGGCACCGATGGCCGCCAGGTCGTCGATGCGATCAATCCCGCGAAGCTGACGTCGGCGTTGCCGACACTGCGTCGGCAAACCGCGCTCATGACAGGCCGCGTGACGGATGGTGGCACGCTCGTCTACCGGACGCCCTCAGGCACCGAACAGTCGTTGCCGCTGGCGCCGTTGCGCGCGACGGCGGCGGCCAATGACACCAACCTCCTGTTCGTCAATGCGGCAGCACCGCGCCAGCCGGGCACGCGCAACTGGCTGTGGCAACGGGTTGAGGTTGACGGCCTGATCGAAGCGCTGCAGGGCGAGACACTCGGTGATTTCCTCAACACGTTGTCTGGTGGCACCGGCCGGTTGTTCGTCGAAGCGCGCGCGCGTGATCCTGGCCGCGTTGCGCTCAGCGTCGTTCCGATGCGGGCCGGCGTGCTGGAAAAGCAGCCCGGTACGCTCTCAAGCGTCCTGGCCGAACTCGTATCGGAAGTGGCTGGCAATGTCCTTCCGCACGCGGTCGATGGCGATTTCGTGTCGATGCACCGGCAGCAGGAACTCGACCGTCGGCTGATCCCCGGCATCGCATCGCTGATCCAGTACGCTGTCGGGCTGGCATTTTTGATCGGTCTGCTTGCTCTTCCTGTGGCGCGGCGCTGGTGGCAGCGGGTTTGGCCGCCGGAGGTACGTAGTGACTATGCCGGGCGCGGCGGCTTTGAGGCGGCTCGGGGGATGCGTTGGGCGGTGTTTGCCCTATTGTTTCTGCCAATCGCCGGCCTGCCGGCCGCGCTGTGGTCGCTGCTGAGTGCCATCGCTTGGATCTTTCGTGGCCGGCAGCGATCGACCGATACCGGCACTGCGACCGGGTAGGCCTATTCCAAATATCGCGACTGCACACTAAGTTCGTCCGGCCTGAACCATATGGAATTGAAAGATCATGGCGACGCTTCTGCTGACGCACCCCCGTTTTGTCGACCACGACACCGGCGCCGGGCATCCCGAGCGGCCTGACCGCATGCGCGAACTCGACAAGGTGTTCGCTGAAGAAACCTTCGACGCCCTCGTGCGCGATGATGCGCCGCTGCGCGATGACTGCGAAGACGCCATTTTGCGGGCACATCCGAAATCATATCTCGATGGCATAAAGTCAGCCCGGCCCGAGCCCGGCCAACCAGCCGTCCGCCTTGATCCTGACACGGTGCTTTCTCCTGGGTCGTGGGAGGCGGCGCTGCGTGCCGTCGGTGCCGGTCTTGAAGCCGTCGATCGAGTCTTCGACACATCCAACGATATCAAGAACGCGTTCTGCCAGGTGCGCCCGTGTGGTCATCATGCCGAAGCTGAGCGCGCAATGGGCTTTTGCCTGTTCTCGAATGCCGCGATCGCCGCCCATTATGCGCGCGCCAGCCATGGTGTCGACCGTGTCGCGGTGGTCGATTTCGACGTTCATCACGGCAACGGCACGCAGGATATCTTCTGGGCGGAAAAAGACTTGTTCCTGGCTTCGACCCATCAAATGCCGCTCTATCCCGGCACCGGCGCGCCACGCGAAGAAGGTGAAAACGGCACGATCTGTAACGCACCGCTCAGCCCGAACGATGGCGGCGGTCCGTTTCGCGACGCCTTCAATGGCCGGATCCTGCCGGCGCTACACGATTTTGCGCCTGACCTGATCATCATTTCCGCTGGCTTTGATGCCCATGAAGCAGATCCGCTCGCCAATCTTCGCCTCGTCGAGGACGATTTTGTGTGGGTAACTGATAAACTGATGGAGGCGGCCGAACAGCAGTCTGGCGGGCGCGTTGTTTCAATGCTCGAAGGCGGGTACGATCTCGCCGCGCTCGGGCGGTCGGCAAGCGGGCATGTCCAAATGCTGATGGGCGCCTAGGTCGCTTCGGAGCATGATGCGGCGCGACGTTTTTGGCCGCCGTTGAGGATAGGTGAAGGTGGATAACGACATGGCCGCTGCGAAGCACGCTGATATCAAAGACATGAGCTATGAGCGCGCTCTGAAAGAGCTTGAAGCGATCGTGGCTCGCCTCGAGCGTGGTGATGTCGAGCTTGAAGAGAGCATCACGATTTATGAGCGCGGCGAGGCGTTGCGCGACCATTGCGACCGACGCCTGAAACAGGCCGAGGCCAAAGTCGAAAAACTGACGATCGGACAAGATGGTGAACCAACTGGAAGCCAGCCGTTGGACCGCGCTGAATAGAGCCATTGCAGCGCTCTGAAGATGAGCCGTCGGAGTGCATTTGATCGTCATCATTGCAGACCGCGACGATTGCCCGGGTTTCCTTTCACCGACACACGCACTAGATGTACAGCAAGCGGTGGGCGATGCCGTAAAAGCCCACGATTACAGTGATTGATACACTATGAGCAAAACTCCGCTGCTGGATACCATCAATCTACCGAGCGATTTGCGTGACATTCCGCAATCGGATCTGCGACAGGTTGCAGATGAGCTGCGTGTGGAAACGATTGACGCCGTCTCGGTGACCGGCGGTCACCTCGGCGCCGGCCTGGGGGTTGTCGAGCTTACAACCGCGTTGCATTGGGTGTTCAACACGCCGGAAGACCGCTTGATCTGGGATGTTGGTCATCAATGCTATCCGCATAAAATACTGACCGGGCGGCGCGACAGGATACGGACCTTACGCCAAGGCAACGGTCTTTCTGGATTTACCAAGCGGGCTGAGAGTGATTTTGATCCTTTCGGTGCGGCGCATTCTTCGACATCGATCTCGGCCGGCTTGGGTATGGCGGTTGCGCGTGATCTGTCCGAGCGAGACAACAACGTGGTTGCCGTGATTGGCGATGGTGCGATGAGCGCGGGGATGGCCTACGAGGCGATCAACAACGCCGGTGCGCGCAATGAGCGTTTGATCGTCGTCCTCAATGACAACGACATGTCGATTGCACCGCCGACCGGCGCGCTGTCGCATTATCTCGCGCGGATCACGTCGAGCGGCACTTACCTCTACGTGCGCGACATCGCCAAGCAGTTGGCCAAACGCCTGCCGAAATCCTGGGAGCGGCGTGCGGCGCGGATGGAAGAGTACACGCGTCACTTGTGGCAAGGTGGTGCCTGGTTCGAAGAGCTCGGTTTTTACTACGTCGGCCCGATCGATGGTCATGACCTTGACCAGTTGGTGCCGGTCCTGAAAAACGTCCGTGACGCGCAGCAGGGCCCGATCCTGGTGCATGTCGTCACCAAGAAGGGCAAGGGCTATCCGCCCGCTGAAAACTCTGCCGACAAGTACCATGGCGTCAGCAAGTTCGATGTCATCACCGGTGATCAGGTCAAGGCGCCACCGAATGCACCGGGTTATACGAAGGTGTTCGCACAGAGTTTGATCCAGGAAGCCCGCAACGACGACAAGATCGTCGCAGTGACGGCGGCAATGCCATCGGGCACGGGGCTCGATTTGTTTGGCGAAGAATTCCCCGATCGGACATTCGACGTCGGGATCGCTGAGCAGCACGGTGTGACGTTCGCCGGCGGCCTCGCGAGCGAGGGGTACAAGCCGTTCGCGGCAATCTATTCGACATTTTTGCAGCGCGCCTACGATCAGGTCGTTCATGACATTGCGATCCAGAAGCTGCCGGTCCGTTTCGCGATCGATCGTGCCGGATTGGTCGGTGCTGATGGACCGACGCACGCCGGCTCGTTCGACATAACGTACCTCAGTTGCCTGCCGAATTTTGTGGTTATGGCAGCGGCTGACGAGGCCGAGTTGCGCCATATGGTGGCAACGGCGGTTGCAATTGATGACCGGCCGTCCGCCTTCCGGTATCCGCGCGGGGAGGGCGTTGGCATCGATATGCCGGAAGTCGGCGTTCCGCTCGAAATTGGCAAAGGCCGGATTATTCGTGAGGGGACATCGATCGCGCTGCTATCACTTGGTACGCGCTTGCAGGAGGCTCTGGCGGCTGCTGAGATGCTCGGTTCCATGGGACTGCCGACGACCGTCGCCGATGCTCGCTTCGCTAAACCGCTTGATGAGCAGTTGATTCGGGACCTGGCGCAGAACCACGAGGTGCTGCTGACGATTGAAGAAGGCTCGATCGGCGGTTTTGGGTCACACGTACTTGGTCTTCTGGCCGATGAAGGGCTGCTCGACCGCGGGCTCAAGGTGCGCACGCTGGTGTTGCCGGATAGCTTTATCGAGCAGGAAAAACCCGAAAAGATGTACGAAGTAGCCGGCCTTGACCGCAATGGAATTGTTGCAAAAGCGCTAGCAGCGCTTGGAAAAGAGGCCCTGCTGGATGGTGTCCATCGGGCCTGACGTGTAGAGAACGCGCATACCCCCGTACAGATGTCGCTCGAACTGCGATCAACGCTTGCACTGCAGGCGCTAGAGCGTGTTCATTATCGGAGTATAGACTTTATCTCTGATGAGCGCGTCGGCTTCGTAGCGGCGGACGGAACAGAATGTCACGTGAAAGACTGGATAGTGTCCTCGTTGAACGGGGACTGGTGAGGAGTCGTTCGAGCGGGCGCGATCTCGTGCGGCGCGGCTATGTCTTGGTTGATGGCGCCATCGAGCGAAAAGGCAGCCGGTCGATCAAGGCCAGCCAGGTGATCACGCTGCAACCGGACGCGCCGAAGTATGTGTCACGTGGTGCCGAGAAGTTGCTCGTCGGGCTGACATATTTCAAATTCAACTGCGAGGGCTTGCGGATACTCGATATCGGCGCCTCAACCGGTGGCTTCACCGAAGTGCTGCTGCAGAACGGTGCGCGCGAAGTCTATGCCATTGACGTCGGTCGGGGCCAACTCGATGCGAAGCTGGCTGCTGATCGTCGCGTCCACAATCTCGAAAATGTCGATGCGCGAAAGATTGGCGGTGACGAAGTCCGTGCGCCGGTCGACGCCTTGGTGTGCGATGTGAGTTTCATTTCGCTCACCAAAGCCTTGCCGGTGCCGCTCATGCTGGTGGCGCGTGGTGGTTGGGCAATTGCGCTAGTCAAACCTCAGTTCGAGGCCGGTCCTGACGCTTTGGGAAGTGATGGTATCGTGCGCGATGCTGCTGTGCGTGAAAAGGCCGTCGATGACGTGCGATCGTGGTTCGAAACGCAATCTGGTTGGCAGGTCCAGGGTGTGACGGCTTCTCCGATAGCCGGTGGCTCCGGCAATGCTGAGTATCTGATCGGGGCGCGTCGCGATGGCTAGTGGCCCGCTTCATGAAACGCCAACCGACAGTCCTTGGATGAATATTGTTCGGCTCGGCGCCCATGGTGACGGTGTCACCGAAGATGCCGGTGATCCGCAATTTGTACCGTTTGCGTTGCCCGGTGAACGCTGGCGGCAGACCGGCGATGGCGGCTTCGAGCGGCTGAGCGATGCTCCCGGGCGCGTTGTGCCGCCCTGTCCGCACTATGGTACCTGCGGCGGTTGCGTCGCGCAGCATATGAGCGAAACGGTCTATACGGAGTGGAAGACAAACCTGGTGCGCCAGGCGTTTGCGCATCACGGCATCACGTCGGATTTGCGACCGTTGTGGCGGGCGCCGCCAGGCTCTCGCCGACGGGTGACTTTTTCTGTTGCAGCGGCCGACGGGCGGATCCGGTTCGGGTTTCGCGAAGCGCGCTCACATACACTCGTTGAGATCAAGGCGTGCACCATTGCGGCCGCGGAGATTGTCGATGTGCTCCCCGTGCTTGGCACGGTGTTGGCTGAGATCGCGAACAATGGTCCGCTGCCGTCGGATACGCGCCTGCACGTCATGCGCGCTGACAACGGCATCGATGTCCTCGTCAGCGGCGTCAAAAAGACTTTATCGGCGGCAGTGCGCGAGAAGCTGGCCGGTGTTGCCGACCAGGGCGGCATCCTGCGTCTCATCGTTGGCAATGATGAGATTTTTCAAAGCGCTCATCCCGTTTTGCAGGTGGCGGGCGCGGATCTGCGGTTGCCGGCAGGTGTGTTTACCCAGGCCGTGGCAGCAGCGGAAACAGCTATGGCTGTCGCCGTCGTCAAGGCGCTCGGCCGGGCCAAGCGTGTCGCGGATTTGTTTTGCGGACTGGGCACCTTTGCCTTGCCGATTGCGAAGCGCGCGCGTGTTGTGGCAATCGACAATCAGTCCGATGCCGTTGCAGCGCTGGCTGGTGCCGTTCGTCACGCCCAAGGGCTCAAACCGGTCGAGTGCGTCACGCGAGACCTTTTTCGCGAACCATTGTCGCGCAATGAACTGAAAGCGTTTGACGCGGTCGTGTTTGATCCGCCGCGCGCCGGGGCGATCGCGCAGTCCGAGGCGCTTGCCAGGTCAAAGGTGCCGTGTGTGGTCGCCGTATCGTGCAATCCGGCCACGCTGGCGCGCGATCTGCGCATTCTGATCGATGGCGGTTACACACTGCACAGTGTCCTGCCGATCGACCAATTCCTCTTCAGCGCCCATGTCGAGGCGATCGCTGTGCTGCGACGCTAGCGTTGGCGACGGGGACTTGCGCGTCACACCAGTCAAACCGACATTTATCGATAGATATGATGCTCTGTTGACGTTTGCGAGCAAGGAAAGGCGGTCATAGATGTCCGGTCCGATCGATGTTGCCATGCGGATGGCTTCAAGTACTGCCCGGGTCGGGTGGTTTTACGGTATCAACCGTTTGATTGCCAATCGTTTGGTGCCGCAGCAGGCGCGTGTCGCGGGCAAACCGGAGCGCCCGGTGCCATCGCGTGGCGACATGTTCGCTGACTTGCGCCAGTTGCTCCTTGAAGACGCTGCTGACGCGGGTGCTGGTGTTAACCCAGGCACCGAGTTGCGCCCCAGCCGGTTGCCACGTCATGTCGGCCGCCTGCGCGCCATGTTGCGCGACCTGCCGTCCAACGTTGAACGCCGCACCCAGGGCATCGTCGATACGGCGAAGGCACACACGGCGGACGATGATCTGCCGGCCTACTACGCGCAGGATTTTCATTTTCAGACCGGGGGGCATCTCGCCGAGGATTCCGCGCGCATATACGATGTACAAGTCGAGACGCTGTTCTACGGCAGCGCCGATGCAATGCGGCGTGCGGCATTCCGACCGATCCAGACGTATATGGGCGGGCGCGATCAGCGCTCTGTTGCGCTGCTCGACATCGCTTGCGGCACCGGCCGGTTCCTGCGTGATGTTCGTCGCAGCTATCCGCGCATGGATCTCACCGGGCTCGATCTGTCACAGGCCTATATCTCGGAAGCTGAGCGTCATATAGGTGATCTGCGCCCGGTTGCATGGCAGCGTGGCAATGCCGAGGACACGCCGTTCTTGGATGCCTCTCAGGATATTGTCACATCGATTTTCCTGTTTCACGAGTTGCCCGGCGATGCGCGCCAGGCCGTGGCAAAAGAGGTTGCGCGCGTGCTGAAGCCCGGCGGGCTGTTTGTAATGATTGACAGCCTGCAGTTCGGCGACAAACCGGATTGGGACGGCCTGCTGGAAGCCTTTCCGGAACGGTTCCACGAGCCGTATTATCGGCACTATCTGATCGATGATCTCGTCGAGACTTTTGCCAGCGCCGGTCTCAATGTCGACAGCACACGTCTCGCGTTTATGTCCAAAGTCATGGCACTGCGTAAAACTGGGTGACGCGGCGCGCTACATCAGTAGCGCGGGCAGTTCAGTTGATCGGCAAGTCCGGCAAAACTGTCCGTGACAATGTTCCAGGAATGGGTTGCATGCTTGTCGCGCACCTGGCTGGCACCGTATTCATCCGGACGGACCACAAACGCGGTCTGGAAGCCGACAGCTGCTGCGGCGGCGAGGTCATCATTATGAGCTGCGACCAGCATGCATTCGGATTCATGTAGATTGAGCGCCGCGGCCGAAGCGCGATAGACGTGCGGCTGGGGCTTGTAGTCGTTGGCAATTTCAGCGCCGAGGATCGCATCCCAGGGCAGGCCGCTGTATTTCGCCAGGCGCACCATCAGGCCGATGTTGCCGTTCGACAGTGTGCCCAGGATGTACTGGCGCTTGAGGCGGTACATGCCCTCGATGACATCGGACCACGGCTTCAGGCGGTGCCAGATTGTGACGAGGTGATCCTCTTCGCGCTCGTTCGGCCGTGGCAGGTCATATTTGCTGATCAGCGTTTGCAGGCTTTCACGATGTAAGTCGTCGAGCGGCACGAACGAACGGGTATTGTTGCGAACCGCTTCCATCGACGGCTGGTAGAGGCCGCGCCAGTCATCGGCGAAGGCTTCCCAGTTGGCGTCGATGCCGCGTCCCTGACCGTAGGATCTGAGCTCATTGATAACGCTCGTGCGCCAATCTACGACCGTACCGAACACGTCGAAAAGCAATGCCTTTGGCTCTCTGCCACCACTCCCGGATTGCGCCATGGTTGTCGTCCTTTGATCTCGCTCGAGCGTCCGCTCTGCGATGTCGAGTTGATAAAATACAAACTAATAAACAAAGTGTTACATTGGTTATGATAAGGCAATAGATTAAGTTCTGATGATGGCAAATATTACTCTTTTGCGGTCTGCGCGCGGTGGCGCAGCAGGTGATCGGCGAGCACCAGCGCCATCATGGCTTCTCCGACCGGCACGGCGCGGATACCGACGCACGGATCATGACGCCCCTTTGTCAGTATCTCGGTTTCTTTGCCGTGACGGTCAATCGTCCGGCGCGGTGTCAAGATCGAAGAGGTCGGCTTGACGGCAAACCGTACGATGACATCCTGACCGGTTGATATGCCCCCGAGAACGCCACCTGCATGATTGCTCAAGAAGCGCGGTTGGCCGTCGTTGCCGATGCGGATTTCATCGGCGTTGTCCTCTCCGCCCAATGCGGCAGCGCCAAATCCGTCACCGATTTCGACACCCTTGACGGCATTGATGCTCATCATTGCAGATGCCAGGTCCTGGTCAAGTTTGCCGTAGATCGGTGCGCCAAGTCCGACAGGCACGCCTTCAGCGACGACTTCGATCACGGCGCCGGCCGACGAGCCCGCCTTGCGTATGCCGTCAAGGTAGCCTTCCCATGCCTGCGCTGCGTCAGGATCAGGACAGAAAAATGGATTATTGTCGACTTCAGACCAATCCCAATTGTCGCGATTGATGACGTTGGGACCCATTTGCACAAGTGCGGCACGGATTGTTATGCCGCCCAGTATTTTTCGCGCGATCCCGCCTGCTGCGACCCGCATGGCAGTTTCGCGTGCCGAGGACCGGCCGCCGCCGCGATAGTCGCGGATGCCGTATTTTTGCCAGTACGTGTAATCCGCGTGACCCGGCCGAAATTTGTCTTTGATGTCGCCGTAGTCCTTGGAG
>JAGDYV010000161.1:0-43457 GCA_049116495.1 Hyphomicrobiaceae bacterium | reverse complement strand
GGTGAAGAATTCGGCATCAAGCCCTTCGGCATCCGGGCGATGGATTCGATGCGCCTTGAGAAATCCTACCGGCTGATCCCGCGCGAATTGTCGATCGAGTATGCGGCGCTGGAATCGGGCCTCGACCGTTTCGTGCGGCTTAACAAAGGTACGTTTATCGGGTCTCGGGCATTGGCAGAATGGCAGGCCAGCGGCTTCAAGTGGGCGTTTGCAACGCTGACCGTCGACGGCGTAACGGATGCCGACGCGCGCGGCAACGAGGCGATTTATGTTGGTAACGAACTCGTCGGGCGTGCGACTTCGGGCGGTTATGGCTGGCGTATCGGCCAATCGATTGCGTTGGCGATGGTCAAACCGGAATACGCCGGCGTCGGCCAAAAGCTGGAGATTTCGATCCTCGGCAAACGCCATCAAGCGTCCGTTGTCGAGGAATCGCCGTTTGATTCGAGCAATGAACGGTTGCGGGCGGACGGTTAGCTGTGTCATCGCGACCGCATTGACAGGAACGGATCGGCGAACGTTAGTGATTTCTGGCAATCCGCCACGGCATGGTTGACCAGTCGACACCTCTTCATTGGCGTGATGATGGGGCCCGAGACTCAGGTTAGAATGACACAATTAGGCGCGTCATGACGAAATTTTCCGCATTCAATCTTGCGCGCAAGGCATTTGGCGGTGCCGCCAAATGGCCAAAGCAGTGGCGCACGCCGGAGCCGCGATCGGCCTACGATGCGATCATTATCGGCGGCGGCGGGCATGGTCTCGGCACGGCGTACTACCTCGCGAAGGAGCACGGCCTGACCAATATCGCGGTGTTGGAAAAGGGCTGGATCGGCGGCGGCAACACCGGGCGCAACACGACGATCATCCGCTCGAACTATCTCTACGACGAGAGCGCCGGCATCTATGAACACTCGGTCAAGCTGTGGGAGACACTGTCGCAGGAGCTCAACTACAACGTTATGTATTCGCCGCGCGGGGTGCTGATGCTGGCGCACAACGTGCACGATGTGCAGAGCTCGATGCGCCACGTCTATGCCGACCGCCTCAACGGCGTCGACAATGAATGGCTCAACCCGGAAGAATGCAAGGCGTTCTGCCCGCCACTCAACATCTCGAAGGACATTCGCTATCCGGTGATGGGCGGCGCACTGCAACGCCGCGGCGGGGTGGCGCGGCATGACGCCGTGGCGTGGGGCTTCGCGCGGGCAGCGGACAAGCTCGGCGTCGATATCATCCAGAATTGTGAGGTGCTCAGGATCGATCGTGATGCGAACGGCAACGTATCCGGCGTCGAGACGAACAAGGGGTATATCAAGTCGCGCAAAGTCGGCGTGGTCGCAGCAGGACATACAAGTGTTGTCATGGAGCGCGCCGGCCTGCGCATGCCGCTTGAAAGTTTTCCGCTGCAGGCGCTGGTATCAGAACCGGTCAAGCCGGTGTTTCCATGCGTCGTGATGTCAAACACGATCCACGCCTACATCTCGCAATCCGACAAGGGCGAGTTGGTCATCGGGGCTGGCACCGATCAGTACATCTCGTACAGTCAGCAGGGCGGATTGCACATCGCTTCGCATACGCTGGAGGCGATTTGTGAGCTGTTTCCTCAATTTCGGCGCATGCGGATGCTCCGCAATTGGGGCGGCATCGTCGATACGACATATGACCGCTCACCGATCCTGTCGAAGACGCCAATCGGCGGGCTCTATGTCAATTGCGGCTGGGGCACCGGCGGGTTCAAGGCGACGCCGGGTTCAGCGCACGTATTTGCAGCCTCGATGGCGAAGGACGAGATGCATCCGATCGCGGCGCCGTTCTCGCTCGACCGGTATCAAAGCGGCCGCCTGATTGATGAAGCCGCCGCAGCGGCGGTGGCGCATTAATGTTGCTCACGGAGCGTTCGGCCACGCGGAGAGAAGGCCAGAACCTCCGCAACGCGATTGAACAGAAAGGCCTCGCCACATGCTGCTGATTGATTGCCCTTATTGCGGCGAACGGCCCGAAATCGAATTTCAATGCGGTGGCGAGGCGCATATCGCGCGCCCACTCGTCCCGGCCGAACTCGACGACCGGCAATGGGCGGAGTTCTTGTTTTATCGCGCCAACACCAAAGGCGTGATGGCCGAACGATGGAACCATCAGAGCGGGTGCCAGCGCTGGTTCAATGCGCTGCGCAATACGGTCAGCGACAGGATACTAACGACGTACCGCATGGGTGAGCCGATGCCGGCGATCGAAGAGAGCGAGCAAATGCGCGCGACGGGGTCCGAACCGCTGCCCGAAAAGACAGACGAGGTCCGGCAATGAACCACGTCAACCGGTTGCCTGGCCGCGGACGCGTCGATCGATCGAAACCAATCATTATTCAGTTCAATGGCCGCGAAGTGCCGGCGTTTGAAGGTGATACCGTTGCCTCTGCGTTGCTGGCCAACGGCATCGTGCATGTCGGTCGCTCGTTCAAATACCATCGGCCGCGTGGCGTACTGGCGGCCGGCGCCGAAGAACCGAACGCGTTGCTCGATATCGACCGCGGTCAAGGGCGACGCGAGCCGAACAATCGCGCGACAGTGGTCGAAGCGTTTGATGGACTGGTGGCACGCAGCCAGAACCATTGGCCGTCGCTGCGTTATGACATCGGCACGATGAACGACATCGCGTCGCCGCTGTTTTCGGCCGGGTTCTACTACAAGACGTTCATGTGGCCGCCGGCTGCCTGGAAAAAGATCTACGAGCCGATCATCCGACGGGCAGCCGGCCTCGGAAAGGCGCCTGCGAGCGCGGACCCGGACCGTTATGTGCACACCCACGCGCACTGCGACGTTTTGATTGCCGGGGGAGGACCGGCCGGGTTGGCGGCGGCTCTGGCAGCGTCCGCAGACGGCAAGAGACGCATCATCCTTGCCGACGAGCAGAACGAGTTCGGCGGCTCGCTACTGCATGACCTGACGTCGACGATCGATGGCAAAAGTACATCCGAATGGGTTGCGGAAGCGATTGCTGCTCTTACCGCGCGCGCCAACGTGCGCCTACTGCCACGCACAACCGTCATCGCCTATTACAATCACAATCACATCGCGCTCAATCAACGTATGACCGATCATCTGAGACATCCACCACAAGGGCTGGCGCGTGAACGGTTGTGGCAGGTGCGTGCCGGCGAGGTGATCGTTGCATCGGGCGCGCACGAGCGACCGCTGGTGTTTGCCAACAATGACCGACCCGGCATTCTGCTGGCGGAATCGCTGCGCACCTTCATCAATCGCTATGGCGTCACGCCAGGGCGCAACGTCGTGATCGCCACCAACGGCGCTTCGGCCTATCAGTGCGCGTTGGATGCGAAATCGGCCGGATTGTTCGTGACGGTCGTCGACTATCGCAAGCGCGAAGACATTGGCGAAGAACGCGTGCAGGCGACACAAGCGGGTATCGAAATCCTCGATAACCATACCATCATTGGTTCGACCGGGCGCACGCAAGTCACCGGATTGGATGTCGCGCCGATGACAGCAAGCGGCGGTGTCGGTGACCTGCGCACGTTGACATGTGACGTCGTTGGTATGTCAGGTGGCTGGACGCCGGTGGTGCACCTGGAGTCGCAATCGCGGGCGCGTTTGACGTTTGATGCCGGGATCGATGCGTTCGTGCCGGGCGATGCCGCACAGGCCACGACAAGCGTCGGAGCCTGCCGCGGGGTCGACGGGCTGGACGCCTGCCTTGCCGACGGATTTAAGGCGGGCGGCGGCAGCGGCGAGCGTCCGCGCGCCGAGGCGACGCAGACGCATGACTTTGAGCCCGTGCGCCAGATGCCGACAAACCGGACCTCCATCCGCGACAAGGCATTCGTGGATTTTCAAAATGACGTCACGGCGAAGGATATCCATCTTGCCGTGCAAGAGGGCTTCCAATCGATCGAGCACGTCAAGCGCTACACAACGACTGGCATGGCAACGGACCAGGGCAAGACGTCGAATATCAATGCACTTGGCATCGTCGCGAACGCGCTCGACCTGACGCCTCCCGATGTCGGCACGACCACGTTCCGCCTCCCCTATACGCCGACGACGTTTGGGGTGTTTGCCGGACAGGCGCGCGGTTCCCTGTTCGACCCTGAACGCATCACACCGATTCATGACTGGGCGGCGGCACAAGGTGCCGAGTTCGAGGATGTCGGCCTGTGGAAACGCGCCTGGTATTTCCCGCGCGGGCGCGAAACAATGCACGAGGCCATCCAACGCGAATGCGCCGCGGTACGTGAAAGCGTCGGCATCTTTGATGCCACGACACTTGGCAAGATCGAAGTCGTCGGCCCCGACGCTGCTGAATTTTTGAACCGCATCTACACGAACAGCTGGCTCAAGCTGAAACCGGGTCGCTGCCGATACGGGTTGATGCTCAAGGAAGACGGCTACATCATGGATGATGGTGTGGTCGCGCGGATCGCTGACGACCGTTTCCATGTCACCACGACGACCGGTGGCGCGCCGCGCGTCTTGGCGCACATGGAGGACTATCTGCAAACCGAGTTCACAGACTTGCAGCTGTCGTTGACCTCGGTCACCGAGCAGTGGGCGGTGATCGCCGTTCAGGGTCCGAACGCACGTGAAGTCTTGGCGCCACTGGTCGACGACATCGACATGTCAAACGAAGCCTTTCCACACATGAGCGTGCGCGAAGGGAAAGTCTGCGGTGTGCCATGCCGACTGTTTCGCGTGTCTTTCACCGGCGAGGCCGGCTACGAGATCAACGTCCCGGCAGACTTTGGCGAAGCGGTCTGGGAAGCGGTCTACAAGGTGGGCGAACCATACGGCATCACGCCCTACGGCACCGAAACGATGCACGTGCTCCGGGCTGAAAAAGGCTTCATCATTGTTGGCCAGGAGACCGATGGTACGGTGACACCCGACGATGTCGGCCTCGGCGGTCTCGTTTCAAAAGTTAAACCGGACTTTGTTGGCAAGCGTTCGCTGCAGCGAACGGACCTGATCGCTGCCGGCCGCAAACAACTGGTCGGCCTGCTGACTCTGGACCCGGATGTCGTGCTCGACGAGGGCGCGCAACTCGTAGATGATCCAGCGGCCACGATACCCATGCCGATGCTCGGGCATGTGACGTCAAGCTATCGAAGCCCAAACGTGGCGCGAGAACTCTTCGGCGTCGCGGCTATCAATGAGGGCGCGCAGCAAAGTAGCGGGCGGTCGATCGCGCTCGGCGTTGTGGTCGGTGGGCGCGAACGGGTCGGCACGCGTCTTTTTGCAACAACCCGCGACGGGTTCACGGAAGTGCAAGTCACCAGCACAGTTTTTGTCGATCCCGACGGAGGGCGCGCAGTTGTCTAGCCACAATGCAATCGCCGAACGGCGCAACGTGTTCCACCTTCAGGATGGACCGCCGAAAACAGCCGCCGGCGACGGCTTCGCGCTGCGGCTGATGCCACCGGCTGTTCGCTTCAGCCTGCGTATGGATGCGGCATTGGCTTCGACCTCCGGGCAGCCCGGCGGGTTTGACCTCACCCAACCAATCAATCGCCTGAACATTACGGTCGCGGACGACACCAACACCGGCCTGAGCGCGCGGCTTGGGCCTGATGAATGGTTGTTGATCACTCACGATGATGATGCCGGAACGGTCGCCGAAATGCTCGCGCACGACCTGGGCGAGCGGACACATACGTTGGTCGACATCAGCCATCGCAACATTGCTCTTGAGGTGATCGGAGACGCCGCCGCCGATGTCATAAACAGCGGCTGCCCGCTTGATCTCGGCGATAAAGCATTTCCCGTGGGCACCGCGACACGGACATTATTTGCCAAATCCGAAATCGTATTGATGCGCATTGCGGATCCCGATCAACGGCCGCTTTTCCGCATTGAATGCTGGCGCTCATTCGGCCGGTATCTTCACGCGCAACTGAGCAATGCTGCGGCCCTGATCGGTGCACACCGATGAACATTTTTTCTTCCGCAGGCATCCTGCAACGGCAAACAGGGTGCGAGCTGCATGTCATAGATTAGACAAATGGCGTTCAGAAGCGGCCTTCTGATTCGGCGCCAAACCTCTGTTGATCCATGAAATGACGAATGCGTCCTAACGTTTATAACGGCCCGATACTTGAACAAATCGAAGAACGCGCACAGACCGTGGCGCGACAACGACAGTATTCAAGCAACTTCTTGGTCAACTTTGCGCAACATGCTGTTTTTTATTCACAAAAAGACTTGAAAAAATTTCATTCATTTTCTTGTCATTGACGAAAAAATGCCTGATCTCGCCTCTATCATGGCCGTTGAAGCATCGATCCGTGTGTGGCGCTATGCACAGCTCTTGGAATCCTATCGCGGCTGCATCACATTTCGGATATGATAAGGCAGGCAACTCGACGTGGCGGTCGATGGGGGATGCCGGTAATTCGGCACAAATTTTTCCCCGTTACCAGAGCATTCTCTCTGGGTACTTGGCACGTTGAGTGAGCAGGGCACAGCGCGAGCGAGACAAGCCATGACGAAAGATAGCGAACTTTTCGACATCTACGCACAGAACTATGACGCTCAGAAACAGTCCGAAATGTCACTGAAGGACTACCTTGATGCGTGCCGTTCTGACGCGACTATGTATGCAAGTGCCGCCGAACGCATGATCACCGCGATCGGCGAACCTGAAATTATTGACACGCAGAAAGACCAGCGCATGAGCCGGATCTTTCTCAATCGTACGATTAAAGTTTATCCGGCCTTCAGAGATTTTTACGGCCTTGAAGAAACCATTGAGCGGATCGTGAGCTTCTTTCGTCACGCCGCTCAAGGACTCGAAGAACGCAAACAGATTCTTTATCTGCTCGGACCGGTTGGCGGCGGCAAGTCATCGCTCGCTGAACGGCTCAAGGAGATGATGGAGGGCTGCCCGATCTACGTCCTCAAAGCGGGCGATGAGATCAGTCCGATTTTTGAAAGCCCGCTTGGTCTGTTTGACCCGGGCACGATGGGCAGTGCTATTGAGGAACGCTACGGCATTCCACAACGCAAGCTGACGGGTCAGATGAGCCCGTGGGCGGTCAAGCGGCTGGATGAGTTTGGCGGTGATATCGCCAAGTTTTCGGTCGTAAAGTTGCTGCCGTCGCGGTTGCGCCAGGAGTGTGTTGCCAAGACGGAACCTGGAGACGAGAACAACCAGGACATCTCGGCGCTCGTCGGCAAGGTCGATATCCGCAAGCTTGAGTTTTTCGGCCAGAACGACGCCGATGCCTACTCGTATTCGGGCGGTCTCAACCGCACGACCCAGGGCTTGCTTGAGTTCGTCGAAATGTTCAAGGCGCCGATCAAGATGCTGCACCCGTTGCTGACTGCGACGCAGGACGGCACATATGTTGGCACCGAAAACGTCGGCGCATTGCCGTATCAGGGCATCATCATTGCCCACTCGAACGAAAGCGAATGGCAAAGCTTCCGCGCGAACAAGAACAACGAAGCGTTTCTTGACCGGATTTGCGTGATTCAAGTGCCGTATTGTCTGCGCGTTTCGGAAGAGCAGAAAATTTACGAGAAACTGCTTTCGAGCAGCGAGGTGGGCGAGGAACCGTGCGCGCCCGGCACGCTTGAAATGCTGGCGCGGTTCTCCGTGCTGACGCGGCTTAAGGATCACGAGAACTCAAACCTGTTCTCGAAAATGCGGGTCTATGACGGCGAGTCGTTGAAGGACACGGACCCTCACGCCAAGACCATTCAAGAATACCGCGATGCCGCCGGTATCAACGAGGGTATGGATGGGACGTCGACACGATTTGCCTACAAGGTGCTTTCGGAAACGTTCAACTACGACACCACGGAAGTCGCGGCTGATCCGGTGCATTTGATGTACGTCCTTGAGCAGGCCATACGGCGTGAACAACTGCCGGAGGACACGGAAAACCAATACATCGAGTTCATCAAGGAAGAACTCGGGCCACGATATGCTGAGTTCATCGGCAACGAGATCCAGAAGGCCTATCTGGAAAGCTACAGCGACTTCGGGCAGAACCTTTTCGACCGTTATGTCGCCTATGCTGACAGCTGGATCGAAGATCAGGACTTTAAAGATCCTGATACCGGACAGCTGATGAACCGCCAGGTGATCGACCAGGAACTGTCACGCATCGAAAAGCCGGCAGGGATCGCAAACCCGAAAGATTTTCGTTACGAGGTGGTCAAGTTCTCGCTGCGCGCACGGGCCAAGAATGCCGGCAAGAACCCCAGTTGGACGAGCTACGAGAAGATCCGCGACGTCATCGAAAAGCGGATGTTCAGCCAGGTCGAAGACCTGCTGCCCGTCATCTCATTTGGCGCCAAGCAGGACAGCGAAACCGAGAAGAAACACGCTCAGTTTGTCGATCGCATGGTCACGCGCGGCTATACGCAACGCCAGGTTCGCCGCTTGGTCGAGTGGTACATGCGCGTGAAGAAGAGCGGATAGTTTTCGGTTGAAGGCAGATGGTGCTGCGATGCCCACAGAAAGCGTTACCCCGGCCAAGGCCGGGGTGCATTTGAATATTGGAGTGGTTTTGAAGTTCGTATTCGTCTCCGCCGCACCTCAGAATGGACAAGTGTCCGCCGGTTCGAGTCTAACCCGGCCTTCGCCGGCATGACCGACGAGAAGAGATGCGGCGGCCGTCAAAGGAGCAGGCATGCATATCGTTGATCGCCGTCTCAATCCGAAAGCCAAGAGCCTTGGCAACCGCCAGAGGTTTTTGCGTCGGGCGAAGGCGGAGATCCGTGACGCTGTTCGTGAATCTCTGCGCCAGCGCAAAGTCAGTGATGTCGATGGCGGCGAGGATGTTCGCATTCGCTCCAAGAGCCTGCGCGAACCGACCTTCGGTCTCGGACGTGAACAAGGCGAGCGCGATTATGTGCTGCCCGGCAATCGAGAGTACAGCCCCGGCGATGTCATCCGCAAACCTGAGAGTGGCGGTGGCGGCCGTGGCCAGAAAGGCTCGGCCGACGGCGAGGGTGAGGACGATTTTGTCTTTTCACTGTCGCGCGAAGAATTCCTCGATATTTTTTTCGAGGATCTGCAGTTGCCGAACATGGTCAAGGCCAAACTGAAATCCGTCAAATCCGCCGAACTGCTGCGTGCGGGGTTCACGACTGACGGACCGCCAGCAAAGCTTAACCGAGTGCGCACGATGCGCCAATCACTGGCGCGTCGCATCGCGCTACGCCGCCCCCGTCAAGCTGAGATCGACGAGATCGAAGCATCGATCGCCGCCGAAGAACAATCGAACTCTCCAGATGCCGAGAAGCTCACCGCCCTGCGTGACCGATTGCGCCATCTTCTGCATATGCGCAAAGTTGTCGGTTACATCGACCCAATCGATCTCATGTACAATCGCACAGAGCGCCGGCCGAAGCCGAAGACACAAGCCGTCATGTTCTGCCTGATGGATGTCTCGGCGTCGATGACCGAAGATCTCAAGGAACTGTCCAAGCGCTTCTTCATGCTGCTGCACCTGTTCCTGTCGCGCCACTATGCCGAAGTTGATATCGTCTTCATCCGGCACACAACGCAAGCGCAAGAGGTCGACGAGGAAACTTTCTTCCGCGCGACTGAAACAGGCGGCACGGTTATCTCCTCCGCGTTGGAAGAAATGATGAACGTCGTGCGCGACCGATACCCGGTCGACGATTGGAATATTTATGCAGCGCAAGCTTCCGACGGTCATAACTTTGACGACGACATGGACCGCGCAATGACGATGCTGCAGACGGAAATCCTACCGAGCTGCCAGTACTACGCATACATTGAGGTACATTCTGATGAACACATGTCGCCGTTCCAAAGCGTCGTGTGGTCGGGATATGAAACGATTGATGGTCAGCACGAGAACTTCGCGATGCGACGTGTTTCCGGACCAGGCGAGATCTATCCGGTATTCCGCGACCTGTTCAGCACGACGGAGGCATGATCATGTCAGTTGATACCGGCGCGAACTCGGGCGGCCAGCTCCTCTACGACGGCGCGGAATGGGATTTCGCGCTGGTCAACAAGACATATGACGCGATCCACGAGATCGGTGTCGGCGAGATGGGACTCAATATCTATCCCAATCAGCTCGAAGTGATCCGATCGGAACAAATGCTCGATGCCTATGCCTCAATCGGCATGCCGAACATGTACCGTCACTGGTCGTTCGGCAAGCATTTTGCGCGAGAAGAATCGGCGTATCGCAAGGGTGCGCGCGCCCTCGCTTACGAATTGGTGATCAACTCCGACCCCTGCATCAATTACATCATGGAAGAAAACACCATGACGATGCAGACGCTGGTGATGGCGCATGCCGCGATGGGTCACAATCACTTCTTCAAGAACAACTACCTGTTCCAGCAATGGACTGACGCGACCGCCGTTCTCGACTATCTGACGTTCGCCAAAGAGTACGTAGCGGAGTGCGAGGAGAAATTCGGCATTGAAGAAGTCGAGGCCGTTCTCGACTCGGCACACGCGTTGATGAACCAGGGCATCAGCCGCCATCCCGTGGCGCACAAATCGCAAGAGGCTAAGCGTGATAAGCAACGCCGTCGGCGCGAACACGAGGAAGCCGACTACAGCGAGATCTGGCGCACGCTGCCCCGTTCCGAGCATCCTACACCGCTGACGCAAGATGCCGCCGTGGAAGGTGAGCAGGAAGCCGAGAGCCTGAAGCTGCCGCAGGAAAATGTGCTCTATTTCCTTGAGAAACATGCACCGAAACTTGATGAGTGGCAGCGCGAGTTGATCCGAATCGTGCGCATGCTGGCACAGTATTTTTATCCCCAGCGCCAGACCAAGGTCATGAACGAAGGCTGTGCTACGTTCTGCCACTACGAAATCATGAACCGCATGTTTGATCGCGGCCAGGTCAACGAAGGTGCGATGCTGGAATTCATGCATTCACACTCGTCAGTGGTTTTCCAGCCGCGTTTCGAGGATCGCTTCTATAGCGGGATCAACCCTTATGCGCTTGGTTTTGCGATGATGCGCGACATTCAGCGCATGTGCATCGAGCCGACCGAGGAGGATCGTGACTGGTTCCCCGATATTGCCGGCAATGGCGATCCACTCGGCACGCTCAAAACCGCGTGGGCCGAATTCCGCGATGACAGTTTCATCCTGCAGTATCTGTCGCCGAAGGTGATGCGCGACTTCCGCTTCTTTCATATTCATGACCGATCCGAATCACCGTTCATGCAGGTCGAAAGAATTCACAACGAGGTCGGCTTCCGTGATGTTCGCCGCAAGCTGGCGGCGCAATACGATTCGAGTGTTACCGATCCCGATATCCAGGTCGTTAGTGCGGACCTCTCCGGCGGGCGACGTCTGACACTGCAACATCGTGCACGTAACAGCGTTCTGCTCGACAAGAAAATGTGCGACCGCACGTTGCTGCATGTCGCGCATCTGTGGGGCTATCGTGTCAAACTGATGGAGATCGACTACGACAGCGGCGAGCTTTTGAGGGAGCACGAAGCGCTGCCGATGCCTTAAAGTAGCGAGTCCCCTCACTGCGCCACTAGGCATGTTCCGAGCGCTGCGTGAGAAGACGACAATGGCGCCATGCCGCGATCAGCAGCAGCATGAAGCCGTTGAGTTCGACGAATTCCTCGACGACAACACCTAATTCGCCCGAAATCACCTTGCCGCCATCCAATGTCAGGCTGGAGGTGAGCAGGATCCCGCTCAGCCAAAGTGGCCACGCCGATGGGCTCAGAAGCATGCTGCTCCAGCCGCCAAAGTCTTCGCGCCGAAACCACAGATAGACGAGCACGAGCAGCAGTAGAACGGCGACGGTCGTATCCCGGAAAGGACTGTTGGCCCAAATCATCATCCAATCGGGCACGACAATTCTTCGCACGTCGATCTCTCTCATGGTTGCGATAATTGCTATCGCGGCAAGTGCCGTAGCCGAAGAAGCAACTGGGCCCTTGCCCTCGAAGGCGACAAACACAAAGACACTGGCCGCACTGACGGCCAACAACACCTGCAAGGTTTCAAGGACACCATCTTCCGCAGACAATCCTGGTGCGGCGCCGGCCAGCCATAAGATCAGCAAGCCGACATTGACAGAGAACAGCGAGCTGACGGTTAGCACCAGCCATCTGTCGTGAGTGCTCTCCATAGTAAGCCTTCCCTTAAAACTGCTGTCGGCTGACACCGAAGCACTTTAAAGTCGGCGACTCTGTCGTTTTCTGAAATTCAAATGAATTTGGCACGAAGCCGTCGCGACGTAACCAAGCCGGCACGGCAGGCGCGACGGTTCACGCGTCCTCAGTTTGCGGCGCCCAAAGATAACCGATCCGTTCCGGCGAGTGCTCGCGGACGCTTTCGAGATGTGCCAGAATTTCGCGCGGATGCAGGGGATAGCCGCGTTCGAAAACGGACTTGCGCTCCAGCGTCTGCAACTGCTTGAACAGTGGCTCGGCCGTATAGTGCAGCATGGCGATTGCAGAGATCGTGCTGCGTTTCATGTTCATCGGAACCGCCGGTATCACCGTTGCGAGCAGAGATGATAACGGCCAAGGCACATAGGCGCTGGCGCGGCCGAGACGGCTGACAATGTGCAGCGCGGGCGGCTCCCTGAAGGTGTAGCCTTTTTCTTCCATCCATTCGAACAGCTTCACCATGACAAAATCTTGCAATCGGATCGGCGAAGTGCGTTCAAAATCGCGCCACTCGGCGATCGCCTCAAAGCCTGGTTCCAACTCGAGATCGGCGGGCGCAAATGACACCCGCGCCGTGACACCGATGCGATCCAGGAAATCCCGAGATCCTTTTTCAAAACGCGAGGCAAACGTCGGCAACACGTGCTTGCCCTCACTTGCCTCGTCAAATGCCTGCCTGATCAATTTCGAGCAGAACAGCCGCTCGTAGCCCTCGAGTTCCATTGAGAAGTCATAGGGGATGCGACGGCCGAAGAGACGGCGCGAGCTGCGCACGTGGTTGTAGATCTGTTCGGCTGCGCGGTGCGCGAGTTCCTGGTCCTTGTGGCGAAAAACAACGGCGCGCCCAAGATCGTGACTGAGTGCGCCGTGCAAATTGTTGATCGTGGCGCCAGCTTCAATCAGCGCCTCGACGACATGCTGGCGACCTTTTGGATCGACGTAAACAAGGGCGGCGTGGCTGAACTGCGAATCGACATCGCTGATCCGGGCGATCGCAGCGGAGTTATGAATCGTGCCGCGCACAACGATGACATCGCCCGATTTGAACTCAGCAAAGCGGGTACCGCGCAGCGCGGGATGAAACAACGTGCCGCGCGACCGCTTGGAGAATGCCAGGCGACGCGACCGGCTTGGCTTGCGTTGGCGAAACCCGGTCATCAACTCGCCGAGCATGTCAGTCGCATAACGGAGCGCCCGGAATACATCGCGCAGCAGCCGTTCGACAGTCGGCGTTACCAGACCGCGCGACTGCCACACTGCAATTTTATCGCGCAATCCGATGCGCAAGTCATAGAAGTCGTCGAGCAGTTCGGGGGCGGCGTCACGCAGACGCCTCAGATCGTAGCGCGCGAGATCGACATTGAAGAGCTGCGCGTAGATCTTTTGAAGCTGCTCTTCAAGCTCCGCGGCGCTCGTCGCGTCGCCACGACACAGCGATGCAAGCTGGTAGAAATCTCCATCAAACGCACGGCAACTAGAACTTCTGGCCACGAGACCCTCTTGCACGATAACCGGCTGTCGGCACGCGCCAATTCGATGTCAGACGCGCAAACTGCGCTTAAATTAGCGCAGCCGCCCGGCTTGGGAAACGTCCGTTGACAGGCAATGACCGCTTTTGTCAGTGATTGTCGCGCGGAATCCCCTTTGTTTCTGCGATCCGCTGGTATTTGACGGCTGGCTTGAGCACCATGCCTTCCGACAGCTCATCGACAATGCCACGCTGAATCTCTTGCCACGGCGTCTGATGGTCAGGATATTTGTAGCCACCGGCGGCAGCGAGATCGGATTGCCGCTGCTTATACTCATCCGCCGAAATCAGGATATCGGCGGTGCCCTTGTCCAGGTCGATGCGCACCTGGTCGCCATTCTTCAAGACGGCGAGGCCGCCGCCAGACGCCGCCTCAGGCGACGCATTGAGGATCGATGGCGAACCGGATGTGCCGGATTGGCGCCCATCGCCGATGCAGGCAAGCGATGAAATCCCCTTCTTGAGCAAATAGTCCGGCGCACGCATGTTGACGACTTCGGCAGCACCAGGATAGCCGATCGGGCCGGCGCCCCGCATGAACAAGACGCAATGCTCATCGATCTCCAGCGCCGGATCGTCGATGCGGTGATGATAGTCTTCCGGGCCGTCGAACACGATGGCGCGGCCCTCGAACGCGTTCAGGTCGTCTGGTTTCGACAGATATCGCTGACGGAACTCCTCAGAGATCACGGACGTCTTCATGATCGCACTGTCGAACAGATTGCCCTTAAGATTGACGAAGCCGGCGGCGGCCTGCATCGGGTCATCATAGGATTTGATGACATCGCGGTCTTCGGAAAATTTGCCTTCGCAATTCTCGACCAGCGATTTCTGATTGACCGTCTTCGCCGACGCCTTAATCTTGCCCTTGGCGATCAGTTCTGCAACCACTGCCGGCACGCCGCCGGCACGATGAAACTCCTCACCAAGATATTCGCCGGCCGGCTGCATGTTAACGAGAAGCGGAATGTCGAGGCCCAAATTCTGCCAGTCGTCGTTGTTGAGTTCGACGCCGATGTGCCGGGCCACAGCGTTCAAATGAATCGGCGCATTGGTTGAACCACCAATTGCGGAATTGACCACGATCGCATTCTCGAACGCCTCACGCGTGAGCACATGGCTTGGACGCAGATCTTCCCAAACCATATCAACAATGCGCTTGCCGGTTTCGTAAGAAATTTGCTGGCGCTCGCGATAGGGTGCCGGGATGGCGGCGCAGCCGGGCAGGCTCATGCCTAGCGCTTCGGCAAGCGCGTTCATGGTGGACGCGGTGCCCATTGTGTTGCAGTGCCCCGCTGATGGCGCCGACGAGGCGACCAATTCAGCAAATCCCTTATAGTCGATCTCGCCGCGCGCCATCATCTCGCGCGCCTTCCAAACGATCGTGCCCGAACCAGTACGTTCGCCTTTGTGCCAGCCATTGAGCATCGGGCCGCCAGACAGAACGATCGCTGGAATATCGACGGTGGCTGCGCCCATGATTTGTGCCGGTGTTGTCTTGTCGCAACCGGTTGTTAGCACAACACCGTCGATCGGATAGCCATAGAGCGTCTCGACCAGACCAAGATAGGCAAGATTACGGTCGAGGCCGGCGGTCGGTCGCTTGCATGTCTCCTGGATTGGATGCACCGGAAACTCGAAGCAGATACCGCCGGCTTCACGGATCCCCTCGCGAACGCGCTCGGCGAGAACAATATGGTGTCGATTGCACGGGCTGAGATCAGACCCGCTTTGAGCGATGCCGATGATCGGCTTGCCGGATTGCAGCTCTTCGAGCGTCAAACCGAAGTTCATGGTGCGCTCAAGATATAGCGCCGTCATATCGGCATTGGCCGGATTGTCGAACCAGGCTTTCGAACGCAGGTTCTGGCGTTGTGCGTCGGTTGGTTTGCTCGTCATGAATTATTTGCTCCGGACAGGACAGGAAACGGCCGCACGGCATAGGCCGCAACCGGTTTCGGCAGATCATAAGGGGTTTAGTGCACGAGTTGAACTGATGATTGAAAATGGCGGGTTTCGACCAGGGCCCAATCGCCCCAACCCAGGCTGAATCATCGGTTGGTGGCGCTGCGCGCTCACTCAGGACGCGCAACTGCACGGTTAGACGGTCAAGATGACGCCTATTGGCAACACGCATGCGCCTTGGATACGCGATCAGTGGAGGCCGGGTGTTTGGCGAGCCGATCTGTCGGGCGCACCGGACGGCGGACCAGTTCGCCGCCGCAGTTCGGGCATTTGCCCCCGGGCAGGCGGTTTTCGGCGCAATCGACGCAGAACGTACACTCGTAAGAGCAGATTAGCGCATCGCTCGCGTCCGGTGCCAGATCTTTGTCGCAGCACTCGCAGTTCGGTCTGAGGGCCAACATATCCACTACTCCTTGATTGCTTCTGCTTCG
Source organism: Hyphomicrobiaceae bacterium (assembly GCA_049116495.1). GTDB lineage: Bacteria > Pseudomonadota > Alphaproteobacteria > Rhizobiales > Hyphomicrobiaceae > CAJQQK01. Next base: position 27,369 of record JAGDYV010000161.1, on the reverse strand, counting down.
ATCTCGACAAGCCGTCCCGGCGCTGCCAAACCGGCCACTTCGAGGTAGGTGTTGGCGCAGCTGTGGCCCTCGAGCAAACGATCCCTTACCGCCCTGCAAACGGCGACCTGTCCGGGTTCAGTGACATATGTCGTCGCGCGAGCCAAATGTTCCCGTCCGAAACCTGCTGCTTCGGCGACGTTGAGTACGTTACGCCACGCCTGTTTGGCCTGTGCCTCAACCCCTTCAGCCATGGTGCCGTCCAAACGTAGCCCGACCTGGCCGGAAATGATCAGCCGTTCGGCACCCGCCCGATGCAGGATGCCATGCGCATAATTGGAAGCTGGCTTGGCGACGGTGTCAGGGTTTATGCGTTGCATAGGCATGATCCTTCGCAAGGCTTTGATGTGCCGGGCAGTTTAACGGCCTGAATTTGTAAGTCGATGGTCGGAATAGTTCGACCAAGTTGTTTAGGGTGCGGGCACCTGCCACTTGTGCCGATCAACTGGTCTGTTACGGATGCGCACGAACCGAGCGTTCGAAGTGTTGGATGTGCCGGCGGGGCGCAAAATAGAGGGACAGCAACATGGAAACCTGGCAGGTGATCCTCCTCGGACTGCTGGAGGGACTGACCGAGTTCATCCCGGTTTCCTCAACCGGGCACATCCTGCTGGCAGGACATTTTCTTGGTTTCGACTCGCCAGGCAAAGTATTTGAGGTGTTGATACAGCTCGGCGCCATTTTGGCGATTCTGTCGATCTACTTCGCCAAGCTCTGGCACATCGCACTGGCACTGCCGACGGACCCGCGCGCGCGGCGCTTCGTATTTGCCATTCTGCTTGCTTTTCTGCCCGCCGTCGTGATCGGCGTCAGTCTGCACGGGTTTATCAAGTCAGTGCTGTTCGAGAGCCCGCTGCTGATCTGTACGACATTGATTATCGGCGGATTCATTCTGCTGATCGTTGACCGGATGCCGCTCAAGCCGCGCTACACCGATGCCATGGACTTCCCGCCAAGGATGGCGTTTCTCATTGGACTGTGCCAATGCGTAGCCATGATCCCCGGTGTGTCACGGTCCGGCGCCACGATCGTCGGCTCGCTTTTGATGGGCACCGACAAGCGCTCGGCGGCGGAGTTCTCGTTTTTCCTTGCCATGCCAACGATGAGCGGAGCGTTCGCCTACGACCTCTATAAGAACTGGTCGGGCCTCACGGCTGCCGACACGACGGCGATCGCGATCGGATTCGTCGTATCGTTTTTTGCCGCTGTGGTGGTCGTGCGTTATTTGCTGGACTACGTGACCAATCACGGTTTCGGATTGTTTGCGTGGTGGCGAATCATTGTTGGTAGTGCCGGGTTGCTTGGGTTGTATCTCGTCGGATAAGTCGTCACCAACCGGCAAATGGCACCTCAAGCGATACCGAACTTACGCGTCGCGCTAATCAGTTCGTGAACCGTGCCCGGTTCCGTCATGGCATGGCCCGCCATCGGCACGATTCGCAATTGTGCCTCCGGCCATGCCTGGATCAAATCCCAGGCATTTTGCACCGGTGTAATCACATCGTGCCGTCCGTTGACGATGACTGCCGGGATGCGGCGGATCTCTTCTACGCCGACGAGCAGTTGATCATCACGCTCGAAAAAACCGCGGTTGATGAAATAGTGACATTCGATCCGGGCAAATGCGAGGGCAAACGAATCGCTTCCGAACATTCGGGCGCGGTTCGAATTCTCAGTGATCGAGAGCGTCGTACCCTCCCAAATACTCCAAGCACGCGCGGCTGCGAGGCGCACCTTTTCATCGGGATCCGTGAGCTTGGCATAATAGGCGGCAACCATGTCGTGACGATCTTCCGGCGCAATCTGAGCGGCAAACGCAGCGTAGGCGTCCGGATAGATCCAATTACAGCCCTCCTGGTAGAACCACAAAACCTCACGGCGGCGCATCAGGAAGATGCCGCGCAGCACCAGTGAAGCGACACGCTCGGGATAGCGCTGTGCGTAAGCAAGCGACAGGGTTGAGCCCCACGACCCGCCAAACAGCTGCCATTTATCGATGCCCAGGTGCAGGCGGAGGCGCTCGATGTCCTCGACGAGATGCCAGGTCGTGTTCTCTTCCAGTTCGGCATGCGGCGTAGACCGGCCACAACCACGCTGGTCAAACAGGATGATCCGGTAAATGTCCGGGTCGTGATAGCGCCGCATTGTCGGGCTCGACCCACCTCCCGGGCCGCCGTGGACGGTCAAGACCGGTATACCTCTCGGATTGCCAGCCTGTTCATAATAGAGTTCATGCAGCGGCGATACGCGCAGGCGCCCCTTATCATAAGGCGCAAGTGCCGGATAAAGCCCAACGCGCTGATCGGCCGCCGTGTCAGATATCGCGATGTTTGGGATGTCGGCTGGGTCCATATTCCAGAGCTCTTTATTGCGTCGTTCTTGGATCTTGGTCGTGACGGGCTCGCTCGGCGCGGCCGGCTCAGGCCGACTTTGATTGAATCGCCGCCAGTGAGCAACCGCCGTTCAACGTCGAGCTAAACGGCGCAGGCCAGCGCCACGCGCCCAACGCCGGTCGCCGAACGGCATTCCCTTATTCTGTGTCACGTTGACTGAAGCGCAATTGGCGCATTTCGCGATCATAGACGGTCTCACCGCCGGGAATGCGCATATCACGGGTTGCTTCCAACGCGGCGTACTGCGGCCCACTTGCCACGAGCGAAACGACGACAGATACCACGAAACCGGCAATCGCAGCCGCAACACCGGCGGCAGGCGTGGCAATCGAGATGACTCCACCGGCGCTTGCCAGCTGCAATGTAATCAGTACAGCAAAGCCAGTGAGCACGCTGCAAACAGTACCGAGTGCATTCAGGCGCTTCCACCAAATCGACAATGTGATGACCGGAAACGCGGTGGCTGCGCTAAACGCGATGGCTGACAAAAAAAGCTCCAGAGGATCCGTCTGCACCAGGGCGTAAAACAGCAAGCCGGTAACAACGACGACAACACACATGACACGCGCTGTATTTATGCGCGCGATATCACTGGCCGGTTCCCACTTGAGCCCGCCGAAGACATCCTCGGCCAGAATCGCGGCAAGTGCGAATGCGGTTGTCGTCGCGGCTGCCAATGCGGCGGCAATCGCACCCGCCATAACGAGGTAGTGGAAGACGGCAGGAAATCCGTTGGCCAGCGGGGCAGCATAAAGCACTCCGTCACGCGCGAACGCGAAACTACTCAATGGCAGTTCCGCCCCGCGCCCACCAACACCGGCCAATCCGAGTTCGCTGAGACGAACGAACCAGGTCGGCATCTGGTCAACGCTCCGACCGACCAGGTCGCTCATGACGACGCTGCGCAGGAAAACCGCGATCGACGACAATGTCAGCACGATCACACCTGTGAAAAAGATCGCCCATCCCAATGACTTACGCGCTTCGTAGACACCGAGCGTCGTGGTACAGCGCGGCAGCAACCAGGGTGCACCGGCAACGCCCATCATTACGGCCAGCGTGCCGGTGAGAAAGCCGGCCCAGCCGACGCTGCCAAACGGCGACGCGAGGCGTTGGGTGACGAAGGTCAATTCCTGGCCGGCCAATCCGGAAGCCCAAACGGCGCTGGCCGGCGAAATGATCTGCTGGGCCTCTTCGAGCCGGACAACGCGGCGCAGAACCGGGCCATAGCTGAGCTGTGCCAAGGGGAGATTGGTCATAATGAGGCCGATAATGCCGGCCAGGACGACGATCGCCATAACGGCCGCAATGGCCTGCGCGGTTCCGACCCAGCCGACGGCCCGCATACCACCGAAAATCATCGTACTGACCAGCACCGCCGCGAACAGCATGGCGAGAAATTCACGAGCGAAACCTGTCAACAAGGCTGCGGCATGAACGGCCATGCTCAATTCCGCCGTCAGAAGCAGGATCATAGGGATGGCGAAAACGGTCGCCGTCAGCAGCCGTACAAGCCGGCTTTCGAACCGCCGCGCCAAGTATGAGGGTACCGTATAGGCACCATATTTGCGCAGGTAGGGCGATATCACGATGCCCATGATAAGGAAGCCGGATGACAATCCGATCGCCAAAAACCAGGTATCGAAGCCGTTGAGAAAAAACAGACCGGTGAACGCAATCATGCCTGTTCCGCCAATGGCGCTGATCGCGAAAACCAAACCGTTGTAAACGGCCGGTACGCGGCGGCCGGCAGCAAAGAACTCACCCGGGACACTTGTCCAGGAAGCCGAGGCAATGGCAACGAACAGCAGCAGCGGCCCGAAGAGGACCATCGATTCCAGATAGCCCGCCGGGCCGTCCAGTTGCTCCAAAATCAGTAAAACCAGAAAGAAGCCGATGAAGGCGCTCGCAAAAATTCCGAAATAGATGCCTAAACGCGGATTGACCAAGCGTGTCCGGTGCGGCATCGACATATATGTGACTGTCCCTGATCGTCCCGGCGTCAAGGCTGCCGGTCTGGTTGCGCTGGTGCCAGCACCCGGTCGGGGCGCGTGTTCAATTCTTACGAGTCTTCATTGGCGCCATGCCAATGATCGATGGCGTCCTGTCGATTGACGAATGCCGCCATCGTGAACAGGGCGATCAACCAAATACCATGCCCGGCCATGAAATAGCCCAGCGGAAAACCGAGGAATTTGCGCGCGTTGAGCTGTTCGGCATACATCGGCAGAACGACGATCAAGACCAAAAACGGCACGACACTCGCGAGCATCTGCCATTTCGTGTAGCGCCAATACGGTTTGCGCTCGCCAACTTCAATCAAAGCCATTGCATCATCCATCGTCGCATATCGGGCCGGGAACCGAACGCCTGACCCGACGGCACGGCCCCAGGCCACGAATATAGACAAAGAGCCGGGCTGTGCCGAGACCTGCACGGACAGTCTCCCACCGCATTGATGCTATCGCGGCCTATCATGCTCATTTCGTGGCAAAGCAGGTTTATCGAGCCGGCATGCCGTTTGCCACGACGCTGAATCCTGGCCAACCTCCCGCCAAGGCTCGCACTGCTGCAACGGGCAGCCATGCTTGCTGCCTAGTCCGGCGCAAACATGCTCTGCAAGACGCGAAAAGTCGGCGAATTACGGTGTCAGCGGCGTCCGATCGGCATAACTGAAAAAGCTGCCGCTAGCGGCAATATCCTTTTGCGATGTGTAACTATCGATCGTCAGAAATGTTCCGGCGACGACCCAAATAAGACATCCAATCAATGCTGCGGATTTAATCGTCATAACGCTCTCCCTGAGCTTGATGCGACTAAAGTATAATACGCCAATCTATGCCGAATGGAAAGGCAGTCTGTTCACAACTGATATGCTCCGAGAAGACGCTGTACCGAAACGCACTGATGTGCTTGCCGCAATGCGAGGATTGGGCCTGCGAGTAAGTGTAACTCACGCGAAGTCCTTGCCTACTGGTGAAAAGCACGGCTTTAATGCGCACTGAGGCTGCCCAGAACAAAAGACTTTCCAGCCTTTAAGGGAACGGAACGCTGTTGGAGTGCTGCGGTGGCTGATAACAGAATCGCGATCGTTGACGACCATCCTCTCTTTCGGGATGCGCTCAACCAGTCATTGCAATCGGCTTTTGCGTCGCTTGAAACCGTGGAAGCGGGCTCGATGACGGAATTGACCGAACTGCTATCGCACGACCCGAATATTGATCTCGTGCTGTTGGATCTTCACATGCCCGGGGTTCAGGCGTTTTCCGGCCTACTCTATTTGCGAGCACAATATCCGCAAATTCCGGTGGCGATTGTCTCTGCGATTGATGAACCGGCGACAATCCGGCGCGCACTCGACTTTGGCGCTTCCGGATTTGTGCCGAAATCACAGCCCGTTGAACAGATCCGCAAAGCCGTCGACGCCGTGCTCGCAGGAGAAATCTGGACGCCGGCAGGTGTCGATCTCGACAATGCAACCAATAGCGAGGATGAAGAGCTGATCGCGCGCCTGGCCAAGCTTACACCGCAGCAGGTGCGTGTGCTCATGATGCTGAGTGAAGGACTTCTAAACAAGCAGATCGCGTTTGAGCTCGCCGTCTCAGAAGCCACGATCAAAGCGCACGTATCGGCGATACTCCAGAAACTAGGCGTCGACAGCCGCACGCAAGCCGTCATTGCGATCAACCGCGTCGGCACCCACGACCTGCATGGCGCAGCCGAGCGTTAGAGCATTGAACTCTAGATGTTATTGATTTTCGGTTTCGATAATTGCCGTTGCTGAGTGCAATCGCAGGCTTGCGTTAACGGCTATTGAAACGGCCCGCGCGCCCGATCAGACGTCGTCGTCATCATCGTAGTCATCAAGCCTTGCCGGCCGAGCGGCGGCGGGTGCCCGTTGGCGAACCGGCGCCGGGCGCCCGTTGCGGTCACGGCAGATGTGCTTTTCGAGGTCCGCCAGATCTACAAATTCATCGGCCTGACGGCGCAACTCGTCGGCCACCATCGCCGGTTTCGTTTCGAGCGTCGAAACCACACTGACGCGTTTGCCCTGTTCCTGCAACGCGTTGACCAACGCGCGGAAGTCGCCATCGCCGGTGAATATAATGATGTGATCCAGGCTCGGCGCCAGCTTCATAGCATCGACGGCCAGCTCGATGTCCATGTTGCCTTTTACTTTGCGGTTGCCGATGGCGTCGCGATACTCTTTCGTGGGTTTCGTGACCATCGCGAAACCATTGTAGTCCAGCCAGTCGATCAAGGGCCTTATTGACGAGTATTCCTGCTCTTCTGAAATTGCCGTGTAATACAGCGCACGCACCAGTCGCCCTTGCTGGCGGAAATACTGGAGCAAACTGCCAAAATCGATGTCAAAGCCCAACGCTTTCGCCGTCGCATGGAGATTTGCTCCATCGATAAACAGGGCTATTCTTTCGTTTTGATTTATCGCCATCGACGTATCCGCTGCGCAAAGTGTTCAGTTCAACACAACGTATCAATGGTCTGTCACCGCATTTTCGATGCCAGAACGATCGATTTATGGCCGCCCAATAGCAATTGGCCGGTCCGTCGCGCCCCCTTAAGTGTCGGCATCCGCCAAGCGACCGCAATCGCAATAATTCTTGATCGCGCCTCGACAGGAGAACCAGCCAACGGGTTGATATATAGAAGGAATAGACCAGCCTGTCTAGTGCTCTACTAGACGCGAAATTGTCAGATTAGCGGGGCTATTTTGTACTGAAAGGCGTACAAAATGTTCACTTTCTCTTTATGCACATCTGCGTTATTTCTGCCTCGGCCAAGCCGCAAGTACGGGCTCAGCGAGACGCTTTGCGACAATCGCCGCATCGGCGTTGCCTTGCGAGGCGGTCAGGATGGCCCCCTGCATAATCATAAACCAGGCATCAGCAAATCTCCCCACATCGCAAAGATCAGCCTGTTCTGCGAGATTTGCAATCATTGCGCGCACATTCGCGAGATGTGCCAATACCGCATCACGTACGTTGGTCTCAACCGAGGATTCAGACAGCAGCTGCATGAATGTGCAGCCCTCGTAATCATCGCGGCGGAACCAATCGTGAAGCATGTCAAATACGGCAAGTAACCGACCGTCCGGACAGGTCGTTCCTGAATTGATACCCGCTTCAAGCCAGTCGTAAGTCCACAGATCTTCGCGTCGCTGGAGCACAGCAAGCGTCAGTGCTGCTTTTGATCCGAAGATGTTGTAAAGCGTTGCCTTGGCGCAATTGGCCCGCCCTGCAATAAGATCTACGCCCGTGCCACTCGCGCCGCGCTGCGTCAGCAATTCGTAGCCAGCCTGAATGAGGCGCTCTCGACTATCGGGATACGCTGACAAGTGTTGTGTTTTCAATTTTGAGCCGGCGCCCGTTAGACCCGATGCTCTAGCAGCGTCTCCTGAACGCTGCTTTGAGGTCAAATCGACGCGCTCGCTACATTGAATATCGGCCATTCACCCTGTTTACCGACGTAAACCCACGTGATACAGCCCTTCGCGCCTATTGCTTTAACGAATATTATTTGAATTCCTTATGGAGCACCAATGGAGCTTCGCCATTGCAGATATTTTCTTGCCGTCATCGAAGCGGGTACGATCACGCGCGCCGCATCGCATTTGGGTATGTCTCAACCGAGCCTTTCGCAGCAGATCAGACAGCTTGAAGAGAGCCTCGGCTCTAAATTGTTCGATCGCGGACGGCAAACGCAGTTGACCGCGGTCGGAGAAATGCTCGTGCCTCATGCGCGACATCTCGTTGAAGCGGCGGCGCGTGCGCAACAGGAAATTATCGGCGGACTAACTCTGGATGGCGGGAAACTGAACATTGCGTTCATCCCGAGCTTGGAGCCGCTGGTTTCATTGACGATCTCCGAGTTCACCAGAAAGTTCCCAAGCATAACGATCAACCTGCGGCAGCAAATGGGCCGTGCGATAGATCGGCTATTGATCGCTGGCGAGATTGACTTGGGCGTTGCAGTCCGCCGCGTCTCACCACCCGAAATCAAAACAACGGTTCTTTACCGCGAACCCTACGTGCTGGCCTTCCGCAAAGGTCATCTGCTCGAAGATGAAAGGTGCAACCGGCTCAGCACTATCGGTGACACGCCGTTCGCGATTTTTTCGTATGGTAGTTTCTCACGCGATATCACCGACAGTTATCTCAGTCGTCTCAAATTCCATCCAAAAATTCGCCTTGAAGCCGAGTCGTTGGAGTGCCTCTTAAACATCGTTGCGGCGACAGATCTTTGCGCCATGCTGCCAAGGAATGCTGTTGCCCGCCATGATGAGTTGAGTTTCCACGACCTGGTCAATCCGCGACCGTCGCGTCCGGTCGCGCTACTATCGCACGGCCGTCGCAATCCTTCGCCTGCCTTGCGCGAATTCACAAAGCTGATCAAAGCAAACGCCAAGATTGAATCGCGCTGACGTTAGAGCCGTGGCGCGCCTGGCAGTGCGGCTATTCCGCGGCCATCCTGCGCATCGACTGCATCAAGACCGCACGCAACGCGGCAGCCTTCAATGGCTTGCGCAATAGAGTAAACTCGAGCTGGCGTAACTGCCGTTGCACTTCAGGTGAATGATCGGCCGTGATGATCACACCTGGCACGTCGGCCTGGACATGCGCCCGGATAGCAAGGATTGCATCGACCCCGGTACCCGCATCGAGATGATAATCAGCGACAACGATCGTTGGCACTTGCGGCAAACGCCGACCATCTTGCTTGAATTGCCCGGCATCCAGGGCCGCGACGGCCTCACTTGCTGACCGCACGGCAATCACCCGGCAACCCCAACCAAACAACAGCGCACGCATGCCGGCAAGGATCTCAGGCTCATTGTCAATGCAAACCACCAGGGCATCATCGAGTTCCTGGCGCGAGGCGTGCACCTCTGGCGACAACGGCACGACATCTGCTGCTGCCGCCACATCAAGCCCAATCGTGAACCGCGAGCCTATGCCGACTTTGGAATGCACGCCGATCGGATGTTCCAGAATTCGGCTGATCCGCTCGACGATCGACAATCCAAGGCCGAGACCACGCGCACGCGTGGCGCGCGGATCAAGCCGCAGGAACTCCTGGAAAATCAATTCCTGCTTTTCTTCCGGAATGCCAAGACCGGTGTCAAGGATCTCAATCGATGCGCGCCCATTGCGCCGCCTCACGCCTGCAAGCACACGTCCTTGCGGCGTATACTTGATGGCGTTGGCTATCAAATTCTGCAGGATCCGCCTCAGTAGCTTGCCATCGGAGTGCACCCATAGGCTCGACGAGACAAATTTCAGCTCCAAACCGGCCTCGCGCGCCATCGGGTCGAATTCAACCTTTAAGCCGTCAAACAAGTTCTGAATTGCAACGGCTCCGATCTCCGGTTCAAGCCGCCCTGAGTCCATTCTCGATATATCAACCAACGTCTTCAGGATCTCTTCGACCGACGTCAGCGAGGTATCGATCCGTTTCGCGATATTGAGATCTTCCGGTGTCAAATCGCGTTCGACCAGAGCTGTGGCATAGAGTCGGGCGGCATTGAGCGGTTGCAAGATGTCGTGACTGGCAGCGGCCAGGAAGCGCGTCTTGTCGCGGTTGGCCTCGTCGGCGACCAACTTTGAATGCGCCAGAGCGGCGTTGACTTCGAGCAATTCGGCGGTTCGTTCCTTGACCCGTTGTTCCAATGTCTGGTTGACTTGAGCGAGCGCTTCGGCGGCGGCTACGCGCTCCGTAATGTCTGAATACGTCGTGACAAACCCGCCTTGCGGCATCGGTGCCGTTCGCACTTCAAGGATCTGCTGGCCATTGACGAGGCGTTCCTGCAGCGTCTCACGGACATTGCCGAGTTGCTCCATTCGCTGCGCAACAAGCTCATGCGGCGCGCGCTCGCGTCCCATGTCACCGCGTTCGGCCAGAAAAAGCAAAATTTCTTCAAGTGGTACGCCGACCCGGCGCAGGCTCAGCGGCAGTGAGAGTAATTCGCTAAACTGGCGGTTCCAGCAAACGAGTTGGTTATCCGTGTTAAACACGCAAAGCCCATGGCGCACCTGATCAAGCGCCGACTGCAGGATATCGCGATTGTATTGCAGCGCCTCGGATGCATCGTCGAGCAGCTTGAGGGCAGACTGGTTGGTCACGTTACGCCGGCGCAGCAACAACGTCATGACTAATCGCGACGAGGCGGCACCGATGGCGCTGGTCAGCAAATGCTCGCTGAAACGGAGCGTCTGGATATCGGCTTCACTGTCTGGGTCGCTGGTCAGGCTGCGACGTGCCTGAAACTCGCCGAATGAGCGCGCCGCGCGTGCCGGGCCCAGGTAACGTGCAACCGTCGACTGCAAATCACCGACAGTGACGGAGGTGCGCCAGAACCGGAAAGACGGCTGCTGGGCAACGCCGGTTGCCTCGCCTTTGACAAACACGCTCGCCTGCAGGCGCTCGATCGGAGACGGTGCACGCAACCGCGAGAAAGCGATATAGGCGAGGATGTTGGCGGCAAAACTCCAGACGACCCCGTGTGTGAGCGGATCGGCCTTGAAGTAAAATAGCGCTTGCGGTCTCAACATCGACAAACCAAGCGGCCCATCGACCAGGATCGACTCAGGCATCAAGCCAGCCTTGATCACCCAGGGCATCAGGAGCGTGTAAGCCCACACCGTGATACCAGCGAGAATGCCTGCGATAGCGCCGTGCGCATTGCCGTTCTGCCAGAAAAGACCACCGAAGAAGGCCGGCGCCAATTGCGCGATTGCAGCGAACGAAATGAGACCGATCGCGGCCAGGCCCTGTGCGTCGCCGAGCAGCAGATAGACCACATAACACAATGCCAGAAGGGCGCAGATCGCAAGGCGTCGGATCGTCAGCAGGAGGTCGGAAATGTTGTCGAAATCGTCTGACTGGCGCACCCGATAGCGCAACAGCAGCGGTACGACGACGCCATTGCATACCATGATCGCCAAAGCGATCGACTCGACGACAATCATAGCCGTCGCCGCCGACAAGCCGCCTATGTACGCGAGTACCGTAATGAAATTGGCATCGAGGTACATTGGAACGGTCAGGACGAATACATCCGGGTTGGCGAGTTCGGGCCGAATCATCAATAAACCGGCGGCGGCAATCGGAACGACAAACAGATTGATTAAAAGCAAGTAGAGCGGCAGCAGCCAGCGGGCGCGCCGTATCTCGTTTTCAGAGCGGTTCTCGACAACCGTGACATGAAACTGGCGCGGCAGCACGACAATGCAAACGGCGCTGAGCAAGGTGACGACAAGCCAGGTACTGCTGTTCGTCACCTGCGTGAAGCGGCTGACGATATCTTCCCGCGCAAGCACGGCTTCGTAGAAACTTGTGGCATCGCCAAAGGCATAAAACACGACAAAAATGCCGACGCTCAAGAAAGCAACGAGTTTGACAAGCGACTCCGCGGCGATTGCCACCATCAAGCCGTCCTGGTGCTCCGTTGCATCGATGTGGCGCGTGCCGAACAAAACTGCGAACGCGGCCATCACGACCGTGGCGACAAACGCTGTCTCAATGATACCGACGCTCGGCAGCTCCACCATGAACAGTGGGTTGCCGCCAAACAGCGCCTCCGTCGCCAACACAACTGCTTTGAGTTGCAAGGCCAGATACGGCAGCAGGCCGATTAACGAGACGATGGTGACAATGCCGGCCACCATCGGGCTCTTGCCGTAACGAGCAGCAAGAAAATCTGCGATGGACGTAATGTTCTGCGCCTTGGCCAGACGCACAATGCGAACCAGCAACGGCCAGCCGAACAGAAAGACCAAGGCCGGGCCGATGTAGACAGCAAGAAAATCCCAGCCTGTCGACGACGCGCGACCGACACTGCCGAAAAACGTCCATGTCGAGCAGTAAACCCCGATGGACAAGGCGTAGATCAACGGGCGACCGCTCTGTGCCGACCGCCTGCGTTTCATCCAGATATCGCCCGCCCAGGCGATCGCAAACAAGACGCCGATGTAGGCGATTGCGAAGACGACGATTAGCGTGGCATCGAACATTTTCGGAGGACTTCCAACCCTTCGGCTCGGAACGGATCGGCATTGCTTGCCAATTTACCCGACCGACGCAATTTGCTCCAAGACGATCCGTGAAAATCCTATCAGATACAAGTTGTTGTCTGCAGCAAAACTTTTCCCGCAAGTAAATGCTCGTTCGGAATGCTTCGCTTGACCGATCGTCCAACGACATCATACTGCAGACTTATTAGTCCAGAGCAATACAGCTTTGCCGAAGCCAATAAAGACACTCGCAATATTTGTTCGCACGTCATCACGACATACGCTAATCAGTAGGCTGCCGAATATGCGTTCGTCCGGCCTCCGTCGTGCCGCGCATTGACATTATCGACGTATGAAAAAAACGATCAACAAACGAAGGGAACACGCTATGGGTATCGTTCAAGAATTCAAGGATTTCGCCCTAAAGGGCAACATGGTCGACATGGCTACGGGCATTATCATTGGTGCAGCAATCGGGACACTGGTTGGCTCACTGGTCAAAGACGTGATCATGCCGCCAATCGGCTTGGTGCTGGGTGGCGTCGACTTTTCCGCCATCAAAATCCCGCTCAAGGAGGCTGTCGGCAAATCCCCGGAAGTTGCCATAAACATCGGTACTTTCATCAATAACATCATATCCTTCCTCATCGTCTCGTTCGTCATCTTCATGCTCATCCGAATGATGAATTCGATGAAGAAGGCCGAGGAAGCCGCGCCGCCACCGGAGCCACCGGCTTCTGAAATTTATCTGAAAGAAATCCGTGACGCGCTGACCAAAAAGGACTGATGATCGACGTTGGCCAAGCCGTCGACGCCCTTCGCGGTACCGCGCGGAGGGCGTTTCTGCGACGGCATTGTTGTCCGTTCGGGGCGGTTGCTCGGCCTACGCGATTCTGCCATGGTCTAACGGATCGTTGAGATGGCACAAACAAGGGTAACAGCAGTCATGAAGATTGACATCGAATACTGCGGCCAGTGAGGCTATGAACCGAGCGCCCGTGCGGCGAACGACCTCATACGCAAACAGAACCCATCGGCTGACGTGACCCTGGTGCGGTCCGGCGGCGGTGTTTTTGAAATCACGGTGGACGGAAAGCTCGCTTACTCCAAAAAAGCGACCGGTCGGTTTCCGACGGACGAAGAAGTGACCGCCTGCCTCAGCTGAGACTGCTGCAACACGGCATTGCGCATTATTTGCCCCAGCGCAACGCCAGTGGCTTAGCTTCGCCGGCCAATTCGAGCAATTGCGCGATCGTATCGGGGTGCATCGGCTCTAGTGGGTGGCGTACCCCGTCACTCTTGATGACACCGCCAGCTTTCATAACGGTCTTGGTGGCGCGCAACCCACATTGACGATTTTCGAAATTGATCAGCGGCAGCAATCGGGCGTACCCGGCGCGCGCGGCGTCGCGGCGCCCTTGCAAGGCATCCATCACGATCGGTCGAATAAGATCGGGGAGCAAGGCACTGGTCATCGTCCCGGTGGCGCCGGCATCCAGATCGGCCATCAGGGTGATTCCTTCTTCACCATCAAAGGGGCCAAGAATGGCATCGCCACCAGCCGCAATCAGCGCGCGCAGTTTGGCCGCCGTGCCGGGCATTTCGATCTTGAAATATTGCACCAACGGTACCTGTCGACCGAGCTCAACAAGGTAAGGCACGCTGAGCTGAACGCCGCTGAGTGGTGCATCCTGAACCATCAGAGGAATCTGCGCGGCATCAGCGATCGCGGCAAAATACTCGGTGATCCCTTGCTCGCCGGCCTTTAGCGCAGCACCATGATAGGGCGGCATCAACATGATCATTGCGGCCCCGCTTTCAGCGGCACGCCGCGCGCGCTCAGCCGCAATCCGGGTCGCGAAATGACTGCATGTGACGATCACCGGCACCCGACCGGCAATCGTCTTCATAGAGAGCGCGAGGATCGCGTCGCGCTCTTCGTCCGACAGCAAAAACTGCTCGGAGTAATTCGCCAAGATACAGATCCCGTCGACGCCTTGATCGATCATGCATTCGAGCACTCGGGCGTTGCCGTCAAGATCGAGATTGCCATCGTCATCAAAGGCAACAGGCGCGATTGGAAATATGCCGCGATATGGCGTCGAAGGTTCCGTCATCTCGTTGCTCTCCCGATCTGGCCAGTCCGACGTCCGGACCGCAAACTCAACTGCCTGACGCTGTCTTCCGGGTCAAGCATGCACGCGAGAATATCGCGACGGCGGTCGCGGGCTGGCTAGCGCAACTGACGCGCAAAAAGAAAAACGCCCCGGCGGCGATGCGCCAGGGCGTCTGAATTTCCAGGCTCCGTGCGGAGATTTACTTGTAAGGCTCGTGGCTTGGAGCGTGGTGCCCGCTAAAGTTGACACGAATGCCGAGCCGGAACTCATGATGCTCGAGATTATCGACCTCCAATGTCGAAGTGCCAACAGAAGTGCATCCGCAAAAAGCTTCTTCCGTCGTCGTGATATCACCGAGGTTTATATAGCGATATCCAAGATCAAGCACCGCCCGGTCCGACAGCGGAATGCCAACGCCAGCCATCAGCTGCCACGCGACGTTCCATTGTTCATTTCCAGCAAATGTAAGCGTGTTGACGCCATCGGTGAGCGAAACGTCATCATGCGAAACGCGCGCCAATCCAATGCCGGCGCCGATGTAAGGTTGGATATGGCCCATGCGCTGCATGTCATAGTACATGTTGAACATCAGCGCGTGAGAATCGAATTTCGAATGTATCGTCTCAGTCGGTGTCACAACGCCATCGAAATCGCTCGTGCGACGGTAGCTGTAGCTGATATCGGCACGCAGGCCACTATTGTTCGGCGGATCGGCAAACGGTCCGCCATCCGCATACGCCGCACTACAGCCGAGACCTACGTCAAAACCGATGGTGTGATCCAGTTCCTCACCTGAAACCCTCTCACGATAAACGCCGGGGCCGGGGCCGCTTGGCAGCTGGCCAGTGTAGTTCGCTTTCGGATCCACAGCCGCGGTCGCACCGAAGATACCTGCCTGCATGAAGCAATTGCGCCCGACTCCATCGGACATGCCGCTTGCCTGAGCACTGGCGGTAGAAAGTGCGAAAGTCGCCGCCAAACTTGCCACGACAAAGGCCGTCCGACCCAGATGACGTTTCATCTTCATTCTCCGTTATCAATGCGCCGTCGTGGCGCATGACCAGCGTGCCTGCTCGGAACGCCTGCTGTGTCGGAGTGGCCAAGCCCAACCACCGATAGAACGCAAGGGAACTAGAATTGACTTGAAACCAGGGCTGAATACCGCAAGCGCCGTGCTCAATAACCGCAAACACCAACCAACTTGCCGACAAAAGCAACGGCATATGTTGCATATGCCGGTCAATCAAAGCGCAACCATCGGACCTCGCACGTACGACTCTGTCAGCGCGCGAAGTACAGTGTTAACAGACCATTTTCTATGCGATTCGACTCAAGATGGAAATGAGCCGCACGTTGTAAAAACATCAGCGTGCCGCATCCGTCACACAATTGCGGCGGTTCAACCGGCCGGCGCACGGCGTTTCAACAGACGGCGGCGCTTCTTACGCGCAGGCACGCGCCGGCCCTGGCGAGCAAACAGCGCCTGCTCAATGTTGGTGATGAAAAGCCGCGCCGCATTTTCCCAACTATAGGCGAGCGCACCCTGGCGTACATGCGCACGATCCAGCAACAGCGCACCGCGCACGGCGACCGCCAGATCATCATCCAATATCCCCGTTACGCCATGCGTAACATTGTCGATCGGGCCCGTCACCGGATAGGCCGCGACCGGCACACCTGACGCCATGGCTTCGAGGAGCACGATGCCGAAGGTATCCGTCAGGCTTGGAAACACAAAAACATCGGCCGACGCATATGCCTGCGCCAGCGCTTCGCCGGTCAACTTGCCGGTGAACTTCACGTCGGCGTACTGCGCCTTGAAAGTCTCCAGCATCGGACCGCTGCCAACCACGACTTTGCGTCCGTCCAAGTCAAGGTTGAGAAAGACCTCGATGTTTTTCTCGATCGCCACCCGGCCGACGTAGATGAACACCGGTTGATCACTGCCGAAGATGCGAACGTCGCGCGGACTGAACAAATTGGTATCGACGCCACGCGTCCAAGGCATCAAACGGTCAAAACCGCGCGCTTCCAAATCGCGTGCAAGGCTGGGACTGGCCACCATCATGCCCTCGCCAGCATTGTGAAAATACCGTTGCCAAGCATAGACCCAACTTGCCGGCAGCCCGAAACGCGATGACAGATACTCCGGGAACCGGGTGTGGAACGACGTTGTGAAAGGCACCCCGCGCTTCTTGCAATAGCGCCTTGTCATCAGGCCGATCGGTCCTTCAGTGGCAATATGGACAGCGTCCGGATTGATCAGATCAAGCCGCTCAATGACATAATTGTAGCCTGGCAGCGCCAAACGGATTTCGGGATAGGTCGGGCACGGCACGGTATTGAATTCCGACGGCGTCAGCACGGTAATCTCGCAGCCGAGCCCTGCCGCTTCTTCGGTCAGACGCTCGTAGGTGCGGACAACGCCGTTGACCTGCGGATGCCAAGCATCTGTTGCCACGAGCACTTTCATATCCCAGCCGCCACCTCATCACCCTGAGCCGAAAGCAAAATACACTATATAAACATGAACATAATATGCCGTCTTATGCCGCCGCATCAATCTTCTTAGACCGAAGCTTGTGAACTTTGGACGTTTCCATCCGCTCGGACCAGCGAACCAGCTCCAGCGTGCCGTCCGCGTGCTCGACAAATGCTGTCGCACTTTCAACCCAGTCACCGGTGTTGACGTAGTGGACGTCGGCGATTTGCTTGGACGCCGCGCGGTGAATGTGACCGCAAATGACGCCATCAACATTGCGCCTGGCCGCTTCCTCCGACAACGAATTTTCAAAATCACCAATGAAGTTGACAGCCGACTTCACCCGGCCTTTGAGGTATGCCGAAAGCGACCAATACCCCAGCCCAAGCCGACGGCGCACGAAATTCAGCGGTACGTTTAGCGCCAACGTCAGCTGATAGCCGCGATCGCCAAGAAATGCGAGCCAGCGGGCATAGCGCACCACCACATCGAATTCATCGCCATGGATAACCAAATAGCGCTTGCCGCTGGCCGTCTCGAAAATTGCATTGCGGACGATCTCGATCCCACCGAACTGGGTGCCGCAATAGTCTCTCAGGCCTTCATCATGGTTGCCGGGGATGAAGATCATGCGGGCACCACAGCGCACTTTGCCAAGCAACGCCTGAAGCACGTCGTTGTGCGATTGCGGCCAAACGGCGCCGCGCTTGATCCGCCAGAAGTCGACGATGTCTCCCACGAGGTAGTAGGTATCCGCATCGTTGTTGCGCAAAAAATCGATCAGGTAAGCGGCCTGACTTGCCCGGGTGCCAAGGTGCACGTCCGAGATAAATATCGTCCTGTAGTGCGACATGGAGCCTCGTTCTCCTGCTCTCGCGCGGGTGACGCGTTTGCGTTGCGTCGATTGAGTTGATTCAAACCACAGAATTATGACACACCCTGGGTTTCCTGTGACGCCCTAGTATACCTTGATCGGGAAATATCGCTCAACAAGTTCGCTAAATCGGCCGCTGCTCTTGATGCGCCGTAGTGCTTCGTTGAGCTGTCCACGCAATGCGCGATCCTTCCTACTGACGGCAATGGCTAGGCCATCACCAAAATAGGCCGCCTCAAAATAGGCACCATCAAGCAACCGACAGCAGTTGCGTGATAGACTGCCGTTCGCCCAGAACGCCAATCCTATACCATCGCCAAAAATCGCACCGACCTGCTTACTTTGCAGAGCGGCGCGGGCAAGTTCTGGTGTTTTGAACCGCTTGATACGTGTATTGCGAAAAAAGCGCGTCAGATACGCTTCGTGCGGACTGTTGGCAACGACGCCAGCCTCGATCCCGTCGAGCCCGCTCGGCGTCGCCTCCACGGTCGGCTGATCGCGATGGACCGCGAAGCGCGCCGGCGTAAAGAAGTACCGCTCAGAAAACTCAGCCAATTTCAGAGACTTTGCAGTGATGCGATGAGCCGCGATGACGGCATCCGCCTTACCCGCCGCGAGTTCCGTCAGCAATAAACTCCACGATCGCGGCTGGATATCACACGTCGTCCCGAGATCCAGGCAGATCGCACGTGCCAAATCCACGTTGAGACCAGTCAACACCCCGTCTTCGTCAAGTGAGTTGAACGGCGGATAATCATTTGCGGTAAGAAATCGGATAACGGCGCGCTGCGTCGCAATCGGCTCTTCGGTCTCGGTGCTGTCCGCAGCGCTCTGGGCCCGGGCACCGGTAGCCTCCCACGAGGCGGCCAACATAACAGCTAAGGCCAACGTGATCGCAAACAAGCGTACGCTGCGACCGTCGACAGCTTCTCCTAAACAGATCGGGCAAGGAATCTTAATCATTGCCTGTGCCATAGCATAGCGCATCGGCGCCGTCAGCCTCACAGTGCTTCAAAAACTTGCCCGCACATCTGCACAAATAGCACGTGATTTTGAGCATGCGATATGTCTGAATTGAGTTAATCGAGGTGCAAGCAGGCCAGATCATATCATGAAAATGGGACGTTCGGATGTCACGCACCGTGCCCGCAAGCGACAAACTGTTCTTCGCCATCTCTGCTTCACTGAACAAATCCGAACTTGATCGCATTATCGCCGAAGCCGGTCATCTTCGCGCGCCACCCCAACGCCTATTGTTCGACGGCGGCTGGCTGACACCACAAGCCTACGCCCTTGCCCTGGCTCGGCATCACGGCGTCGACACCGTTCCACATCCGAGCAGCGCCCATCCAGCCGACCTGGTGATTGATGCCACCCACGAAACACCGACCGGCGTCACACGCGCGATCTCCGCGGCGCGTCGATCGGGACGCCGGCCGGTGCTACTTGCTCAATCAGGCCGGCACACAATCCCACCTAAAACCGAATTGGCGGCCCGTACCGTTGCACAAGCCGCAGATGCATTGCGTCTGTCGGACCCTACGAAGTCTGCCGGCAGCCGAATGTGGCTGTGGCAGTATATCGGTGGGGCAGCGTTAGTCGGTGCAATGCTCGGCTTTGCCCTGACGGCGCCGGATCTAGCCTTCACAACGTTGCTTCTGATCACGGTGATTGTCTTTGGGAGCGTCAGCATGTTTCGCGTGATGGTGCTCGCCGCAGCATCACTTCGGCCTGCCGGCATTTGTGTTTCGGCTTCTCCGGCTCTTGTAGACAGTGAGCTGCCGACCTACAGCGTTCTTGTCCCACTGTATCGCGAGGCTGCGGTTATTCCGGGCCTGATCGAGGCGCTTGCCGCTCTTGATTATCCGCGCGCCAAGCTTGATATCGCGCTGATCCTAGAAGAAGGCGATATCGACACGAGATTGGCTGTCGCGCGCGTCGGCATGCCGACGTTTATGCGAATCATCGTCGTGCCGGACCGCCAACCGCGCACAAAGCCGAAAGCCCTCAACGTCGCACTGACCTTGTCACGTGGCGCACTCATTGCCGTATTTGATGCGGAAGATCTGCCCGCGTCAAACCAGCTACGCCAAGCAGCTTCAGCTTTTGCTGCGGCGCCAGGCCGTTATGCTTGCCTACAAGCGCGCTTGACGATTTACAATCCGCGACAAAGCTGGCTGACGCGCCAGTTCGCACTGGAATACGCGGCGCTCTTTCAGGCGTTCCTGCCGGCGCTTGTCCGTTTGGGCTTTCCCTTGCCGCTGAGCGGGACGTCGAATCACTTTCCGCGATCTGCACTACGCCAGGCGGCGGCCTGGGATCCCTACAACGTCACCGAAGACGCTGATCTTGGTATTCGAATCACGCGCGCCGGAGGCCGTATCGGCTTGCTTGACAGCGCGACCCGAGAGGAAGCGCCTGCCACGTTTCGACAATGGCTGCCGCAGCGTACACGTTGGATCAAAGGCTGGATGCAAACCTACCTTGTGCACACCCGCGAACCCTGGCGCTTACTCAAGCAACTGGGTATTTGGCGTACCGCCGGCTTTCATGCTGTTTTTGCAGGCTTTCTCTTGTCACTCCTCGCCTATCCGATCTTCTTGATCACCATCGGTATCGAACTCAGCCGGCCGGCACCCTTTGCCAGTGCCGCGGCCCCTCTGCATCACGCCGCACTTGTTGTAGGGGCTATGGAACTGGCGATAGGAATATCCGCGACACTCGTCACTGCATTGATCAGCGCCCGCCGCGCCGATTTGAGCGACCTTAACGGGCACCTCCTGGCAGCACCCATCTATTGGTTGATGATCTCTGCCGCCGGCTATCGCGCCCTCGTGCAGATCGCTTGGTATCCTCATCTCTGGGAAAAGACCGAACATGCCCCGCGAAGGCGCCTACGCGCGCCGCCGATCGCTTATGAAGTTCGAAAGTCGCGCGACAAGCGACGATCGCAGAGCCGAGCATCCCGTCGGCGATAGGGCGACACTTATCCGTAGTTTTCCCCTGTTTGATGGCCGGATTCAGTCCACCCCAAATTGCATCGGTTGCGAAATTGTGTTGTGATGAATTCAACATGAATAAATCGTAATATTTATATCGAGGGCGGAGAAATAATTTTAGATCGAGCGTGATGACGGATGCGTCAGCTTGATCGTTTAAAGCGGGGTAAGATGACGCGTATGACCAGAACGATCCAGGAAGCGTATGCGAAATATACATTGGGCCAGATGATCATCGATGAGCTGCAGCGGGTCTTCGACGGTCCGATACCAGTCAGTCATCCGGCGCTAAAGATTGAAGAGCAAGGCGAGGCTTATCGCCAGGAAGCGGCTTGGCTGGCAGCGACCTGTGATGCGGAAGACAGTAACGACCTTGTACTGAAATCTTGGATTTTGCGCAGCTACTCGGAAGACGATCCCGAAGACGTCATCAGCACGCTGGTACACTCGATGTGCTCGGATATCACCCGGCTCTTGGCGGACGACGTCGACATGCAGCGTGATGCCACTCGCACCTTCGATTCGCTCTCAATGACGAGCGACCAGCCGCCGAGCCAGGTCTAAATCGCGCGACAATCGAGTTCTGCACAACGCCTGCGCGTCGAAATCATTGCGCCCGCACACCATCTGAAAACCGCTCACCGAATCGCGATAGATCGTGGGCAGATCTGGTTATCGGAGACGCGCTATTGATCGACCTTCGTTTGAGGCTGGCTGCAGTGGCGTTTGTCTGCTGCATGCTGACAGGTCATTATGCTGTGCCCGCGCGGGCTGATGGCGGCAGGGTCACCTTGCAGGAACGCATCGCCCTGCTGCAGCAGGCCTATCCTGACCTAATCTATTCTGTGACGCATAACATCATGCGGCTGATGAACAATCGCACGGTCGTGATCGATGATGGTCGCAACAAAGATTACCTGACGCAGCTACACAACGCCGATATCGAGGATCAACTGGCGCAGATTTATCCGATCGGCAAGTGCACACTAGGCCGCAAGGTCGCCTTTGATCCGGGACACATTCGCAGCGCTGCGTTTTTGCGCCTAGCCTATGGCGCCAACGAATATCAGGTCAAACGTACAACGACGCTGGTTGACTGGTTCGGCACGCAGGTCCGCTTCTCGACGCGTCACGGCGCGGCTGACGCGTTGCGGCGCGTTCGCGACGACCTGCGTCAGTTGCCGGCGAAGTATCACAACCTGCTCAAGAAACCCGCGCGAAGCATGCAATGGGTAAACATTGCCGACACGGATCAACTCGACGTGCACGCGTTCGCCATCGCGATCGACCTCAACCCGCAATTCCGAGATTACTGGCGACGCTTCTCGCGCGGCAAAAAACTTCGTACGATTCGTTATCGCAACCGCATTCCGCCGGCAGTCGTTGCCATCTTCGAACGCCACGGGTTCATCTGGGGCGGCAAGTGGTATCGTTATGAAACGACTCATTTCGAATATCGCCCGGCATTGATCGCGATTGCGCGACTGGCGGAACAGCGAGGTTGTGTCAAGGACATGAAAGGAAAAAACTAGGCCGAGGCACGGGTGGCGGACACCGTTTGCGTGGAGCGGGTGAAGGGAATCGAACCCTCGTCTTAAGCTTGGGAAGCTTCTGCTCTACCATTGAGCTACACCCGCTTGACGTCAGCGATACCATGCTGGGCGCGATCGCTCAAAACCTAAATCCATCAGTTCGTGCCAGCCATCCAGCAGCTAGTCATCGAGTAACCGGTCCGGGCGCCAGACCCGTTCTGGCCGCTTTTGTCGCGCAAGGTGTACGCGCCACGCGTGCAGCAACCCAGATGTGTCGTCGATGCGCCAGGATGCGGCGATAATAACGTCAAAAGCGCGATAAATCTAATGTGAGTGTTGTCGACCAACGCCGTGTGCTAGAGACATCCGTCGCACGGGCGAAATTTAAAAATGGGGTGGGTGATCGTGAATGTTGAGTTTAGGCCGCAGGGTGTTGCCAGGGCACTCGGGAAGTTCGAGGACCCTGACAGGACGGCGGCCGGCGAGCCGCGCGCGCAGGTTCCGCTGAGTAAACTCGACACGCTGTGGATCAACACAGGCACGTTGTGCAACATCGCTTGCATCAACTGCTACATCGAATCGAGCCCGCGCAACGATCGCCTTGAGTACATTAGAGCCAACGAAGTCAAAGAGTTGCTTGACGAGGTTGAGACCCTCAAGCTCGGCACACGGGAAATTGGATTTACCGGTGGCGAGCCATTTCTCAACCCCGACATGCTGGCAATGACCGAGGATGCGCTGTCGCGCGGCCATAACGTGTTGATCCTGACCAACGCGATGCAGCCGATGCAGCGCCCGAAGATCAGGGACGGCCTGGTCAAACTCAACGAATCGTATGGCGACCGCCTGACGTTGCGTGTCAGCATCGATCATTACAGCCAGGCGTTACATGAATGCGAGCGCGGGCCAGACACCTGGCAAAAGACCCTGGATGGCCTCGACTGGCTGGCGCAGAACGGTTTTTCGCTGGCGATTGCCGGGCGGACTTGCTGGGACGAAGATGATGCCAGTTCCAGGACCGGCTATGCGAACCTGATTGCCGAGCACAATTGGCCGATCGCCCCGAACGATCACAGCCGCCTGGTGCTGTTGCCCGAAATGGACGGCCTACATGACGTGCCCGAGATCACGACGGCGTGCTGGAGCATACTCGGCAAACGCCCTGTTGATATGATGTGCGCGACAAGCCGTATGGTGGTCAAACGTAAAGGCGCTGCCAAGCCGACCGTGATGCCATGCACGCTACTGCCCTATCAGGATGAATTCGACATGGGCACGACGCTAACCGAGATGGTCAAGGCCGATGGCGGTATGTTTGCCGATGGCGCTGTTAAGCTGTGCCATGCGCATTGCGCGAAGTTCTGTGTGCTTGGTGGCGGCAGCTGTTCTTAAGATCAGCGAAGCGACAACACTTGCAGTGGCTTTCAGCTGACGCGGCGTTGCGCTAGGCTTGCGCGGACCCATGTCATCCGGAGCCTCAGTAACATGTTAGAACCGCCTCTCGCCGCCACGCCCGCGCTACAAGAAGACAACAAGCGAACGCGTGTCACCAAATGGTCGTTTGCGCCCGGCGCCGAGACCGGCTTCCACGTGCATGAGATGGACTACGTCGTGGTGCCGATGCTGGACGGGCTCCTGAAACTGATCGCGCCGACGGGCGAAGAAGCATATGCCGAACTCACCGCCGGCCAATCTTATTTCCGCAAGGCTGGCGTGCACCACAATGTGATCAACGCCAATGACTTCGACTTCGCGTTTGTCGAGATCGAATTCAAGTAGGCCGCCAATGCTCTCGCAACCTCGAGCCAGCACAATCGGTGTACCGTGGGGCGCGCCGCCCGCCTTGATCGGGTTACTGATTGCCGGGGCACTCGTTGGGCTCGGGCTCATTCTTTGGATCGCGGCGAACTGGCAGGACTTCGGCAAAGTCGGTCGTTTCACGCTTGTCGCCAGCATCATCCTTTCTGCCGCCGTAATTGGCATCGTCTCATCCCGGGCACGGGTCGCCGCCGCGCTCCTCGGCGTGTTCGCAATTGGCGGATTGTTCGCATTGTTCGGCCAAACCTACCAGAGCACTGCCGATGCCTACGAGTTGTTTGCTGTCTGGGCCGCCGTTGCCCTGCCCTGGGTCATTGCCGCGCGGCACGACGCGGTGTGGTGTCTGTGGGTCGTCATCGCATTTACGGCACTGCCGCTATGGTTGGCAGCGCAGGGTCCGGGATACTCGCAAAACGTATTGGACGCCCTGACGGCATGGGCAATTGCCATCGCACTCGGCGCGCTGCTCTCGCCGTGGTCGGGTCTTGAGCGGTTCATCGGATCAACACACTGGGCGTTTCGCCTTGCCGGCATTCTGGCGTGCCTTCTCGTCGTCTCGTCGGCGATTGGCGCCGGGCCGGACCGCGCACCATTTTGGATTGGTCTTGCCATCATGGCCGCCGCCGTTGTGGGTCTCGCATGGCTCAGGCCGTTCGACTTGATGCTGCTGACCGCTGCCACGTTCGGGCTCGATGTCTTGACGATATACGCGCTTGCGAAACCGCTGCTGGGTACGAGCTACGATCAAGGTGGATTGCTGCTAACCGGGTTGATCAGCGCCGTCGTCATAGCCGGCAGTGCGGCGGCGATCCTCAAAATCGCCGGTGCGCAGAGCGACACCCGATTTACTCTGTCCACGAATGCGGATGCCGGACGAGACACAAACACCTGGCCGGTCACCGTATTGAGTGGTGTCGGTGCCCTTCTGACGGCGGTTCCTGTTATCGCGTTTCTGGCACTGACATTCGGGCGCGCCCTCTGGGAGGGAATGTCGACATACATTATGAGCGTCGCAGCGTTGGCTGGCGCAATCGCGCTGATGCGAGGTAGCGACTCGAAGAGCTTTCGTCAGCAACTGGCGTTCATCGGGCTCGTAATCGGCTTGCTACTGCTGAGCTTTGCCGTGTTTCGCGATATGCCCAGAACTTTCGCTGCGGTTGGCATGCTGGCGGTTTGTACAGGTCTGGCCGTGGTCGTCCCCGTTCGCTGGGTCGCCAGCCTGCTTGGCGCAACCTCGGCCGGTTTCTTTGTGTTTGCGGTATCAAACCTGCTCAAAGGATTGAACGCTTCCGATTTGCCTGACATCCGTTGGACGATCGCATGTCTGGTTGTGGCAGCGATCGGCGCCCTCAGCCTTAGCCGGATAAACGGGCAGGCGATCAGCATGACGACCTTCTCACAGACTTCGATTGCGCGTGCGCAGGCATTCGTTACGGGCTGGTGCGGCGGCGCGCTGATGATCACGTTAGCAGGCAATCCGACCTTCCTGCTGAGCCGGGGCTTCCAGCGCTTGGCCAATGCAACGATACCAATCGAACTCGGCCCGAACATCAGCAATGGTCTCGCGCTTGCCCTGGTCGGCGGTGGCATAACCTTCCTCATGAGTCGCGGCAGTGCCTGGCGAAATCTACCTACGGCCGCTATTTGTGGCGTACTTGCCGTCCTCGCCTATGTGCGCCCGCCGATTGCCGGCGCCTTTGCGATTTACGTGGCAGCGAGAGTGACGGGACATCGCCCGCTCACCTATCTTTCAGCCTTTGCGATCATCTGGTTGATCGGCTCGTTCTACTACTGGTTGGGCTGGCCGCTGACTGCCAAAGCCTACCTGCTCGGCTGCCTCGGCATCGCGCTTGGTGGCGTCATACTGGCGAGTGGTGAATTGCACCGGGCCATAACGTTGCCGACAGAACACAGTCCGACGACGCAACCCGTCCTTGCAATTGCTTTGACGCTTGTCTCGGTGCTGGCAACAGCGGCCACCGTCGGGACCGGCATCTGGCAGAACGAAGACATCATCAAGAACGGCCGGCGAATTTTCATCGCCCTTGGCCCGGTCGATCCACGGTCATTGATGCGTGGTGATTATATGGCACTCAATATTAGGGCGCCCCGGCTACCACGGTCGAACAGGACACGACGACGTAACGAAACGCCGGTCTGGGCCAGTGCCAGCATCGACAAGGACGACGTCGCAACGATCAATCGTTATGCTTACAGGGGCGCCGACACCATTTATGGCGACATCGTCCTACAGATTCGTATGCAGGGCGGCCGGGTCGTGATTGGGACGAATGCGTACTTCTTTCCGGAAGGCCAGGGCGCCAAATACAGCAAGGCGCGTTTTGGTGAATTCCGGGTCGGCAAGGATGGCAAGCCTCTCCTCACCGGGCTTGCTGATGAAAATCGCCAACGCATCGATTAGCTCGACGGTATCGACGACAACCGAACCTTCGTGCCCCGTCACTCAAACACGATGTCAACGCTGCCGAGCGTGCCGAAATCAGCGAAAACCTGATCGCCGGGCGCGACCGGATCGAGACCCGTGCAGGTGCCCGTTGAAACGACATCGCCTGCCTTTAGGCCGCGGCCGCGCCCAGATTGCTGATTAGCGAGCCAAACCATCACATTGATCGGATCATCGAGCGCCCGCGCACCGGTGCCACTGCCTTTGACAACGCCGTTAACGTGCATCGCGACCGGATGCGCCTTGAGGTTGAGATCGCGCCAGTTGGTCTGCCAGGGGCCAACGACGAGCGCGATGTTGGCACCACTGTCGGCGGTCACCAGGAAGCGCCCCTTGCCGGCAAGACCGCCCTTGAGGCGCGTACCGACAACTTCGATGGCGCCGGCAATCCCATCAATGGCGTTGCGGACTTCCGTCTCACTGTAAGCGGCGGCGCGCGACGGCAGGTCATCGCCCAGGCGAAAGGCGAATTCGCCTTCGAGGGCAGGCATTTGGTCCGGCACCAAGATGATCTTGGCTGGCGTGTCGAAGTAGTAAGGTGCGAGCACGGGACACGAGCCCGGCTCCGATGTGCCGAGCAGTTTCTGCGCTTCGGCACTTGTTGATCCGACCTTGAACCC